>JAENWC010000042.1 GCA_016650235.1 Terriglobia bacterium
ATGACGCGCCGGTCCACAGCCGCCGTCAGCCATGAGATCCACCCCCGCTTTGACCCTCCGCCCACCACGTACCCGTCGATCTTGTGTCCCCCCGCCTCGGGTCTGGCACAAAACTCGCTCACCGCGTCCATGGCTCGCACCGCCGCCTTGGTCATCGCTAGCTGCGCCGGCCACTTCTCATCGCCGGTGCGCAGGTACTTGTCCCAACTGTAGGCCAGAATCGCGTCCTCTGAACGCGCGCTCGCTTCCCCGGCAAACGTGAGCGGCTGGTTCGGGACAGCCCGCAACTCCGCAAGTACAATCCCGGTCAAGGCGACCGCGGCGCTCAACTCGAAGGGCGCCGCTCCGGGGTTAACCTCGTCCGTATTCCCGCCGTTGATCAGAAGCACTGCTTTACTGGATTGGACATTGGACGGCACAGTCACCCGCAGCCAGTGCTGCCAGCGGTTTCCAGATACCTCCGAGGCGGTCAACCATGTCTGCGAGGTCATCCGGAGATTAAAGGTCCGGATGCCGAGCCCAGGGTGGGTGGACCGCAGCTCCCACCCATAAGAAGGATCGGCCGCTTTCACATACCGGTCAAGCGCGGTGTCCTCCTGCCCCGGGAGTGGAAATGCGCCGATAAGAACGGCGATAGAGAGGCCGCGCCCCACAATCTTTGAAGTCACATCTAACATGATAGGCTCCTTTGCAGGATACGCCTAAGTAACAGCGGAGTGCGCGACGCACAGGGAAAGGTTTGGCGTTGTCATATTACTCCACGACATGGCCGGAAACATCTGGTCGTGGTGCGAGGAATGCTTCGACCAGATTGTGAAGAACGGCCGCGCCTGCATCGGATTCCGTATAGCGTTCACGCTAAGCGGCCGTGAGGCTGGCTACGCGAGCGCCTCGAGCAACCGGTCGATGTCCGACTGGTTGTTGTAAACCGACGGCGAGATTCTCATTCCCGGCACAATCCGGACTTTGCCTTCCGATTCGGAAAACTCCCATCTCCGCAAGGCGACTACCGTTCCTTGGAACGCTTTATTTAGCTTCGCGGCGGTTTTCGCATACTCGGGAAGACGGAAGCTCACAATCGGGGTGTCGTTATCCGGCGGCGTGATCGGCGGGTACCCCATGCGAGGAAGCTCCTTTTGCAAGCGGGCGGTGAGCTGCTTTGTGTGGGCACGGATATTCGGAACACCCAGCTTATGGATGTATTCGAGAGCGGCGTGTACGCATGTTCCGCCACTGTAGGAAAAACTGCCGGTCTCATATTGAACGGCGCCGGGACGAATCTTGAACTGGGAATCGGTCTGGGTATTGTTCAGGCTCGTATACTGCCGCACGCCGTAACGGGAACGCCTCACAATCCTTTCCTGCAAATCCTCGCGCACGTAGAGGAAGCCGAAGCCGAAGTCTCCCATCAACCATTTATAGGCTCCGCAAGCGGCGCAGTCGATTCCCATGGTCCTGACGTCGATCGGGGTAGCGCCCGCGGCCTGAATGATATCGGCGTACAGGTATGCACCATAGCTGTGCGCGGCATCGCTGATGCGGCGGACATCATGAAGATAGCCGTTGATGTTCGAAACGAGGGCCAGCGAGACCAGCTTGGTGTTCTTATCCATGGCGCTCGCCATGTCCTCGGCGCGGACAGTCCAGCAGCCGTCTTTTTCCGAGAGTCTTACGATGCGCAACTCGATTCGGCCCTCCTGCTCGAGCATGCGGTACATATACTTCGACGCCTGATAGTGCAGGTCGTCGATCACCACATTTCCTTTGGGCTCGCCGAGACGCATGCCGGCAATGACGAGATTTTCACCTTCCGTTGTGCTCGGGACAAAAGCAATCTCTTCCGGCTTGGCATTGATCAAACGGCCGAAATGCCGCTTCGTTTCGAGCTCCTGTGCGCCGAAGGGTGAGCTGCCCTCTCCTTCGCCGTTGGCCCGATACCTGAGATGGCGCTCCATGGCGGCGAGCGAGTGAACGCCGATGGGATGGTAGTCCGCGGCGGTGAGCCAGAGACGCTTCCTGATCCAGGGAAAATCTTCACGAACCCGGTTCCAGTCCGGGCTCTCCTCCGCCGGAGCCGCAACGGCGGCGGCAGCCAAGAGGCTCGCCGAAGCCGCCGCGGATTTGAATAATTCCCGCCGCTTTACTGATTCCATCGCGCTCGTCTCCAATCTTGATGGTAGTTATATCACGCCGGCGCACATTGAGTGCAAGAGCAAAATCCTCGTGATTCGCCAATGTGGATTGTGCCGGCCCAAAAAAGGAACCACCACGGCCGGATCAAACGAATCGGCCCGTGCCCTTGACGCGGCATGGGCAGAACCCTGAATGATCGACGCCGGCGGCAAGTAGCACCAGTGGGGAATCGAATTTCACGTGTAAAACCTAGGGCGCCTCCACCACGGGCAACACAATATGCGATGGCCGGTCCGGCGTGTGGAATATGGTCTGCTGCGCCACTCGAACTTTCGCGCTCGACCCTAACGGTTCGCCCGTGTTCGGATTCCGGTCATATTGCGGAAAGTTGCTGCTGGTCACATCAATGCGAATGCGGTGGCCCGCCTGAAACACGTTGGCCGTCGCCCGCATGTCAATTTCTAACTCGTACGCCTGATTGGGTGTGAGCAGTTCCGCCTTCTCCAGGCTCTTGCGGTAACGGGCGCGGAGAATGCCTTCTGCCAGGTTCATCGCAAATCCGTTCGGATGAACGTCGACAAGTTTGACCACGAAGTCGGTGTCAGCGCCGTCGGTGGCGGCGTGCAGCTTCATCCGGACCGGCCCGGCGATGGTAAGAGGCTTTTGCAGGATGGGACCGGTGTAGACCAGAACATCCGCGCGGGCTTCCACCATTCTTTGATCGACGGGGCCGGCGGGAATCGGCGCGCCACAGCAGTCGTTTCCTCCATGCGTGGGAACCGGAGAATTCGGGTCATAGGTGAATCGGTCGGAGGCTGCGCCGGCCGGCTTCTCCCAACCCAGAACTCCATCGCCCCTGGCGCTGTTGGCATTACCCCCGCTGGCG
This sequence comes from Terriglobia bacterium, assembly GCA_016650235.1. GTDB lineage: Bacteria > Acidobacteriota > Terriglobia > Bryobacterales > Bryobacteraceae > VFZE01. Next base: position 3,020 of record JAENWC010000042.1, read on the forward strand.
AGATAAAGCGGCGTGTACCGCGTTCCCGGAATGGGCCAATCGGCGTGATGCGCCCACCGATTGACGCCCATATAGAAGATCTCCACCGGCGGCTCACTGCCGATCCCCGTATCGATTCCCATTAGGTGATGATCGAACCATTGCAGATTGCGCGCCCACAACGAGCGATGGGCGGTGGGACCAAAATCGACGTCGCCGAATTTGCGCGTCGGCCCATGACCCCAGGGGCCCACGATCATTCGCGCACCGTTCCGCGCACCGGGGCTGCCCGCGTGCTTCCGGGCAAGCGTGTATCCGTTCAATGTGCCGCCCAGCAGCAAGTCGTACCAGCCGCCGTGAACATGCGCCGGCGCCTTCACCCGTTCCATGTTCTCCTCCACGCTGATCTCTTTCCAGTAATTGTCGTAGCTTTCGTGCCGGATCCAATCCCGGAACTGAGCGACAGGAGCGTTGAAAGAAGCCAGGTCCAGTGTTTGCAGCGGCAGCCGCCAGAAGATGTTTCCGTATTTCCACTCTTCAGGGGCGTAGCTTTCGATATGCCAATTCTGCGGATACATCGTGCGGCGCGGATTGCGCACCACGCCCCAGCCGAACGCCAGCGCCAGCTTGAACGCGCCGCCGTGATACCAGGTGTTGTGATACAGGCTGGTCGAGGCCACCGCTGGAAAGATCGCTACCAGGTGGGGCGGAGTTTGTGCCGCCGCCTGCCATTGCACGTTGCCCAAATAAGACCCGCCTTGCATGCCCACTTTGCCGTTTGACCACGGCTGCGCGGCCGCCCATTCCACCGTGTCGTAGCCATCCTTGGCCTCGTTCCGGAATGGGTCCCAGTCGCCGTCGGATTCGAACCGTCCCCGCACATCCTGAACCAGAACGGCATAGCCGCGGCCCGCGAAATCGATCAACCCCTGGTGAATCCCCTCGCGCTGCTTTCCGTAAGGGGTCCTCACGACCAGAACTGGAAACTTTCCGTCGCGGGACGGTCTGTAAAGATCGGCGTAGAGTTTGACGCCGTCGCGCATGGGAACGGCGATGTTTCCGTCCACTCGGATTGGTTCGGATGCGGGGCGCGAGTATTCGGCGCCCGCCAGGATCGCAGGCAGCAGCACGATGGCCAATCGCGGCGTGAGCATGAGAAGGTTATATCACGGCTCTGCGAAGAACCGCCATGTCGAATGGCGGGGAATCGGATTTTACGGGCAAGCGTTTCGCGCCTCGCTTCATTCAACCGATCAGTCGCATGTTCGGACGAGTGGGCGGGTGCTCAGAAACCATGTGTTTTCCGAACGGCAAATGCTTGCTGCGTAAGGTGTGTTCGCGCCAGAAGGATCTGCCTGCTGGATCTGCGCCCCCGTGCACCGGCACTCGCGCGGCGAATTCCCATGGAACCCGCACCGGCAACCGTGCAGATATCAACTGCTACTGAGTATGAACCGCGAGCGACGCCTATAAGGTTTGGGCGCGCGGAATCAACGGCGAGCATCGCGTCGCCCGCAAGATCACGGACGCCATCCAACCCGCCTGACTCTCCTTCGCCTGCCAGCCTTCACCGGGTCCGCTCCCTGGCGGCGTTCCTCCTTCTTAAGGCTCCCCATGATATTCTTCGTGGCTGAGCGAGGAGTCTATGTCGAATGGAACGGAAGAAAGCGGCAGATTACCCACAGGACTTGCAGAACCTGGGCGGCGCCAAGAAGGAAGCCGTGGGCGGATGGACCGTAACACCTGTCTTTGAGAGCCTTCTACCGGACTACTCCTGGGCGCAACAGTTGCCGAAGGATGCACGCCGGATCGAGACCAGCGAAGCCCCCGGCGGAGCTTCGCTGAAGATCCGTCGATGGGCCCTCGCGGCCAGCCTCGTGGCCCTGTCGTGCGTGCGTGCGGCCGCGTACGAACTGGAAGCACATCCGCGGATTTTCGTGGGCCCCAACGGCGCGCGGATCCTTGCCGCCCGCGCAGCGGGATCTCTTCGCTCAACGTACGAGGAGATCAAGGCCGCTGCAAATCGCGCCCTCGCCGAGGGTATCCAAAAACCGCGGAGCGCGTCGGACACTCCTCTGGAGTTGGTGTCACTCGGCATCTGCTACATGGTGGAACGCGCGGCGGGCCGCGAAGGCAAAGCTTACGCCGATGCGGTGAAAGCGTTCTGGGGCGACGGTGCGATTCTGTCGCGCGAAGGCAACGGACCCTTCGGCTACCACGCGATGGTGTATGACTGGATTTACGACTCCCTGTCTCCGGCCGAGCGGATACGCTACGGGAACGCCCTCGGGCAATGGCTGCGCTGGTACACGGACACACCGGAGATTACGCTCAAGAGCGGATCGTGGTGGTACAACCAGACATGGGGCCCGGCCCACTTGGGCACGCGCAATACGCGCGACGGTATCGCGCCGAAACTGCTGGTCGCGCTAGCGATCGCCGGCGCCGGCACAGAGCACGAAGCCGGCGCACGACGGTTCTTGGACTCGTGGGCGAAGCGCGTGCCCGCGGAGTGTATTCCCGCTTTCGACGCGATGGGCGGCGTATGGTCCGAGAGCATGGGCCACGGCAACTACGGGCCAGTCGCGGTGATCCCCTGGGCGTTCGAGGCATGGCGAACGGCGACCGGTGAGGACCTGTTCGCCGCCGCCGGGCCAAACGGATTCACGCGCGGCATGACGTCTTGGGCGGTCCACCTTAAGATGCCGTGGACGCAACACACCGCCTGGATCGACGACAACTCGGGGACGACGCTCAGCGGGTTCGCACGAGTTTCACCAATTCTGGCCGCACGCTACTCGGACCGCGTGGCTGCGTGGATCGGCATGATCGCGCCTCCCGTTCCGCAGGGCCGAGCGGCGTGGACGCGGTTCCTGTTCACGGACCCCTCGATCGAGGCGTTGTCGCCCGGGGCGGCGGGCTATGCGACCGCGAAGTACTTCACGGGCGCGGGACACGTCTATCTACGCAGCGCGTGGGACGATCCGAACGCCACGTGGGCGTTCTTCGGTGCGGGAGATCGTTTCGGCGCCCATGCTAGAGACGACGAGGGACACTTTCTGATCGCCAAGAAGGGCTTGCTCGTCGGGCGTGCAGGCGGTACGGGCCACAACGACCGCGACTACTATACTGGCGGAAGTCTGGCGTTCAACGTGGTGACGATCTTCGATCCCGATGAGGAATTCCGGCGCACTGTCCCCGGTCGCCAGGCGCTCGACGAGGGCGGCACGAAAAACGAGCGGGACGGCGGGATGATCCGGTGGGTCTACAACGGGCACCAATACGTCGACCGGGCGGACATCACAGCGTATTCCCACGACGGCCGTATGACGCACGTAGCGGCGGATCTCACCAAGGCTTACCGGCCGCGGAAGATACGGGAGGTCACCCGGCAGTTGGTCTACATTCCCGGAGCTCGTGATCTGTTCCTGATCTTCGATCGGGTCGAAGCGACCCGGCCCGATTTCACGAAAACGTGGTTCCTCCACGTACCCACCAAGCCCCGAGCGGAGGGCGAAGTCACAACGCTGGTGGACGGACACGTGTGGCGCACCGGCGGCGGGACGCTTACTTGGGTGAGCGACGCCGCCGGCGTGAAGGAAGTCTTGAGCACCGGGCGGTCGAGAGCGTTTCTCCGGACGATTTTGCCGGAGAAGGCTGTGGTGACCATGCGGGGCGGAGAAGGACACGATTTCTGGGGGCATCCGCTGGAGCCGACGGCGCAGTACAACCACAAACACCAAGGACCACAAGGCGAAGCGCCACCGGTCGTGCCGTGGCGGATTGAAGTCACGCCTTCCGGCCATGCGGCGCGCCAGTATTTTCTGCACGTAATGGAAATCGGCGACGAGCGCGACGACCGGATGTCGGATGTGCGGCTGCAGCGCTCCGCCGATGGCACGAGGGTCGGTGTAGCAATCGCACGGCCCGAAGGTGAGATCGTCCTGTGGTTTGCCGAGGAAGGGACGCCGTCAGTGGAGCGGACGCAGTGATCCAACGGAGCAACCGTAACCATTGGCCTCTCGATTTAACCAGCAGCAGGGAACTGAACTGAAGACGTGGAGAAACGGCCTGCGGTAAAGGTTGGAGATGAGTAGGGCTGGCGGGTCAAGCACGTGGACGAAACCGAGAGACGGGCAACGCGCGAAACGTCGGCCAGTTGCGCACTTATAGCCGGCGATGCTGTCCACGAAGCGGCGGCAAGACGTTGCGGGGAAATAGTCTGGCTCAATTCGCCCCTGACGCACCGGTGGGCGATGTTCGATCCAGGATAAAGCTTCCCGGCGGCTCCGATGCAATAGTTTTCGGCCCGTTACTCCACCGCCAACGTCACGGAATTCGATACTGCCCCTCCTACTCGAAGTAGCACTTGAACTGTGGCGCCTCGAGGTGCATCCTCGGGGACCTGAATGTCGACCTTGTTAACCCCAGGGACATCTGGCATAGGGCCACTCCAGAGAACGTGCGTCGCGACTTCCCCCAAGGTAACGGTCGGCTCCGCGCCAGTGCCGAGTCCCGTACACAAGATCGAAAGATGCTGGCCGCGTCGCGCGGGATCGGCCTCGCTCACCAGCCCCAATGTATCCGCATGAACGATCATGCCAGGTCCCTCGCCGCGCTGGTTCAGTGAAAAAATGCCCGGCGCATACTGGTCCACCTTGACGATCCTCCCAGCGCTGGCGATTCCAGCGCGTTTGACCTGCACAAGCGCGGGGCCGGGTTCGAGATTGGCGGGCAGCACAGTGTTAATCTGATTCGCCGATGAGGCGAGAACGGTCGCGGGAATGCCGTTGAACACAACCTCCGTGACGTCCGCCAGATCCGGGCCATACAGGCTGACCACCAAGCCAGGCGCGAGGACCGGCAGATTCGATGCGCCATTAACCGCCGCATTGCTCGTCGCTAGCAACGGTGTTGCGGCGGGGTAGCCCGCCACGCGCAAAAGGGGCTACCCATACTCGACCGCAATCGAGCGTAGGATCTCCATCCGGAGTTCCTGGCCCCCCTCTGCATTCGTCATAACGACGGCGCCCTCGCCCGTGTGTGGGTAGCCGATGAAAATGCACCGATACCCCAGGTTGGAGCCAGTGTGCAGGAAAATGGTGCCTTCCGCCAAAACCTGGATCCCCAAACCCCAATCCGGTGTCTGGGTACTCAACATCTGGCGAGTAAGATCGGTCGACAGCACCCGGTTGGACTTTCCCGCAAAAGACTTCTGCAACTCGATCACGAAGCGAGCGACGTCACTCGCTGTCGACCACAGCCCCCCCGCCGCCACTTCAGGGTAAGTCATCCACTTCCAGGGAACCCGGGTTCCGTCCGCATAATGCCCGCTCGCCGCATTCTCAGTCAGAGTGGCCGGAAGCGGCTACTCGTATGTACTGTGGTCCATTTCGAGCCTGCCAAGCACTTCCGCCCGCATCCATTGTTCAAACGGCATTCTTGTGAGATCGATCGCCAGTTGCTGCAGCGCGGCGTAACCTCCGCCCGAGTACCGGAACTGTGTGCCGGGAACCTGGTCTACGACAACGGGAGGCGCGTTGGCCGGGCGCTGTCCATTGAGGATTTGTACCAAGGTCGGCAACTGCGCACCCGGGGTGTAGCCGACGTATCCAGGAATGGTCGTTCCGGCCATGTGCGTCAGCAAGTGACGCAGGGTAACATTGCGGACCGCGGTGAACTGGTTTTCAGGAATCCGCCAGGAGGTTAGCTTCCGATTGACTTCGTCGTCCAGATCGATCTTCCCTCCCTGAACCAGTGACAGCAACCCCATGGCGGCCACAGGTTTGCTGATGGACGCCGCCTGAAACAGGGTCTCCGTGTTTACTGACGTCGAACTACCGGCTTCCAGAACGCCGTACCCCCGCGCCCAGTCCACAGCGAAGTTATGGATCACGGCGACGCTGACGCCGGGAACGCGGTGGTGCCGTATGCGATCCTGGATTGTCCACGGAGGCGCGGGCGAGGCGTCGGCGAGCGATGCTGGAAGCAGTCCATTCTCCACGCGCTCCATGCGTTTTTCCACGGGCTCAACGTGGTCCGAAGCCGCTAATGGAAAGCTCGCCATCAAGACCAGAATCGAGCGGCCAAGCAGTCCGGCGAATCCGGTCAGACGGTGATGCGATAACCAACCTGCGGCGCACCCAATCTTATAGGTCATCGGTTGAATCCTCCACTCTGTTTTTCCAGCGGCCATTGGCCGCCACAGTTACTAATCTCCGAAGTAGACGGATTCGGGTACAAAATGTTCGCGGAAACTTCTCAAGAATACAAGGACCCACGAGGCAAGGGCGTGACCCCACAAGCCGCGCCAATTTGAGATACCGGCCCCTCAAAGGGCAACTCTCGATCAGAGCTGCCCGCGAACAACAGCTCCGAGGGCGTATGCTTTTTCTATGCGAATCGTTCTGTTTAAACCCGAGTCCTTCTGGAGCATCGTCCACCCCGCGAACAGCCCCGCGTTCGACGGCGAGCGGAAACAGGAGATAGCCGGCTGGTCCAGCCGCCGTGTCGAAGGCTGGCGGTCATGACGAGCCGTCGCGAGTTCATGGGCGCTTCATTCGCCCCGCTGCTCCAGGCGGCCGAAACAAACCCGAAGATCCGGGAAGCACGGGAGGCCGCGATCGCGGTGCTCAAGCCGAGTCACAAAGATCTGGAACACGCCCTGGAGTTGCATTCGAAATCGCTGGTTGTGGAATCGTATGGGTTCGCGCCACGGTCGGCGATCGACGGCGACAAGATGCGCGAGGCGATCGAGGCGGGCGCGAACAGCCTGGAACTCGAAGACCTTTACACGGAGATGCAGCTCATGCGCGTCGCCGACGACCCTTCGCAACTGCAGGAGTACCTGGGCGCCTGGAATGCGTCCGGCGTGACGTGTGTGCTTCAGAACGCCGGGGAAGAGGGTACCGCGCCCGGTCGTTTGCTGAAGCGCTTGGCCCACTTCACCTATCTCACCGACAAACTGCGCGATTACGTATCGCGAGCGGCAACTCCCGACGACATCGAACAAGCGAAGAAGCAAGGGCGGCATTGCCTCTATCTCACCGGCAACGGCGTTCCGTTGTCGCAGGAATGGAATTCCGGGGCGGAGGAACTGGCCTACATTCGGCTGTTCTTTCAACTCGGCATTCGCATGATGCACCTCACCTACAATCGGCGTAATGTTCTGGGTGATGGTTGCGCGGAACCCGCCAACGGCGGCATCAGCGATCTCGGCCGTGCCGCGATCGCGGAGATGAATCGGGCCGGCGTCATCGTGGACGTCGCGCATTCGGGATGGCGCACAAGCCTCGAGGCCGCGAAGGCGTCAAGCAAACCCGTGGTGGCGAGCCATAGCGGAGCAGTCGCGGTACATCGGCATATACGTTCCAAACCGGATGATGTGATTCGCGCAATCGCTGATAGCGGCGGCTATGTGGGTGTTTACAGCGTAGCTTCCTTTCTCGGCCGCGGCGGGGACCTGAACGCGATGATCGATCAGATTGACTACCTGGTGAAGCGGTTCGGCGCCGGCCATGTCGCCATTGGCACAGACATCGCCTACATACCGGGTCGCGCCCAGGAGGAGAATCGCAAAATGGGCCGCAGTCCGAAACGGCGCCCCCGATATGAGGCGTTCTGGCCGCCGGGCGCCCTCGATTCCAGGTCGCACCCGAGCCTTGCCTGGACCAACTGGCCGATGTTCACCGTGGGCATGGTGCAGCGCGGAATATCCGACGCCGACATTCAGAAGATCCTCGGTGGGAACGTCATGCGCGTTGCTCGTGCCGTGTTCCCGAACGCCGCCTGAACGCCTGTCTCGAAGTGAACAACAGATTTGCGCCGCCTCAGTCCCGAGGCTGGCGCGCCGCGGTGGGAGTGCGGGATCCTTGGTGTGATATAAGAGTGAGACTGTAAGGTGGAGGCTGCCAGTGTCTGGTGAGCCGCAATGAGTCCGATGCAGCAACTGTCGTAGGCTTGGGATCCCTGGAGACTCGATTGGTGTCAGGTATCTGCAAGCTGGAGTTCGGAGAAGGGAAGCTCAAACCTAAGATGCGAATCGCCCTGCTCGCCTGTTGCCTGGCGGCCTCCGCGCTGGCTGCTCCGCCCCTGGTCCGGATCGAGAAATCCAAGCCGCCGCCGGACTGGGCGCTCGCCGAACGCGCGTTGCTGAAAGCCTACGCCGACGCGGCCACCGAGTTCACCGATAAGTACATCGACAGCCGCAACTTTTTCAAATGCACCGAGCGTTGGGGCGGCAACGACGGCCCTGACGACGTCATGGAGACGTTTAATCACTGGACGTTGCTCTACGCGCTTGGGGGCGCCGAGACGTTCCTCGAACAGTACCGGAGAATCTGGGAAGGCCACCTGATCCAGTTCACAATTGCCAAGGCACCCTCGACTCAAATGGCCAAGAACGGGATGTACTACAAGGAATTCCCGGTGTCATTCGACTGGGAGCACACCGGCGAGGGACTGCAAGCTTTTCACTTCTACGCGATGGGCGCGCCCACGGATCCATCCTACATCCAGCGGGTACGCCGCTTCGCGGGCTTCTACATGAACGAAGATCCCGCGGCAGCCAACTACGATCCGAAGCTTAAGATCATCCGCAGCATCCATAACGGCAGCCGTGGACCGCTGTTGACGCCGGCGACGGTGTTCGATTGGGGCGGGGAAACCGTACCGGGGGATTCGGCGCGGCACGACCGGTATAAGGATGCTTCGGGCATCCGTGGTGACCACCCCTTGAATCTCGGCGCGTGCTCACTTGGCTTTGATGCCTATACCCTCACCGGCGAAAAGAAGTACCGCGACTGGCTGCTTGAATACGCCGGCGCCTGGCGCGATCGCGTGATGGCCAACGGCGGTAACATTCCCACCAACATCGGCCTGGATGGAACGATCGGCGGTGAGTGGGGCGGCAAGTGGTATGGAGGAACGTTCGGATGGAACTTCGAGCCCACCAGCAGCGGCCGCAATTACTACATGCGCGGCGCCCGTACTGGCTTCGGCGAGGCGTTCCTGCTCACCGGAGACGCGAGCTTCGTCGAACCGTTGCGCCGCCAGCTTGCCAATCTCTACGCCGCCAGACAGGAACAGAACGGGCGTATCCTGCTACCACAGAAATACGGCGGCAAGGGCTGGTACGGCTTCACCGCGAATCAGTATTTCGACGTGCAGCGCGACATTTACCTCTGGCTGATGGACCCCGCCGATCTCAAGTGGCTGGGCAACGATCCGTGGCTGCGTTACCTCGACGGCAAGAACCCCGACTATCCGATCCGGGCCATGGAAGCGGATTTCGAGCAAATACGCCGGAAGCTGCAATCCATGCGCCGGGACCTTCGCACTCCCGACACCCGCACCTCCGACGGAGCCCAGGGCTATAGCCCGGTATCCGCCGGCACGCTGGTAAACCTGATGCTGGGCGGCAACGACCCAGGCAAAGATGGCAACGTTCTCCATAGCCGGGTTCGCTATTTCGACCCCGAGCGGAGGCGCGCCGGATTACCGGAGGACGTGGCCGCGCTGGTGGAAAAGATCAGGCCCGGCGGCGTCGTGGTGACGCTCGTGAACACGAATCCGGTGAAGGGTCATGACGTGGTTGTCCAGACCGGCGGGTTCGCCGAGCACCAGGCCACATCGGTCGAGGCCGGAGGCCGGACGGTGCCAGTTAACGGGTCTCACTTCACGGTTTGGCTGGCTCCCGGTTCGGGTGACACGATGACGATCACCATGAAGAGATACGCAAATCAGCCCACGGCAACTTTCCCCTGGGATCGATAGAACCGGCGGGGTCAAGCAGCGAATGGTCCTCGGGCTCTCGCAGAAAGAGGCGGCCAAACGGATTGGCGTTGATTTCCTAATGCGCGGTTTCTGCGCTGTCATGGGGCGGATCATCCTGCCCAGGCGCGGTTTGAGACCGGTTTGGGGAGCGCGCGGATATCCTGTCCTTCCTTACTACCAACTCAAGCCTGATTCCAACTGAAGCGTGACAGTCCAGCGACACACTTGAGATGCTGGTGGGCGGCCATTTCGCGTGAGGCCCCCCATGATATGGTGGCCGAGGCGTAGCCGCGGATGGTGCAAACGACGGGAACATACGGCCGGTGCGGAACGTATCAAATTACAATGACCCTTGCACAGACAGGCGAACGGAATCGTGAGCAGCAGCTCCGGCTGTGGCCCGGCGTTGTCGCCGTCATGCTGCAATGGTTAGTCTGGTTTGGCGCACCGATCATCGTGCCGGAAGGCACGGCGTTCGGAGTAATCGGCGGAGTTTTGGGTGGATTGGTTGTCCTGGTGTGGTGGGTATTCTTCAGCCGGGTGCCGCAGGCCGAGCGCTGGGGCGGGGTCGCGCTAATGATCGTTGCGATCGCCGCAACTCCGCGAATTCTCCACCAGTCCATTGTGGGCGGCATGATGGGGATGATGTTCGGGATCTACGTCATCCCGGGCCTGAGCCTCGCGCTGGTCGTTTGGGCGGTGGTCAGCCGCTCGCTCGCCACCCGATCTCGACGCGGGGCGCTGGCCGCGGCAATCCTGTTGGCCTGCGGGGTCTGGGCGCTCGTGCGAACCGATGGCATAACGGGCGAGGGTCGTTCGCAATTCGCCTGGCGTTGGAAGAAGACCTCCGAGCAACAGCTATTATTGGCTCGGGCCGGCAGCGGACCAGTAGTGAGCCCAACGGCGGTCCCGGCGGCGGCGGCAGAGAAGACTCCCGAGCCAAAATCCCGCGGCGACGCTACGGCGTCCGCGGCGCGACCCGCGTCCCCGAAGACCGCAGCCCGGATGCACGCCGGCTCGCACATCGACTGGCCCGGATTTCGAGGACCTCATCGCGACGGCATCGTCACCGGCGTGCGGATCAAGACCGACTGGGCGGCATCGCCGCCGGTCGAACTGTGGCGCCGGCCGGTGGGACCGGGCTGGTCGTCCTTTGCGGTCGGCGACGGCCTTCTCTACACTCAGGAGCAACGCGGTGAATTTGAAGTCATCGCGTGCTACGACGCGACCACAGGGAAGCCGGTGTGGACGCACCGCGACGCGGCCCGCTTCTGGGAGTCGAATGCCGGAGCCGGCCCTCGCGGGACGCCGGCTCTCCACGACGGACGCATATATACGATTGGCGCTACGGGCATCGTGAACTCGCTCGACGCTGGTAACGGCGCGGTGATCTGGACGCGCAATGCGGCTTCCGACACCGGCGCCAAGGTTCCGGGTTGGGGCTTTGCGAGTTCACCGCTTGTGATTGATGACCTTGTCATTGTCGCGGCCTCTGGGCGGCTTGCCGCCTACGACCTCTCGACCGGTGCTCCACGCTGGGTTAAGACGGAGGGCGGCGGCAGCTACAGTTCGCCGCATCTGCTGACCATAGGCGGAGTAGCGCAGATCGTGTTTTTGAACAATGCCGGCGCCACCGGTGTCGCGCCAACAGACGGTAAGGTGCTCTGGAAGCACCAATGGCCAGGCGCAACCATCCTGGAGCCAGCCCTGACCGCGGACGGCGGCGTCCTCATCACCACTAGCGACATGGCCGGAGGAATCGGCGTGCGCCGCCTCGCGGTAGAGAACGGATCAGGCGGATGGACCGCGGAAGAAGTGTGGACATCGAACGGGCTGAAGCCCTACTTCAACGACTTCGTCGTTCACAGCGGCCATGCCTTCGGGTTCGACGGCGGTATTCTCGCTTGCATCGACCTCCACGACGGTAAGCGCAAGTGGAAGGGCGGACGCTACGGCCACGGCCAGTTGCTCCTGTTGACTGACCAGGACTTGCTGTTGGTGTTGTCGGAGGAGGGTGAACTCGCGCTTGTCGCCGCGGTCCCCGGCCAGTTCACCGAGATCGCGCGGTTCCCCGCGATGGAGGGCAAGACCTGGAACCACCCAGTGCTGGCCGGCGACATTCTGCTGGTTCGCAACGGGCAGGAGATGGTCGCGTTCCGGCTGTCCCTCGCAGGCGGCTGACCACGGCGGCCTGCAAGGCGTCACCAGTACTCAAGACCTCCATCAAACCACTCCAGACAGTACTGCCCTCCCAGAGATACCGGCCACCGGATCGTTCGATCGTTCCAAGCTCACGAACTGCCAGATGCCCTTTTCCGCCTACTTAAGAATCCGAACGCTCTTCTTCCGCTTCGTGGTCGATCCCTTGGTGTCTGGCATTGCGCATCTACCGGCACCAAGAGATGAGCCGATATTCTAAGTGATTGCAATTAAAAAAAGAAAGGATCACGTGGCGGAGAGTGGCGGTTTTCATCAACTTGATTTTGTACAACACAGTTCTCCTGTTCTGGGTGAATCGGGATGTGCGTAAGCGCGGCAAGAGTGCTGCGCGCGATTCAAGATGTTGCCGAATCCTCGTTATCGTGACGCACGAACAACTGAATGACCCGTAGCCCGTAGCCGAGAACCAGGCTTTTCACGCCCCAAAAATGTCAACATAGATCCTGCCTGGTCGCCTAATAGCGTTTATCCAATCACGGCCAAGGCCAAAGTGTCGCTCGAGGACCCGAGCGGCTAGCGGCAGTTTGCCTGCCGTTGTCGCTGGGACGTCAAGCACCGAAAGGCCAGCAAGATACGCAACTTCATAAGACCGTCCGACTCCGGGAGATGTTGCATTAAGCTCTCACGAACGCAGAAGCGTCAACCAGCAGGCGGGCCCGAGCGCGACATTGCAACACGGCCGTAAGGTGAAGCCCGCCGCTTCTCACATTGTCAACTTGGCGAATTCCGCCTTGGCTTAATGAAGGATTGGGATGCCGGGGTCGGCATCTTTCCAGAAAGTCAGGAAATCCTGGTAGGCAGTCTTTGCCTTGGCCTTGTCTCCCGACAAAGGCGGAAACGCTTTCGCCGCGTTGATATCCCGTTGTCGGCTCAAAAAGAAGTCCACGGCCTTGCCCGCTTTGTCGACGGCTCGGTACAGGTAAACCCATTCACCGCGCACCTTGACGTACGTCTCATCCACCCGCCAGGAGCCGCCCACCGGACGGGCGTACCGCTTCCACCGCCTCTCGAATTCCGGCGTGTAATGCTGCACCATCGCAGAATCGTCGTGTGCGCTAGCCTGATGCCGCGCTCGCTCATCATGTTGACCAAATCTCGGTAGCTCAGCTTGAAACTCAAGTACCACCGAACACACAACACCACAATCTCAGCATGGAAATGGCGGCCTGCGAACAATTCTTCGACCGAAACGAATCGGGACATTCCCCCATCTTCGCCCATGCCGCCGATTTTGCACCAGAGCCGTCGCGGCCATCAGGGCCTCTGAAAAAACTCCCGGCGATGAGTCATAGCGTGGATGCTCCTTATTGTTTCTTTTTTTGCTTAGGATTTCGTGGCGGCATAGGGGCCGTCCAATCGAGCGACATGAGGCCATTCAGATCGTACATGGTCCTTCCACCTTTTAACGTCAGCTCGCAGATCAGCTTCTGCGTTCCGGCCATCCGGCGGCGGGCAGAATCGATGAAGCCAAAATCGCCCGTTACCAGCCGCAGAATCGCTACATCGGCCGCGCTGCCGACGGTGAGAGTTCCAAATTCCTCGCGCTTAATCTCGCGCGCTGGATTGCGGGTCGCGCGCGCGATTACGTCGGGAACGGACATGCCCATGTTGATGAACTTCGACATTACGTTGAGCAGATCCTTCATGCCGGCGTTCATGCTGCCGATGTGCAGGTCGCTCGATATCGAATCGGGAACGAATCCCTGCTTGACGGCTGGAATGGCCTGCCGGAACGAGAAGCTGCCCGCGCCATGGCCTACGTCAAAGATAATGCCTCTCTTCTTTGCTTCGAATAGATAGGGCAAAACCTTACCGTCGGGATCGAGCATCGGAACCGCCGTCAGATATGTGTGAGTGTAGATGTCGCCCGGCCGCAGCCTGGTGAGAACCAGCTCCTGAAATGGGCGCTCGGGGCGAAAGTCCGCGTAATCGACCATGACCGGAATGTTGGCCAGCTTGCCCGCGGCCACGCCGCGCTCAATGTGCACCCATTCCGGCGCCTTGAAGTGAGCGATCTTGATTCCGACGACGATATCTTTATACTTTCTTGCCATTTCCGCCGTCTTCTCGGGGTCCATATCGCTGACGTTCTGTTCAACGTCATTTCGCCCGCCCATCCCGCTTCCGATGATATTCAGCATTGCCAGCACACGTGTCTGGACGATCTGGGTATGGTCGATAACCTCGCTCTTAAATTTTTCGAAATTCCGCCAGCCGGAGCTGCCCGCGTCCACCACGGTTGTGACTCCCGAGCGGAACGTGAAGCCATCCGGACGTATGCCGTCCTCGCCGGTATATTCCCGGTCCATGGTCGAGGCGAAGACGTGGACGTGCATGTCCACTAATCCGGGCGCGACGATTAGGCCTTTCACATCCGCCACCTGACGAGCCTGCGAAGCGGGTATATTCTCCGCGATAGCGGCGATCTTCCCTTGCGCGATGGCCACGTCGCGGATGGCGTCGAGGTTTTGCTTGGCGTCGATGACGCGCCCACCCTTGAGCAACACATCGTATTGCTGCGCCAAGGCGGTGGCGGCCAGAGCGAGAATCAGAAAAGTTGTTTTCATGAACCCATCATCCTCCAGAATGACGGAGCACTTCGAGTGCGAGCCAAGCCGGCCGGTATCGCTTACTGAATGAGCAGCACTTTGAACGCCGATCGTCAACGGCGAATCGCTCGACCAAGTGGCCGAACGCGCCCGGCGGGTGATCGGGCCGCGTCCTCGCATCCGCTCCCGGCAACGTCGCACTGTTTGCTCACGGCCACTTCCTGCGCATTCTCGCCGCCTGCTGGATCGGATTGCC
>JAENWC010000043.1 GCA_016650235.1 Terriglobia bacterium
AGGCTCAGCACGGTGGCCAGCAATGTGCTGCGCGCAAAAACGTACGCGACTGGCTCCACAGCCAACGGATGCAGCGCGAACAGGAACGCCGCTGCAATGGCCGCACGCTTGGGGATCAGCCGCGCTAGAACCTCCAGGAGCAACAGCGCGGCCCCCAGGTGCAAACCCAGATTCACCGCATGGTAGCCGGCCGCATCAGCCCCACCCAACCGGTGATTGATCCAGAACGTAAAGTAGGTGAGTGGCCTGGTCTGCATCGGCCGCCACACCCTCCACCAACCATCCGCCGATGTAATGGACTCATCCACCAGCAACGCATGATCGTCATAGACAAACGGGGCGGCAAGCGTGCCGCCAAAGACGGCCAGCACCACAAAGGCCAGGGCCAAACGGATGTGCCAATCGCGCACCTCATTATGGTAGGTCATCTATACTGTTGTCAGATTCCTATGAAACATCTTCTCCTTGCAATGTTCTGCTCTTTTCTGGCCGCCCAGGCTGCGGATCAACCGCCGCGAAAGCTCACCGCGGAAGAGGCGATCTCGTTTCCGTCAGTGACCGGGATGGCTGTTTCTCCGAATGAGGCGATCATTGCCTACTCCACCGCTTCTGTGAATTGGCAAACAGGGACCAGCACCACCGAATGGCATTCGAAGTTGCAACTTCCCTTCCCCCTCAAAGACGCCGGCAACCTCACTTGGAGCGCCGATGGACAGAAGGCGGCCTTCTTCACCAAAGAAAAAGACAAGACGTACCTGCACGCCGGGCCTGTCTCACAGATACATCGCATTTGCGAAATCAACACACCAAACGCATATCTAGCGGCCGCCGGAAATCGTATCGCATGGTCGCCGGATGGAGAACGCATCGCATTCACCGGCACGCAAGATTCTGCTCCGCCGGCCAATGATCCGCTAGTGATCACCCGCATTCAGTACAAAACACGAACCTCGATCTCCGATAATCGCCGCCTGCGCATCTTCCTCGTCAGGGCCTCGCCATCGTCCACGCCGCAGCCCCTCACGCCAGCCGGCAGCGATGCGCACAGCATCAGTTGGGGATCTGCCAATGAGATCGTCTATCTCTCCAATCCCGAACGCGATCCCGACGCAGTCCATAATTACGACATCTTCGCGGTCAATATATTTAGCGGCGCAACGCGCCAGATCACCAGGACTGCCGGAGTCGAGATGACCCCCACGGTCTCGCCCGATGGCAACTGGATCGCCTACACCGCAACCACCAGGCCCATCACCACGATCGATAGCGTGGCGGAGGACAACCATGTCTGGGTGATTCCCTATGCCGGCGGCGCCGCTCGCGAACTGAACAAGCCGCTCGACCGCCGCTGCTCCCGCCTCCGCTGGACCAAGGACAGCAAGGCCGTCCTCTACCTCGCAGCCGACCGCGGCCGCATGCTTCCCTACATTACAGAAATCGCCGGCTTAGCTACGCGCCCGCTGCTCAACAAGGACGCCGCTGTAGCGGCATTTGAAATAACGCTCGACGGCTCGCTTTACTTCCTCATGTCCAGTCCCGTCACCCCGAGCTCCTTCTACCGCCTTTCCCCAGGGAAGACCGAGCCGGAGATGATCAGCCCGCCGCCTCCCTCTTTCACTCTGGTTCAGCCCGACACATGGACTATTTCCAGCTTCGACGCCACCAAAGTCGAAGCGTGGTTCTATCCGCCTTTGCCCAACTCCTCCACAAGCGCAAAGTCCCCGCTCATCCTCACCATTCACGGCGGCCCTCATGGAATGCATAGCTACGCGTTCAACACGTCAGCCCAGTATTACACCGCCCGCGGCTACGCCGTGCTCGCCGTCAATCCGCGCGGCTCCTCCGGCTACGGCCAACAGTTCGCCGACGGCTGCATCAATAATTGGGGTGGAGGCGACTACAAAGACCTCATGGCCGCACTCGACTTCGCCCTCAAGAAATATCCTCAGATCGACGCAACCCGCCTCGGCGTCACCGGTAGCAGCTACGGTGGATTCATGACCAACTGGGTCATTACTCAAACGGGCCGCTTTCGCGCCGCCGTCTCAGTGGCCAGCCTTTCCAATCTCGTCAGCTTTTACTCCACCTCGCTATACCAGGACCTGGTCCACGCCGAGTTCAACGGCTTTCCCTGGGACCGCGACAACTTTCAGACGCTTTGGAAATGGTCGCCGCTGGCCCATGTAGTTAAAGCCAAAACCCCCACTCTGTTCCTTCATGGCGAGCGCGATAACGACGTTCACATCACCCAGGCCGAGGAGATGTTCACTGCCCTCCGCTACCGCGGCATCGCCTCTACCCTGGTCCGGTATCCTCGCGAAGGACACGGCATCACAGAGCCCCTGCATCGCCTCGACGCCCTGCAGCGCACACTGGATTGGATGGATCGCCATCTCAGCGGGACCGCGCAATAGGCAACCATCGCTTTGCTATCATGTAGCATCCCAGTGAGTTCTATGCCTGCTGTTACCCGCCCAAAGCGCAAAGGACGCTCGCCGCGCCAACAAGCATCAAAGGAACACGCAGCATCGGTTCGCGGCGAGCAGCTCCGTTTTGCGCGTGTTCCAAAAATGACAGTCGCCGATCGCAAGACAAGGCTCAAAAAGATCCTCCGTCACCTCGACGATCTCTATCCCAACGCCACCTGCGAGCTGCGCCACAACACACCCTTTCAACTGCTGGCCTCCACCATTCTCTCCGCCCAATGCACAGACAAGCGCGTCAATATGGTCACGCCGGGTCTGTTCAAAAAGTACCCCACCATCAAAGATTTCGCCCACGTCCGCCAGGATGAACTTGCCCAGGATATCCGCTCCACCGGCTTCTTCAACAACAAGGCCAAATCCATCATCGGCGCGGCGCAAAAGATCCTCACTGATTTCCAAGGTGAACTCCCGCGGACCATGGACGAGATGCTCACCATTCCAGGGGCCGCCCGTAAAACCGCCAACGTTGTGCTCGGCACAGCGTTCGGAATTGCCAGCGGCATAGTCGTCGACACCCACGTCCAGCGCATCGCTCACCGCCTGGATTTGACCAAACAGAAGACCCCGGAGAAGATTGAAAAGGACCTGGTCAAAATCATCCCGCAAGACCGCTGGATCCTTTTCTCCCATCAGCTCATACACCACGGCCGTTATCTCTGCACCGCGCGAAACCCACGCTGCCTTGATTGCTCCCTCTCCTCAATTTGCTATGCCAAGGACAAGACTCTATGATCACCCGCCGCGTCTTTCTCGCCACTCCCTCTCTGCTTGCCGCTGATCTGTTTGGCGCCGAAAAAGACACGCGCAAGATCCCAACCCCGCAACTTGAGAAACTTGCCGCCGCCGCTCTGCGCGAAGCCGCCAAGCACAAGGCATCCTACTGCGACATTCGCATCAACCGATACCGCGATCAGAATTTATCCATGCGCCTCACTCCGGAACGTGGCACAGGCAAGACAATGGAGGTGCCCGCGGTCTCAGACCGCGAGAGCTTCGGCTTTGGCGTGCGTGTCATCGTGGACGGCGCCTGGGGGTTTGCCTCCTCCCCCAATGTGACCCAGGAAGAGATTGCCCGCATCACCGCTGAGGCAGTCACGGTCGCCCGCGCCAACGCGATGGTCAAGGACAAGCCGGTTATCCTGGCGCCCACAAAAAGCTTTCGGGACCGCTGGGTCTCACGTTTCGAGAAGAATCCTTTCGATGCGCCCATTGAGGAAAAGTTGACCCTGCTGCGCGAGGCCGCCGCCGAGGCGAAAAAAGGCAAACATGTCTTCACCGCCATGGCCGGCCTCAACTTTCACTCCGAAGACAAGTATTTCGCCTCTTCGGAAGGCTCCTCCATCCAACAGTTCATCGTGCAGACTTTCCCGGCGCTGCTGGCCAACGCAGTTGATATCTCTAAGGGTCTCTCGCGCAACCGCAGCTACATGCCGGCCCCTCTGTTGACCGGCTATGAGTACGTGCCCAAGATCAATCTCAAGGAAAACGCCCAGCGCATCCGGGAAGAAGTGGCCGAGCATCTGGCCGCGCCTGCCGTCACCCCCGGTAAAAAGGACCTCGTCCTCTTGCCCAGCCATCTGTTTCTCACCATCCACGAATCCATCGGCCACTCCACCGAGCTCGACCGCGCGCTCGGCTATGAAGCCAACTTCGCCGGTACCAGCTTCCTCACAACCAATAAGATGGGCAAGGAACGCGTTGGCAGCGATGCCGTCACCATCTACGGCGACCGCACCATGCCCGAAGGCCTCGCCAC
>JAENWC010000044.1 GCA_016650235.1 Terriglobia bacterium
CACCGGACAGGGCGACTGGCGGATGATGGCGTAAGCACTCGCGCGCAACCGGCCGAAAAGCCCCGCCACCGAACCGCGTCCGATCACCAGCACATCTGCCTTGTGGCTCGTTGCCAGGTCGCAAACCACATAGTGCGCATCGCCGGCCTCGATCGCAACTTCCGCGTTGGTCCCGGCCTTGGCTTGCAGGCTGGCCAACCTTTCCGTCGCTTGGGCGGCCAGGTAATGCCGCCAGTCCGGATCAAAGTATTCCCCCGTATGCCCTTCCAGGCTGGGTGTTGCATGCGCCAGGATCAATTTTGCTTTGTGCCGCGCAGCGAACGCATTGGCCCAACATAGCGTTTTTTCACTTTCCGGACCAAGGTCGACAGCCACCATCACAGTTTTGAACTGGATGTTGTCCACCGCGGGAGCTGTTTCCAGATGCGCTCCGGTCCAGACAGGGCAATGGGCATCATGCAGCACTTTGGCCGTAACCGATCCGAGAACGAAGCGGCGGAAAGGACCATATCCGTGCGTAGGCATGACAATGAGATCAACGCCTTCATTGGCCTGCGAGATAATCCTGCCGGCGGGGTCGCCTTCCACCATCAGCCTTGTGGCTTTCAACCGCGGCAACTCGGCTTTCAGAAACTGGTCGAGTTCCTTCCGGACCGCCTCCTTCTGCTTTCCGTAGTATTCGCCCAACATCATTCCGCCGCCTTCCAGCGCGGTGAACTCATAGTGCGGAGTGGGCAGAACGTAAAGCATCGTGATCTCGGATCCATGTTGCTCAGCAAGAGCTTCCGCATACCTCGCCGCACCCAAGGACCGTTCCGAGAAGTCCACCGGGAGCAGAATCTTTTTCAGAGAGAACATGGAACACGCCTTTCAGTCAGTGCAATCTCTCATAGTTGGCTTGCACGCGGAGGGCCAAAGAAACGCAAAGGGCACTTGCCGCACCCCACATCCTGAGAGGAACCCGTGGCTCGGGTTCGCGGCGAGCAACTCCGTCTTGCGCGTGTTCCAATGAGGCAGACCCTCTTCAGCGCCAGCTCTTTCCATCGCCAGCAGGGTGTAATAGACGGTGTAATCCTGCGTCAGTCTCTCGCCCCCCCAAGCGGGGGACGCTCGTCGTGGCATCGGAAACAACCCTGGTGGTTTTCGTGGCTAGATGTTGGGCCGGCTATAGGCAGGAAACATCCCACGCCCAAACTCGCCGAGCCACTTGTTCGAAAAGCGGGAACAGCCGCAGTTTGTTCAGTGGCAAAGGCCAGACCCGCCTGTCTAACGGACAACGGAGACCGCCGCCGTTGCATTGCTTTGCAGCCAACCAGAGTAGACATAGAAGCCGGCGAGAATAAATCCGTAAACCAGAGCGGCCACAGTGAGCGTCTTTCCCCATCGGTCAATCACCACGAGTTTCCGGGCCACCGCGTCTTGTTCGGCCACCAGTTTCACTTCACTGTCCCGCACATGCAGCATGTCGTCCTCATGTGAGGCCACTAACTTACGGTACATGGCCAAAACAAAAACAGCTATCGCCACCAGAGCCCATACCACGACGAAAGGCATCCAGTTGGTAGTCATCAAGCACCTCCTATGTTCAATGGAAAGGGCACCGCTGCTTCCAGTGGAGGCAGCAGCTTCCGGTCAAACCGTTTGCCGGTGGCATCCTCAATCGCATCCACGACGGCGATAAGATAGGCGTCCAGCGAACACCGCACCTGCCTCCGTTGCTCGCAGTTTCCGCCCGCCGTTTGCGATTCACATTGGGCGCAAACGTACTTGCGGAGCGCCTCCACGTAGTCGCGTATGTCGTCGCTATTGGTGGTCTGAATTGCAAGCGCCACCTGGGGAAACATGCGGAACAGGGCGCAGCTTTGCGGATCCTCTCGTCCGCATTCTCCCTCCACCGTCCGGTCCGTGCAGACTCGGCAGATCCGGTCACGAACTATCTTTTCCAATTCCTCGAGAGTCCTGTAGATCATCGCGCACTCCTTTCCGGCGAACCGGGGCGGGAGACATCCTGGCTGCCCGCAGATTTGCCGACATGATCGCCAACACCGCCGTGGCCAGCGGATCCGTGTCGTTGATGACCGAATGAACCCCGGCATCCCAGGCCTGTGACAGCGCCTGCGGCAAACCACCGCACAGTTCATGCGTCACCAGCACAACGCGCTCGGGCCTCTCCAGCGGCCGCTGCAGGCGGTTCAAATGTTCCGTGTCCACCACCAGCACGTCCCCGGGTCGCAGATCCGGATCTTCCACGCACACCACCGCGCAGGAAGCCGAAGAACTCAGCATACGGCTGAGCGCCGCCCGATATTGCGTGTCCGCCATTGCGATCTGAATCATCTCAGCTCCAACCATTACCCCTTGGAGGCCGGCTACCGGCAAGCTATTTCTTGTCCGGCGCCTTGTACCCATCCAGGGACTTGTGCTTCTCGTAATACTTCCCCGTGTCATTCAGGTCTTTCGACTTCGCCGTAACGTGACACGTCGTGCATGGCTTCTTCTCCTTCTTCGTGTAGTCGACCTTACCCATTGACATGTTTACGTTCAACAGCAAGCCAACCAGCAACGCACTCATTGGGAGAACCAGTTTTATTGCTTTCATCGCAGCACCACTTTCATCAAAGCACCTACCGAGCAATTCAAAGGCCATCGAGAAGCTTCCTGGAAGTGCTGTGCCTGGCTTGGAAACAAACCCTTTTGCGCGATTTAACCCATGGCGGCGCGGGTCAAATCACCCAGCGTGATCGCCCGCTATAGCGTAAACCCGCGCTGTCATTCACCCAGTACAGTGGCACTCCAAGTGCCTCTTAAGATCTGTTTATGCAACCGCACGGCAGTACGCAACTTGCGATAGACTCCGGCATGGTGGACAATGAACCCAGCACGGGCATGTCCACAATCCTTGAGCATTGGCAGAAGACCAACCTCCTGCAAGCCGTATTCGACCATTTGTCGGATGCCCTGATCCTCTATGACAATCAGCGCGTGGTCATGGGCGTAAACCGCGCGGCCGAAAAGCTATTTGGATTGTCCTCTGAGCAAATGGTGGGCCGCGACTGCTCGGAGGTGTTCCACTGCGGCATCTGCGAGCCCGGATGCGGCGTGCTGGTCGGTTTGAACCAGCCGCCTCAGGCAAGTTCGAACGGCACCGTACGGCTCCACACCGATAATGGCCGGGAACGGCTTGCCGTCATACGCACCTCCCCGGTCGTCAACGAGCGCCAGGAGTTGATCGGTTCGGTGGCCACCGTTCGCGACGTCACCAATGAAATGGAGCCGCAACGCCGCGAGGTAATCGCCGATTCGCCGGCCATGCAGGATCTCATGCATTTCGTCCGCCGCGTGGCAGCCAGTGAAGCTACCACCATCCTGATTGAAGGCGAGAACGGCACCGGTAAAGATCTGATCGCAAAGACGCTGCACTATCAAAGCATGCGCCAGACCGAGCCATTCATCGCCATCAACTGCGCGGCCATACCGGAAACGCTGCTCGAAAGCGAGCTGTTCGGATATGAAAAAGGCGCCTTCACCGACGCCCGCTCGCAAAAGCGCGGCATTTTCGAACTGGCCGACAAGGGCACTCTTTTCCTGGATGAGATCGGCGAGATCCCGCTTCTGCTGCAAGTCAAGCTGTTGCGTGTTCTCGAGGAGCAGAGCTTCCGGCGCCTCGGCGGTCTGAAGGACATTCAGCTCGACCTCCGCGTGATCGCGGCCACCAACAAAAACCTGCGGGATGCCGTGCGCGAAGGCGCCTTCCGCCAGGACCTGTTCTTCCGCCTCAACGTGATCCATATCGATATCCCGGCCCTGCGCCACAGGCCCGAGGATATTCTCCCGTTGGCGCGATTCTTTGTGGATCACTATAACCGGAAGTTCAAGCGGCAACTGGACGGCATCACACCCGAGGCCGGCCGTGTTCTGATGGCGCACGATTGGCCCGGCAATGTGCGCGAACTTCGCAATGCCATCGAGCGCGCCATGATTCTGGAAGAGAGCACACGCATCACCCCGGCCAGCTTGCCCGGCTCCTTATCGCAGCCGGGGACCGGTTTGATGACAACGGCAGGCTTCGAGACAACCGGCGGTGTTCCGCAGTCCTTGGGGCTGGGCATTTCGCTGGAGGAAAACGAGCGGCGGCTGGTGCAACAGGCCCTTGAGGAGACTGATGGCAACCAGACCAAGGCAGCCAAGCTGCTGAAAGTCACTCGCGATACGTTGCGGTACAAGATGAAGAAGTACGGACTGCGATAGCTTCCCGGCGAGCCAGCCAACTCCCTTGATATCCTATCAGTTGAAATGACCAAGGTTGACATCGGTTTTCAGCTCACCCGGCCTCTGGATGAAGCCCTGCAGGAACGTTTGGCCAAGGCCCAGGCCATTTACGGGATCAACAGAATCTATCTTTCTCCGGACATGAACCGCCTTACGGTGGACTACGACGCCTCGCGCCTGACCCCGGCCCAGGTGGCCTCCGCTTTGCACCAGGCAGGCATCCCGGCCTCGTGGTCCCTATGAGTACACCGGAACAGTTCCTCGACGCCGCACGCGCAGGCGACCTGGATTTGTTGCGAACCATGCTGGGCGAAAATCCCGCCCTCATGCAGTCGCGCAACGAGTTGGACCAAAGCGCGATCCTGCTCGCAATGTACCACCGCAAGCCCGAGGCCGCCGCGCTTCTGCTCGCCTCCGGCGTAGAACTGAATCTGCATGAGGCCGCAGCCGTTGGAGCTTTCCAGCGCGTCAAGGATTTAGTGGCCGAACGGGGCCGGCTGATTGATGCGCACTCCACCGATGGCTTCACGCCTCTTTCCTTGTCCGCTTTCTTTGGACACCTGGAAGTGGCCACGCATCTGGTGAATCAGGGAGCAAACCTCAACCTGGCCGCTAACAACAAGATGATGGTGGCCCCCATTCATGCCGCTGTGGCCAGCCGGAATGCGGCCATCGTCGAGCTGCTGGTCTCAGCAGGCGTTGACGTTAACCAGCAACAGCGGCATGGATTCACTCCCCTGCACGCCGCCGCGCAGAATGGCGATGAGGAGATTGTGCGCCTGCTGTTAGCGCATGGCGCGCGCAGGGACATCCGCGCCGCCAGCCAGCAGACCGCGATGGATCTGGCCATGCTCAAAGGCCACGCCGGCGTGGTGGCCCTTCTGGAAACCAGCTAACTTAACTAACTAAGTCATCGCTTCCATAAATACGCACACGTATCAGGATGCCGCGCTCAAGCCCATACGCTATACGTTTATCCGCGCAAGAGGAACGCGAACTACATCGCCGGGCCGCCGCCGAGGGCCTGTCCAACGATCAAGTCGCTGCTCGCCTCGACACCCGTCGCGAAGTCGTGAGCCTCTGGCGAAAGCGCTTCTTCGAAGAACGACTGACGGGTTTAGCTTTAGAGGAGCGCTCCCGCCCGGGTCGTCCCCGGGTTTTTCCCCCCAGAACTGGTCGTGCAGGTTAAAGCGCTGGCTTGCGAGTTGCCAGCCGCCCATGGCATTCCCCTCTCCCACTGGAGTACTCCTGACATTGCCCGCCAAGTCTGCCATGCCGGCCTTGTGGCCACCATCTCCGGAAGTATTATTTGGCGGAAGGGTGAACTCCTGAAAAACGATGAGTTTGTCATCTCCGCTGACAAGAAGACCAGCATTCAGGCCCGTCGGTGGAAGCATCCTACCTTGCCCGCTGCCCCGAAACTCCCAATGCGTGTCGAACATGAGTACCAGCGGTGCGGAGCCTGGGCCTACATCGCTGCTCTCGACGTTCATCATGCCCGTGTCTTTGGCCGTTGCGAAACAACCACCGGCATTGCACCGTTTGATCGTCTTGTTGAGTAAGTCATGACTCGCCCTCCCTAAGAAGACTGAAAATACGTTAGTGAACTTCTGAACTGGAGTATTCCGACGAGTCTGGATCTTCCTCCTTTCTCCGAGCAAGAGTCCAGTGTCAACAACACGGCGCGGTTTTTGACGCCGGTGACGTGGTCAAGAAAGCGCTGGATTTCGTCAGGGGCCAACACGACAGGCAATTCCTCCACCAGGCGGGCGCGGGGGAAGTCTTTCTTTGCCCACCGGCAATCTGATTGACTCACGGCCACCGCTAACCTCCTTGGCATAAGTGTGGTGGCAAATCGATGGACGAGGCACTTCCAGACTGTCCGGGTCCGGAGATGCGTTGTCTAGTGGGCCGGAGGGTCGCTGGCTGGGAAGGACTCCTCAGACGCCTTGTCAATCGCCGCCTCACGATCCCGCAACATTTCCTCTTCGGCTTGGAGCCAGTCATTGAGCTCCGAGCCAGGCTTGTTGCCGCCCTGAACGTAAAGTTCGAAGGCCCGCCGCCGAATTCGTTCTTCGAGTGAAAGCGAATCGATCGGGCGTAGCTTTACAGGCACAGGGGCTGACATGAGTATCACCTCCGGCGATTACGGTACCACAGACCGTGCCCGTTCGGAAGGATAGTCTGGGTAGCGAGATGGCAGGCAGAATTCGGGGGCCGGCGGTAATGAGATTCGAGGCGTGAGGACACGGATTTCGCCGGGAGGCCAGCCGGGAGCGATCGGGGACAAACTGGTTCCAGGGAGGGTCGAATGGATAAGGGACGGCATCCTCATGTCATTCGAACTTGGACCGTTGAGCGGACCAAGGTTCATTACCGGCCGCCGCAACAGGGGAAAGCACGACCCAGCCCGCGCCAGGATCTCCTCCGCAGGCCGGAGAAAAGCCGCCCGGCGGGAGACAGGAACGATCAACGCATCACAATTGCGCGCCGGAATGGCGATCACATACGAGGGGCAGGATTATAAGGTTGTCGCCGCGGAATATCATCCGGGACAGGGCAAGAGGGGCGGTGCGACTCATGCGCGCCTCCGGAATCTCGCCACAGGAACTTTCTGGGAACACGTGACGCGTACAGAAACTCCAGCGTGTGCCGCTCGACCGGCAAGTCTTCCAGCTTCAAATCCGAACGGAAACTGGTGGGTGGGTCAGCCACCAGTGAAGTGTCAGAACGTCTTCAGGTACTCCACGAGATCGTTTCGCTCACCGTCCAGCAGGCGGAGGCTCTTGCAGGAATTGTAGTGGTCCACGACTTCGCCCAATGTTTTAAACCGGCCGTCGTGGTAGAAGCCGCCCTTTTCACGAGTTTGAAGCCCACCGAGCGGCGTGGTCCGGTAGGCCCGGTCGGGAGAGCGGTTCGACTGGAAATCATCAATGCAGATTTCGTTCGCCGTGTGCATATTCCAGCCCGGTTCCGTGTATATCGGCGGCACATGGCACTGGGCGCACTGCGCTTTGTTCTCAAAGATCACCTTGCCCCGTGTGGCGGCGAAGTTGAAAGGGTGAAACTCGGGTTTGGGTACCGGTAGGGCGAGCTGGTACATCTGAAGAGCAGCCAGTTTCGGCGTCACCAGGTCTGGATTGTTTCTAACGTTTCCAAAACCTGCCTTCGCCGCTACGGGAAACCGTTCCTTGTCATTGAGGCGAGGATCGTAAAACGTCCCCTGCCCGTGCATCTCCAAAACCGCAACGAGAGCGTTCCAATGCGACACGGACCTCCAGCCAGTATAAGTGTGCAGGTTCACTCCACCCATTCCAAACGCTGCCGGTATTAGAGTAGCCGCCGGTTTCCCGTCCGGCCGAAAGGCTTTACCGTCGAGCGACAACTGAGAGTCGAACTTGCCGGGACCCCAACTGCGAAGAACCAGCCGCACCGTGGCATCATCGACCTCCAGGAGCTTGGTGAAGACGCTCAGATCAGGCGCGAGAGCGATGATTGCCCCAACGTTGAGGTCGCGATTAGGCCAGCCGTCCCGGCGGCGCCCAATGCCGGGCAGGAGTGAATCGTCCACCGTGGAATGACACAGGGCGCATTGAATGCCCATCGAATTCAAGCTGCCGCTCTTATCAAAAAATCCGGTTGCGCCGACCACCGCACCGAGCTTGAGAAGCGTTTGAGTCACGGCTGGATCGTCGATGTTGATTTTGCCATCCCGAATGGCGGTTTGGACATCCGGAGGCAGTTTCTCCACGTCAACTTTCAGCCCGACCGAAAGAGCTACCCGGGGACTCACCTGCCTGATCGCCTCATGCAGTTTGAGGCTGCCTCCCCAGAAGGCTTCGTCTCCAAATGTGTCGTAGCGAAATATCTCCCTGCCAGCATCAATCAGCCGTTCCGCATTTCGAAGTACCGGGTCTCTGCGATCTGCCTCACTTTGTGACCCGCCCTGTTCTTGCAGGTTGCGGTGCGCCAAGAGAAATATGAGCCCGGCAGACATTGAAACTATTGCCAACACAGCAAACGTAGACTTTCTTATGCGCGCCCAGACTTTCATCGTTATCCTCCTTCGTTGCGTTTCGACCCTGTTAATGCCGCAGGAGCTTGGGCGACACGGCCCCTGGCACGTGTCGTGACAGGAGGAACCGCCTGCCCCAACCAAACCCTGATCCAAAAATGGAGGCACATGTCGTACCAGCTTCGGCCTGTCTAGAAAGAAAGTGATCGAGGCGTCGTACGGATGATTACCCATGGTCAAGTGACGAGGCGCGGTCAGAGGTCCTTCGAAGCTGCCATGCAGTGTCGCCGTTCCATGTTTGGAGGTGCCGGTATGCCCGGATGAAGACGATCTGATAATCTGGTCAGGCAAGATCAAGCGAGGTGAAGAAGTGAGGAATTGGTTGCTCGCCGTTGCCGGTTTGATGCTTTGGACGGCTGCCGGTGCACCGGCGGCGGACAGTCCCTTTCAGGTCAGGAAGATCATCTATCCGGGGGCGTTTCAGCCAGGAAAGCCCTACAGTCCCGGTGTGCTGGCCGGCAAGACGCTTTATATCGCCGGACAGGTCGATAAGGATCCACGAACAGGCAAACAACCGATGGGCATCGCCGAGCAGACGCGGATGGCCATGGCAAACATGGGGCACGTACTCCGCGCAGCCGGCATGGACTACGGCAACGTAGTGTCGTGCCACGTCCAGCTTGCCGATATGGGCCAGTATAAGGAGATGAATGAGGTCTACGGCAGCTACTTCGGTCCCGCTCACTATCCCGCGCGGACCACTTTGGAGTTCCCCGGGTTGCCCGGCGGTGCGAACATCGAAATCACTTGCATCGCCCACGCCGATAAATCCGAGATCGCCGTCGTGATTCCTCCCGCAGGAACGATTCCGGCTGCCATGGGCCCGTACCGGCCTGCGGTTTGGGCGGGCGACACTCTGTACGTATCCGGCAGCGGCGGCCGCAAACCGGGCGACGGTGAGCTCGATCCCACCATGGAAGGCCAGACGAAGCAGACGATGGAAAACATCGGCCGGATTCTGGCCGCCGCCGGTTTGGAACATAAAGACACGGTGTTTACCAACGTCTACTTCCTCGATTCGGACGGACACCAAGGCTCAGCCTATGGCAAGCTCAACTCCGTCTACAAAGACTTTTTCCGGCTTGGCACCGCGCCCAGCCGCGGTAGTTTTTGTGTTTCAAAGCTTCCGGGGACGATCAGCGTCGAGATTACCTTCATTGCCACACGCGACCGGGCGGGCAAAGGCCGGGTTGTCCCGGACTCGGCGGGCCCGAGCCCGACCTCTTCCAACGGCGGCGTGCTGGCCGGAGATACGCTCTATACGTCGGGCAAGTCTGGTTCGGGAGCAACGGTAAAGGAGCAGATGCGAGCCTCGCTCGAGAGCATCCGGAGCATCCTGAAGCTGTCGGGGATGAAGATGGAACACGTGGCAAACGCCCAAGTCTATCTCAAGGACATCGGCCAGATGGACGAAATGAACGAGGTTTTCAAAGAGTACTTCCCCAAAAACCCGCCGGCCCGCACCACCGTTCAGGTAATCCAGTCACAACTGATACAGGTGCAAGTGGTTGCTGTAAGATAAAGCGCCTCGCGACTCAAACCTGCCAATGCCTCGAACCCAACTCAATCCCCTCCTCCTCGCTCTCCTGCTGGCTGCGCTGCCACCGCGCTCGCCGGCACAGGTGACCCCAGCACCGATCGTGAACGAGCCAGGCCGGAGCTCCGGCCCGGCCACCTCCGCCGATGGGCTGCGGCTTGCCTATTCCTCCGACCGCGACGGGTCCGGCTTCCTGCATCTCTGGATACAGCCGCTTGCCGGAGGAGACGCCCGCCGGCTGACGGACGGAGCGGCCGACGATCATGAGCCGTCGTTCGCGCCTGACGGCGCTACGCTGGCCTATCGAAGCGAAGGGAACGGAGGAGGCGTTTACCTGGTAGCAACGGAGGGTGGAAGGCCCCGTATGCTGGCTCCGCAGGGCCGGCGGCCGCGGTTTGCGCCTGCCGGCGGTTCCGTCGCGTATTGGGTGGCGGCGAAAGCCGGGTCCGGCTCCCATGACGCCATGTTTGCTATCGATGCCGCCGGAGGCCGGCCGCACGCCCTCCACCCGGAGTTCCATTCCGCACGTGCCCCCACCTGGTCTCCGGACGGCAGATACGTTTTGTTCGCCGGTTGCAGGGACGGATCTGAGGAAAGCTGTGACTGGTGGGTCAGCCCTGCCAGGGGCGGCGATGCGGTGGCCACCGGCGCCGCAAAGATTCTGCGGCAGGCACGCCTCGACGCATCGGCGCCCCCTGATCTGTGGCTGCGGCCGGGCGGTGGGATCGTTTTCGGTTCAAAGAGAGGCGAGAAGAATCAGCTCTGGATTCTGGATCTGATGCCCGATCCCTGGCGGGTTGCCGGACCGCCGCGCCGATTGACTTCGGGAGAAGACGAGGAGGCCGGTGCAGCACAGGCTCCGGACGGCCGCATCGTCTTTGGCCGCCCGAGGGAGAACATCGACATCTGGAGCCTACCGCTGCAAGCGAATCAGGCAAAGCCCGCCGGCGCACTGACGCGCCTGACCAGCCATCCCTCCATCGACCAGCGGCCGAGCCTGTCTCTGGACGGCCGGAGGATGGCTTGGGAGACGAGCCGCGGCGGTAACTTTGAAGTATGGGTGAAGGACTTGGCGTCGGGGCAGGAGAAAGGACTCACGAGCGGCCCTTTGCGGGAACACATGCCCGCGCTGTCGCGCGACGGGTCGCGGCTTGTCTACGATGCGCACGACGGCGAAAAAGTGACCGTTTTTCAGACCGGCTTTGACGGGGGTGAGCCCGTGAAGGTTTGGGAGGAAAACGTCGGGCAGGGCTCGTTCCAATGGACCAGGAAAGGCGACGCCATCCTCTATTTCCACCGCGAGCCTCCCGGAAGCGTGGGCCTGATGAACCTGTCGAGCAAGAAGCGGACAGTGCTGCTACGGCATCCCAGCCGCAACCTTTCGCTGGCCGACGCGCGCCTTTCGCCCGATAACCGCTGGATCGCATTCCCCGTGCCATCGGTGGGGCACCGGTCGCGCCTGGCGGTGGCGCGGCTTACGGGAACAGTGATCGAAGACGAGCGCGACTGGATCTATGTGACGCCGGAGCAGCACAACGCTTCCCAGCCGGAATGGTCGCCCAACGGAGGTTGGCTGTACTTTCTCTCCGGCCAGAACGGAAGACTGGCTGTTTGGGCGCTGCCATTGTCCGCGGCGAAGAAACCGCAAGGAGAGGCGCGGCTAATTCTGGACATAGGAGATGGGCGCTTGAGCATCGCCGCTATGCGCCCGCGCGATATCGGACTGACCGTGGCCAGGGATAAGCTGGCTCTGGCCGTGACCGAATCCAGCGGGAGCCTATGGTTAGCCGAGAGCCGTTAACAGGCGGTCGATATCGCCCATGTTGTTGTACA
>JAENWC010000045.1 GCA_016650235.1 Terriglobia bacterium
CCGTCGCTCTTGCCGCTGGCCAAATCCAGAAGTATCCCCGCATGCAACGTCTCCCGCTTCTCCCCACGGCGGGAACGCCGCGAGCTCTCCAGTCTACGCTTCTCATCCGCGGTAAGACTCAGTGCTTGCCGCTTCGTCGTGAATGGCATAAACCATTCTCGCACGAAAATGTTCTTATTGTATAGGTATCAACAGAATGATAATCTAGTGTACACATCGGCATTCATCGGCGTTGCTCTGAAAACAATTCCCTTTGTGGGCAGCCAATCCTGGCTTGCAGCCGCCTTTTTAGGCGGGCCACGCGGCCCATGCTGGTTCATTGGGGCCAAACAAGCCTCAGGAGAAGTGTCGGGCAAGACAAGCCGCTGAAAATGATGGCTGCCGATGAACGCAGATTGGATCGAAAAGATGTCCAGTTAATTCTTGGACACTACACTCGCGGTCACTCGCGGTTAGCGCAGCGCCGCAGCGATGGCTTGCACCAGTTGCCGGCCGAACTCCTCGCGATCGGCCACCGTTGGCAGGCGGCCAAGCTTCGTATTGAATTCCACCCGCTGCTCCATGCCGAAGGCGGGGATGTCCCTTTCGGCATGAAGGCCCTGCGCCACATTCATGCGCCCGGGTTTGCCCGGCGTTGTGCTTGCCTCTGCCCGGCGGAATGGCCTGGAGGGATGGAAAGAGGTTGTCTCCAGCAGCAGTTTTTCGAGACGCTCGCCGAGCGGTGCGTGCGAGCCCTCCAGATATTCGCCGCTTTCGGTGTTGTGCAACGTCAGGAAGAAGTCGATGCGATGGCCTGCATCGAGCCAGGCGAGGATGGCCTTCTTCTGCGCGGCGATCTCCGGCATGAGGCCGGGCTGGAACATGCCCCGGTTGGGGTCCCAGTTGCGATTCAGATCGTATCCGTTCTTGTTGAAGCGCACCCCGCCGCGCGAGACTCCATCGGGATCGGCCATCGGGAAGATCTTCCAGATCACCTGCTCGCGTAGCGCCGCGCCTTGCTCCGATAGCAGAAAGCGTATGGCCCCATCTCCGGCCCACGATGATCCGGTTTCCCAGGAGTGTTGCCGGAACATGAGCCAGGCAACCTTCTTGCCTACAGCGGGGACGCGCGGATTGGTGATTGTGACGAGCGGCATTGGACGGCCGTCCACGGTGTTTCCCGTGTTCTCGTACTGGTAGTGCGCGCTCGGCCGTGCGTCTTTGAGCAAGGCGTCGAGATGCTGGTTTGTATACGGCGGCACATGCGCGATCCACACCCGGTTCCGGTCTGGAGTGAAGCGCAGGCGCAGGCGGATCCGCTGCTTGTCCCACTCCACCTGATTGCTCGAAAAGTGCATCCAGGTCTTGTTGTCGTAACTGAACACGGGCCGCGTATTGCTGGTGACGGCGTGGGATCCGGGCGTGTAGTTGTATTCGCCCACCAGGTTGGTGAGATCGATGGTCAACGCGCCGCGGGCCGCCCCATCCACGCGGAAGTAATACCAATTGGCTTGCCGGTTGCGGCCGTCCTGATCGGCCTCCCCCCGCACCGGGCAAATAAAGTGGCCCGGAGAAGTCTGTTCCACTTTGCCGAGGCTTGCGCCCTCGAAGTCGATGTGAAACGTGATGGCGGCCAGCAGGAACGGAAACAGCATCGAAGTCCTTTATATCACCCTTTGAAGAACACGCCCGCACCACGGAGCATGGCGCCGGCGGAAAGGGGAGTTCCTCCACAGTTGGTGGTGCGCCGGTTCCGGGCGGGCCTTCATGCGAGAATGGAGGACAGGTGGCCTTATGAAGAGTCTGCTGTTTCTTGCAATGTTGCCGCTGGCCCTATTCGGCCAAACGGCAGGTCTGACGACGGAGTGGGAGATCCGGAGCACGCTCAAGGATCTGGTAGCTCAGACCGAGCGTCTGGTCCCGATGCTCGACCAAGTCCATCCTCAGGATTGGATAGCCAAGGGCGCTCCCGAGGCTTACCTGCAGCAGTGGAAATCCATCAAGGCCGAATCCGGTTACGTGATTCAAACCACGCAATCGCTCGCGGCCACTCCGGCGAAGACGACTTTAGTTCTGCAAGTCTACCTGCGCATGCAAGCGATGGAGTCGCTGCTGGAATCGCTGACCGAGGGTGTGCGCCGCTATCAGAATCCGGCACTGGCGGACCTCTTCCAGGCAATGGCGTCTGAGAACAACTCGGGACGCGCCCGCTTGCGCGATTACCTTGTGGAACTGGTGGCGGCAAAGGAAGAGGAACTACGGATTATGGATCAGGAAGCGCAGCGCTGCCGCACCATCCTGATCAAGCAACCGCTGCCGGAGCCGGAGAGGAAAATCAAGCCTTGATGAATCCCGCGGTTTTCAGTTGCAGTATCTGCGGTGAAGCATCCACCGAGATCTGCGTTTATTGCACCAAGGACGCCTGTCCGAATCATCGTTGCGCCAAGTGCTTGCGTTGCAGCGACTGTTGCCGGTGTGAGGTTCCGCTGGACGTAGCCGAGGGCTACCGTTGGGACGCGGAAGAAAAGGACGCCGAGCCGGCAAAGGACTAGGGCAAGAAGCGCTCGTATTGGGTGAGTTCCTGGGTGGTGGAGGAGCGCCAGTTCTCAAGCGGCGGGGCACCGGCGCGCAGGAAGAAGCGGGAGAGTTCGTTTTGCAAAGCGTTGAGTTGAGGGCGGTAAGCGGGGGTTTCGTAAACATTTTTCGTTTCACCAGGATCCGCCTCTAAGTCGTACAACTCCCCCGGCCACTCCTTGCTCCTCTCCACCAGCTTCATGGTCTCGGTCCGCAATCCACGTACCATGGAATACTCGAAGTAGAGCCGGTTATTCCATCTCGGCTTCTGCCCACGCAGGAATCCGGCGTAGCTGCGGCCGACCCGTTTGGGATCTGGCGGCGTAGGCACGTTCAGGTAGTCCAGAATGGTGGGGAAGTAATCATAAGAGGAGACCATCGGGTTGAGCGCCTGGCTGGGCTTGATGTGACCCGGGTGGTTCCAGATCATCGGCACTCGGATGGATTCCTCATACATGTTGAAGGGGAAGGTCCCGTTGCCCTTGCCCCAGAAACCGTGATGGCCTGCGTTCCAGCCCTGGTCGGCGGTGAAGACCACGAGCGTATTGTCGCGCACGCCCATTTCGCCGAGGCGCTGCACGATGCGGCCGATGTTTGCGTCGAGGCCGGTGATGAGCGCCGAATAAGCATGCATGCTCTGCCTGTTCCGGTAGTGGGCGCTGAGTCCCTTGTTCGACCATGGATGACGCGGCAGGTCCGGAAAGCAGGAGAAGCTGGAGTTCTCGTAGGGCTTGCGGTACACCTCCGGCTGATAGTCGAACGGGGTGTGCGGCGCGTAGAAGGGAACCAGGAGATAGAAGGGATCGTCTTTGCCCTTGCGCGTATCGAGGAACTCCAGCGCATGGTCGCCGACGCGATCGGTTTTGTATCCCTCTTTATGATCGGGCTGGCCGTTCTTGACAAACTCAGCGTTACGATAGGTTCCGCCCCCGCCGGGCACCGTGGCCCAATAACTGAATCCGGCCTGCGCTTTCTCATCCTGGCCCATGTGCCACTTTCCGGACATGCCCAGAGTGTAGCCGTTCTTGGCGAGCGCCTCAGAGTAAGTGGGATGTCCTGACAGCCACCGCTCGGCCTTGCCGCCAAAGCTGTTCACCGGACGGAGCCAGTCCTGCACGTGGTGCGTGGAAGGCAGGCGGCCGGTCATGTAGGTCATGCGGCTGGGCGAGCAGACGGGAGTGCAGGCGAAGGCGCGGTCAAAGCGTGCGCCGCCCCTGGCCAGAGCATCAATGTTGGGGGTGTGCATTTCCGCGCAACCGTAAGCGCCGGTGGCCCAGGCGCCATGGTCGTCGGTCATGAACATGACCACGTTGGGCCGGCGCGTGGCAGAGCGGGAAGGGGTGTGGACAAAGGGAGCGGCCAGGGCCGAGGAAACAAAGCGCCTTCTGTTCATGGGGGCATAATAGCACCGCGTTTGGATGTAGGGGGCGCTGGCCACCTCCGCGGAATCGCGGAATCAATCCACGAATAATTGCGATTCATTTGTGATAGTATTCTCCCGCGGGCGCGAATTGCTGAAAAATAGCGCCCATCTTACCAGGAGAAACTGTCATGGCCACTCGAAAAACCGCTGTTCGGAAAACTGCCGCCCACGCAGCCGCCCGGCGCGCGCATACCTTTTGCGCAGTTCCCCGCCTGCCGGAGCGTCCCCTTTCTTCCCGCACCGAACCGGCCCGCTTGGAACTCATCCGAGTCAATGAAACCAAGTGGGCCAACGGCACGGTTCTCAAGTACCATTTCTTCCGCGGCCCCGCGAAATGGACCGCCACGGAAGCCCGCAAACAGATGGTCCGCGACGCGTTCGCCAGGTGGAAAGCGCTCGGCATCGGGCTGGAGTTCAATGAAGTGGACACGCCCGCCGCGGCGGATATCCGGATCGGCTTTGAGGCCAACGACGGCCACTGGTCCTACGTGGGACGTGAAGTGCGCGGGATTGCGGTGAGCCGGCGCACCATGAACCTGGATAAAGCCGACGCCTACGACATCGACACGCCGCTACACGAAATCGGGCACACTCTTGGTTTTCCGCACGAGCACCAGAATCCCAACGCCGGCATCGTGTGGAATGAGGAAGCGGTCTACGCAGCCCTCGCGGAACCGCCCAACAGTTGGTCCCGCGACAAGACCTTCGACAACATCATCTCCAAAATCAAGCCTGATACCGTGCAAGGCTCCAGTTGGGACCCCGACTCCGTCATGCACTACCCGTTCGAAGCCGGTTTGATTGTTGAGCCCGTGCGATACAGCGCCGGTCTGACTCCGGCCGGTGGCCTCTCCCCGCGCGATGTGGAGTGGGTTAAAACGTTCTACCCGCCGCTGACCGCTAGTGACTACACCAAGCTCAAAGCGTTCGAATCCGTGCGCCTGCGCCTGGAACCCTCGCAACAGGTGAACTTCATCGTGGAGCCCGAGGCCAGCCGCGAATACACTTTGCAAACCTTCGGCGACTCCGACGCCGTCCTGGTCTTGTTCGAAGACACCGGTGGCGAGCCGCGTTTTCTGGCCGGCGATGACGATAGCGGCGTTGACAGAAATGCCAGTATCAAGATCCGCCTGTTTGCCGACCGCAAATATATCCTGCGCTTGCGCCTCTACTTCCAGAATCGCGCCGGCGACCTCAGCGTCATGATGTGGTAGCACCCGGTGGGCCGGACACCGTGCAGGAGGCGCTGCTGCAAGCGCACGCGGCGCATCCCGGGCCGAACGGCCCCTTATAATCAAGTAGTGGAAATGTCCATCGAGATCAGCGTGAACGGCGATGCCCGGCAGGTGCCGGCGGGCTCTACCATCGAGACGCTCCTGCAACTTTTGAGGATTCCACAGGACCGCGTCGCCGTGGAACTGGACCGCCGCATCGTGCGCAAGCCGGAATGGGCATCGGCACATCTCAGCAATGGCGCGAAGCTGGAGATTGTCCACTTTGTCGGCGGCGGTTAGAGCTTCTGTTGTAAGATATGGAGCTTGCGAGGCTGTCCGCCCCGCCCGAGGCTGACTCATGAATTATTTGCTCTCCGCCATACTACTGACACCTCTGCTGGCGCTGCTGGTATTGCTGTTCATTCCATCCGCTAACACCAAGGCCGTGAAGCTTTGGGCGAACCTGGCCGGGCTGGCCGGGTTCCTGGTAACGCTCCCATTGCTCTCCACCTTCGACCGCAACAAGGATTTCCAGTTTATAGAGAAGCTCGAATGGATCCCATCGGTGGGCGCATCCTACCACTTGGGGATCGACGGCATCAGCCTGCTGCTGATCATCATGACCGGACTGATCGGGTTCCTCGCCATCCTGTGCAGTTGGAATGCGATCGAAACGCGCCTCAAGGAATACTACGCCTATCTGTTGCTGCAGCAAGTCGGAATGCTGGGCGTATTCATGGCGCTCGACTTCCTGCTTTTCTTCGTCTTTTGGGAACTGGTTCTGGTTCCCATGTACTTCATCATCGCCATTTGGGGTGGACCCCGGCGCGGCTACGCCAGCATCAAGTTCGTGATCTACACCCTGATTGGTTCCGTACTGATGCTGCTCGGCATTCTCATGCTGTACTACCAGCACTTCACTCAGTTCCAGGTCTACACCTTCGACATCAACGAGCTCATCAAGACGGCGATGCCGGCCAACATGGCTTGGTGGGTGTTCTGGGCCTTCTTCGTGGGCTTCGCGGTAAAGGTTCCGATGTTCCCCTTCCACACCTGGCTGCCGGACGCCCATACGGAAGCGCCCACCGCGGGCTCAGTGATTCTGGCCAGCGTCCTGCTGAAGATGGGCACTTACGGATTCCTGCGCTTCTCCCTGCCGCTCCTGCCCGACACATCGAGAAACCCCGTGGTGGTGAACGCCATCGCGCTGCTCTCCATCATCGCCATTGTCTACGGCGCGCTGGTTTGTCTGATGCAGAAGGACATGAAGAAGCTGATCGCATACTCATCGGTGAGCCACATGGGCTTTTGCACGCTGGGCATCTTCGCGCTGAACCCGGCCGGCCTTGCGGGAAGCATCCTGCAGCAGATCAATCACGGCATCTCCACTGGAATGCTGTTTCTGATTGTGGGCATCGTTTACGAACGAAGGCACTCTCGGGAGATTGCCGAATACGGCGGCCTGATGAAGGTGATGCCCGTGTTCGCATTCGTGTTCCTGATCGCGGCGCTGAGTTCGATGGGCATGCCTCCGCTCAACGGCTTCATCGGCGAGATCACCATCCTGCAGGGCGCCTACCAGATGTCGTTCAATTGGGCGTTCTGGTCCGTGGTGGGCATCGCGCTGGGCGCGGCGTACCTGCTTTGGCTCTATCAGCGCACGATGCTCGGCGAGGTGGCCGGGAAGAACGCGAAGCTGCTGGACCTGAGCTGGCGCGAGATCGCCGTCTTTGCGCCGCTGATAGTCTGGGCCTTCTGGATCGGCCTCTATCCAAAACCCTATTTCGATATACTGGAGCGCCCGGTGGCCCAGATTGTCGAGCGCGTACGCCCCGGCTATTACGCCGAGCGCAAGCTCAGGAATCCGCTGGAGGCTCCCTTGTCTCAAGCGGGGCCTCAGTCGACGCCTCGGGCGAGCTTATCCGCACCAACTCCTGCGGTTTCGCGCTAACCGCCTGGACGCGTTTGGGCGGCGTCAGCAAACGCTTCGGCAGCTTTGCCAGGTAGGTCAACCGCTCCACGAGCGGCAATAGCCTGCGCACGGTGGATCCGTGAAACAAAAGGCTGCCGGCCACCAGCAGCGGATGCGGGATGGTGGTGCAGCAGCGCGAGCAGATGCCGATCTCGCCGGCGCGTCCGGCCACATGCAGCCGGCGCATGCGGCGCATCTCCTCGTTGTCGAAGATCCGCGGCAGGCTTTCGGTTCCAACATTGCCCACCGGCTCCCCGCCCACCATGTAACTCTGGCAGCAGGGATAGACGTCGCCATTCCACTTCACGTACATGGGGCCGCGCCAAAGATAATGACATGGATGCAGCCAATCCGACGCGGTGTGGCCGGCATCGGGCCGCATGAGGTTGGTTTCGTCTTCCTTGACGCGCACCTGATCGACACCCTCCACGGCGCTCCAGAACCGGACGAAATCGTCCACCTCCGATGCGTTGCCCTCCATCCGCACCATCTGCACCACCACCTGTGGGCCGCGGCCGCGCTGCTTCTTCATCCTGGCAAAGCGGAGGTAGTTGTCGCGGACTTTTTCAAACTTCGCCCCCTTGCGATAGAACTCGAACGACTCTTTGGTGTA
Organism: Terriglobia bacterium; assembly: GCA_016650235.1. Taxonomy (GTDB): domain Bacteria; phylum Acidobacteriota; class Terriglobia; order Bryobacterales; family Bryobacteraceae; genus VFZE01. The sequence continues at coordinate 7,776 of JAENWC010000045.1, forward strand.
CCCGTCGAAGCTGAGCGTGATGTGGGCGAGCGGGCCGTCGAGCAGCCGCGCCGAGGTCTCTTCATCGAGGAAGGTGCCGTTGGTGGAGAGCAGAGTGTGTATGTTGTGGCGCTGGCAATACTCGATGCGTTCGAAGATGTGGGGATCGAGAAAGGGTTCGCCCAACCCGATGAGCATCATGTGCTCGGCTGAATCCGCGCTCTCCCGCACCAGACGCGAGAAGATCTCTTCGGTCATGTCCTCTTTGGGCTGCTTGTAGGTTTCGCGCGGACACATGGGGCAGTAGAGGTTGCATTTGGCGGTGGTCTCGACGATATACTCCACCGGCAGCGCGCCCAGCCGCTCGCGGCCGCGCAGATAGCCCCACAAAAGTTTGGTCCTGTTCCAGGCCCGCATGCTTATGAGCTTCATTGTACGGCAGAGTGTCCGCTGCTGAGCCGTTACCAAAGGGAGCGGGTCCGCTAATCAAGAATCGTGATCGGGTCGCCCGGCCGGATGGTTCCCTCCACCAGAACCGCCGCGTAGACGCCGGCCTTGCCGTCATGGGATTGCGATACCAGCCGCATGAGGTCCGGGTTGGGCTGCGCGGTGATGGGGTCGAGCGTGATCATCTTACAGCGGGGGTCGCGGTCCAATATCGCCACCATTACCTTGGCGCCGATCCGCAGCGTCCGGCCGGCGAATGCGTCCTCGCCAAAGCCGCCGCCGGATTCCAGGTCGAGATAAACATTGGCGCGGAAGCGGCGTTTGTCCACATCGGTTCCGAGTTCCTCGCCAAGCTGCCGCGCGGTTTGCGTGGAGAGAAGAGAAATGGGACGGCAATCGGTCATGGCCCGATCGGAGCGAAGCAGAGTAAGTTCATGCGCGGCGCGGACACCCTCGCGCAACATGCTGATCAGCCGGGGATCATCGATGGCGAGCAGGTCTCCGGATGGGGTTTCGACATCCACCATCAGATCGGCGGGTCCGGCGTAGACCGGAGTGAGGCCGGGGCCGATGACTTCGGCTTCGCGGAGGTTTGCCGGCAGCGCCATCTGTTCCGGAAGCCGGTAGGCCGGCCGGTACAGCAGTAGTTCGTGCAGCTCCCGTCCGGTGAAATAGGGGAACGCCTTCGGCGCAGCCGCGCTACGAAAGGCGTAGAGGCGATCGCCGTAGACACCGGGGAATCCGATGAAGGCCTCCCGCAGTTGCTCGCCTTGCATGCTTTTCACGGGGTAGCGCCAAAGGCTTTCCACTTGTCCGGCAATTTTCATTCGGGTTCCTCCGCTGGCTAACTATACTATCCAGCATTACAGTTTATAAGGGAAGCTAACCGGCGGCGTGCCACATCGTCTACAATGAGGCGGATCATGAGGGTTACCGTTACTGGCGCATCGGGATTCATTGGCGGGGAACTATTGCAGCAGTTGCTGGCAGGCGGCCATCAGGTGCGTATCCTCGGCCGCGCCTTGCGCAAAGGACTGCCGCCGGAGGTCCAGTTTTCGATTTGGGACCCGGAGAAGGGCAGCCCTCCTATCGCGGCCATTGAGGGCGCCGACGCGGTGATTCACCTGGCGGGCGAACCGGTGGCGCAGCGGTGGACCGAAAAAGTGAAACGGCACATCCGGGAGAGCCGCGTACTGGGCACCGAGCGGCTGGTGGAGACCGTCGGGCAGTGCGCGAGCAAGCCGAAGGCGCTGGTATGCGCCTCCGCTATCGGTTACTACGGTGACCGGGCAGATGAGACTCTCACAGAATCCTCAAAGCCCGGCAGCGGTTTTCTTCCCGAGGTGTGCGTGGAGTGGGAGAACGCCGCGCTTGGCGCGGAGGCACTGGGAGTACGCGTGGCCACGATCCGGACCGGTGTTGTGCTGGGCAAGAATGGGGGAGCGCTGGCAAAAATGCTGCCTCCTTTCAAGGCGTGTGTGGGCGGAAAGATTGGTTCGGGAAAGCAATGGATGTCCTGGATTCATCTGGAGGACCTGGCGCAACTGTTTTTGTTTGCCGCGGAGTCCCCGGCCGTCAGAGGGGCCATCAACGGCTCCTCTCCAGTGCCGGTGACCAATGCGGACTTCACCCAAGCGCTTGGGCGGGCGCTTCAGCGTCCGGCAGTGCTGCCGGTGCCCCTGTTTGCTCTCAAGATATTGTTTGGGGAGATGTCGGAGATTCTCATTGGCAGCCAGCGGGCGCTTCCGGAGGCGGCGCTGTCTGCCGGGTTCACTTTCCGCCACCCGGAACTGGCGGCGGCGCTGCAGAGTGTCGTGGAATGAAGCCCTGCTTGCTCATGCTAAAATAAAGAACGTTATGTCAATTCCTAACGCGCGTAGATTCCAATTGAGCGGCCCGGACGGCCAAACCGCGACCATCGTGGCGGTATTACCCAAGGGCACTGATGTTCCCGCGTATCTGAAAGACGCTACTTCGCGCTTTGACTGGAAGGCCCACAACGAGGCCCATCAACGCCAGTTCAAAGTCCGCGTCGGCCAGCAGAAGCAGAAGAAAGCAAAATAAGACCTTCCGTTCTATTGCACGCGGGAGTGCAGAATGCGCAAGGCCCGCGTGCCTTCCCGCGCCACTTCGAGGTCGCTGTCGCGGCTTAACGCCTCCAGTATGGGCGTAGTGTCTTTGTCTCCGCTGCGGGCCAGAATGGACGCCAGTTCTTTCTTTTCTTCCCGCGTACGCTCGTTCATCCCCGGGTAGAGGTTTTCGCGAACCTCCTTTTGACGCGCCAGTTCTTGCAGGAAGGCCGAGGCGACGCCGCGGTAGCTGCCCGAGTTGAGCGTGTTCACAAGGTAGACGAGGGGGCCGAATTGATCCATGGCGTTCTTACCTTGCATCACGAGGGCAAAGGCGAGGCTGAGGCGTGGATTCATCTTCTTTTCCGATTCGAAAGCCGCCTCCATCACAGGCTTGTCGGACGGGTTCTTCAGCCGGGCCAAGCCTTCCGCGGCCGCCGCGCGCATCTGGTCGTCCTTGTCGTTCAGGTTCAGCTCATACAAGGGGCGGCTTGCCGGATCCGGGATCATGGCGAGGGCAGTGAGCGCGGCGCGGCGCACATCCTTGTCCGTGGAGCGTGAGAGGGCATCACTCAACTGCGGCACTGCTTCGCGGTTCTGCAGCAGCCCGGCTGTCTCGATGGCCTCGATCTGCACCCTCTTGTCGGGGTCACGCAAAAGGAAGAAGATCTGTTTGGACGAGTCGATGTCGCGGATCTTCTGCAACGCGATCAGAACTTCGTAGATGACTTGCGTATCTTTGGTGCGTATGGCCTGGAGGAGATCCGGAATCGCGGCTTTGCCGCGCAGGACTCCGGCGGCGCGCGCCGCGTTGGCTCGCACCTCCATGCCGTTGCCGCCGCTGGCCAGTTTCCCGATGGCTTCAATGATGTCCGGCCTCACGGTAATGAACGGGTCGATCACCTGATCATTGGTGTCCGTGAATTTGCCCTTGATGCCGGAGCCAGCGCGCTTGATGGATGCAGTGAGGCCCGTCTGCACATATCCCGGATAGAAGAAATTCACCAGCCCATCGGTGGCCCATACTTGGATTTCCGGATCGTTGTCTCCCGTCGCCTCCACCAGCGCATCCAGGCTGTGCTGCGTTCCGATGCCCACAATCGCCTTTACGGCTTCCAGGCGCACCTCGACTTCGGCGTCCTTCAGATATCCGCGGAGTTCGGGAATGACGGTGGAGCCGCCGGACTTGGCAAGGTCCTTCACCACCTTGAGCCGCTGCTTGGTATCGGCCTGCGCGAACGCGCAAGGTACATGCCAAGTCAGGCAGAGCAGAAGGAGGGTAAAGCCAATGCGGTTGATCACTCTATCATTATCGCGGAAAAGGAGCGCACCCGGCGCTAGCGTACGAACTCCACTTGGATACGGTGCGGGATGATGCCTGCTTCAAATCCCATGTCCATGAGCTTCTGCGCGGCTTTCGGCACATCCTCGCCGCAATCCACGGTGTGGTGGTTCACATACATTCCGACGAACTTTTCGGCAAGAGGAGTTTCCATATCGCGAGCAAACTGCATGGCGTAGTTCAAAGCTTCGTCGGAATGATCGAGCGCATGCTGGATGCTTTCCCGCATGAGGCGGCAACATTCGCGCTGAATATCGGCGGGCAGGGAGCGCAGCAGCGCATTGGCGCCGAGGGGCAGCGGCAGGCCATGCTCCTGCTTCCACCATTTGCCCATGTTGAGAACATTGTGAAAACCGCCCTTGGAATAGGTGAGTTGCGCCTCGTGTATGACGAGGCCCATGTCGACGTTCCCTGAGCGCACCGCATCGGGGATCTGGTCAAACGGGGTGAGGATGGCTTCAAAATCCGGTTGGAACAATTTCAGCACGAGGTAGGCGGTGGTCATCTTGCCCGGAACCGCGATGCGCTTGCCCTTGACCTCGCCGGGGGACATGGGGTGGTTGGCGATCAACATGGGGCCGTAGCCGTCCCCTACGCTGGAACCGGAGGCCATGAGCATGTACTTATCGGCAACGTAAGGATAGGCATGGTAGGAAATGGCGGTGAGAGGGTAGACGCCTTCGAGCGCCTTCTTATTGAGCGATTCGATGTCTTCCAGCACGTGGCGTACGGTGAGCAGGGGCGATTGTACCTTCCGAGTGGCCATGGCGTAGAACATGTAGGCATCGTCGGAATCGGGACTATGGGCGCAGACGATCTCAGGAACTTCTGGGAGGGACATGGTATTTTTCGGAGGATCTTTGACTATAACATGGTTGACCTGTGTTGTTCGTGTCACACCGTGTTAGACTTCTGCCTGTATATTCAGGAGGTTGTTTTCGTGAACTCAGCCCGTGTCCTGGCCATGCTGGCCCTCTCGATACCAACACTTTCGCTGGCCCAGAATCTATATGAAACAGTTCTGCTCGATTCCTCCGCATCGCGCAGGACAACGCGGCCGGTGATTCGAGGCCGGCACTATGCGGTGTCTTCGATGGAACCACTGGCCACGAAAGCGGCGGAACGGATTCTGAACTCCGGTGGCAATGCATTTGACGCGGCGGTGGGTGGGCAGGCCGTTCTGGGTCTGGTCGCGCCTGCCTCCAATGGCATGGGCGGAGACGCGGTACTCCTCGTCTTTGATGCCGCGTCGAAGAAGGCCGTCTCGATCAATGCCGAGGGCGCCGCTCCAAAGCTGGCCACCATCGACTGGTACAAGAAGAACCACAACGGGAAACTGCCCGTGGACGAAACGCTCCTGGCCGGCACAGTCCCGGGTGTACCCGACGCCTGGTACATCCTGCTGGACCGCTGGGGAACCAAGTCGTTCGCCGAGGTGCTCGAACCGGCGATCGAACTCGCCGGGAACGGCTTCCCGGCGACGGAGTCTTTCGCCCGCTCTGTCAGCGGATCGCGCAAGCTTGGGAAGTTTCCCTCGAGTGTGAAACTGTACCAACCGGATGGCAAAGGCCCCGTAGCGGGAGCGCTGTGGCGGAATCCCAGCCTGGCTCGCACGATGAAGAGGATGGTGGAAGCGGAGCGGCGTCACCTCCCGCAAGGACGCCGTGCGGCGCTCCGGGCCGCGCGCGATGAGTTTTACAAAGGCGCGATCGCCCAGGAAATGGCCCACTTTTCCGCGGAGAACGGCGGCCTGTTTCGATATGAAGACTTCGCTGATTATGCGGCGAAAGTCGAGGCTCCGGTGTCCACCGATTACCGCGGCTACACGGTGTACAAGAATGCTTCCGCCAACCAGGGTCCGGCGGAGCTATTCACGCTCAATCTTCTTGAGGGATTTGACCTGAAGTCGCTCGGCCACAACTCCGCCGAATACATA
>JAENWC010000046.1 GCA_016650235.1 Terriglobia bacterium
CGTGCAGGCCGCGCGTCTGATCCGCCAGCCCAAACCGGCGTACCCGCCACTGGCGCGACAGGCGCGTATTCAGGGCGTGGTCCGGTTCACTGCTGTGATTGGTAAAGACGGGGCCATCGCAAATCTTCAGTTGATCAGCGGCCATCCGCTGCTGGTCCAATCCGCGCAGGACGCGGTGAAGCAATGGGTTTACCAGCCGACTCTCTTGAACTCAGAGCCGGTTGAGGTAATAACGCAGATTGACGTAAACTTCACTTTGACCCAATGAGGCGTTTCGCGTCTCACCGGTCAACAGATATAAATTAACTCGCAGGAGAGAAAGAAAATGCTATTACAAATGCAGGGAATCGCGTTCCTGTTGCTCCAGGAAGGCGGGATTGCCTTCGACCCGATGTCGATGTGGAACCAGATGGCCTGGATGGCGCGATCCGTCGTCATCATCATGTTCATCATGTCCGCCTATTCGATTGGCATCATGATCGATCGTCTTATGGCCTATAATGGAGCGCGGTCTCAATCCAGGTTGTTTGCACCGGCTGTGGCCGGCGCCTTGCGCGAAGGCAAGCTGGATGAGGCGATCAAGATCGCGGATCGTTACAAGAAGAGCCACTTGGCCAAGGTTGTGGTGGCCGGGCTGCAGGAATTCAAGGCGCATCAGATCAGCTCGGAGATTCCGGGTGAGGTGGTGGAAGCCAGCCGCCGCGCGTTGGAGAGGGCCGAAGCGATTGTCCACGCCGAACTCAAGCGCGGCGTCAGCGCGCTGGCCACCATCGGTTCTTCCGCTCCCTTCGTGGGACTGTTCGGAACCGTGGTCGGCATCATCAACGCCTTCAAGGGCATTGCCACGGAGAAATCGACCGGTCTTGGCGCGGTGGCCGGCGGTATTTCGGAAGCCCTCGTGGCCACGGCGATTGGACTGTTTGTGGCCATTCCGGCTGTGTGGATGTACAACTACTTCACCACGCGTCTGGAAGCGTTGGACGTGGAGATGGGCAATTCCAGCTCTGAGTTGATCGACTACTTCCTGAAGCGCGCCGGCGCCAAGTCGAAGCTATAGGCGGCGCTATCTTTCCAGCGAGTTAATTCCGGATCAGGCGGGAACAGGAGCATCTGTTCCTGCCTGGCCCGAGGAAGCCTGGAGGGTGTCAGGGAAAGTGAGGCCGGGAAAGTGAGGATAAGGAAATGAAAAAACAAAAAGTGCCGGCTCCCGTGTCGGATATCAATGTGACGCCGATGGTGGACGTGATGCTGGTGATGCTGATCATCTTCATGGTGATCACGCCGATGTTGTCCAAGGGTGTCAGCGTGGAAATGGTGAGGACGAAGAACCCGATTGCGATGCAGGCGGCCGACAAGGAAGACGCGGTACTGGTGGCAGTGACACGAGACGGGAAGGTATTTCTCGGGTCAACCCAGATTGCGAGCGACCTGTTGCCGGCAAAAGTGAAGGACATGCTGACCAACCGTCTGGACAAGATGTGCTACTTGAAGAGCGATCAACGGGCGCGCTACGAACGGGTTGTGGAAGTCATCGACAACCTGCGCGCGGCCGGAGTGGATCAACTGGGTTTGCTGACCGAGAGCCTGGAGAAGAAGCTTGAGGATGCTCCCGCCGCGGGCGCATCCGGCCCAGCACAGTAAGGCCTGAAACAAGAAATTGAGGGTAAGGAGAGTTTCCTATGTCGATGTCATCTGGTGGTAAGGAAGGCGGCCCTGCTTCCGAAATTAACGTAACGCCGCTGATCGACGTGCTGCTGGTGCTGTTGATCATTTTCATGGTCATCACGCCGTTAACCCCGAAGGGGTTGGAGGCGCTTGTGCCGCAGCCGGCGCCCCCGAATCAGAAGACGGATCAATCCGATGTTCGCACCGTGGTGATTTCCATCAATCGGGACAAGACGATGCTGATCAACACTGAGCCGGTGGCGGAAGCCAATTTGGGAGCGCGTTTGGAAGAGATTTTCAAAACTCGCGCCGAACGCGTGGTATTCGTGAAGGGCGATCCTGAGTTGGAGTTCCAATACGTGGCCAGGGCAATTGACATCGCCAAAGGCGCCGGGATTGACAAGGTGGGACTGATGACCGCCAAAATGGAACAGGGCCAATAAGAGCGGAACGCAAATGCAATGGAAGTTCTGGTTTGAGGAGAGCGTGATGGGACGGAAAACAGTAATTTCGTTAGTGGCGGCTGCCCTGCTGTTAGGGATGGCCACCGGATGCACTCAGCTGAAAGCACGGGATCAACTCAATAAGGGCGTGCACGCCTTTAAGTTGGCCAAGTATGCGGAAGCAGTGGAGCACTTCAAGGTAGCAACAGATCTGGACCCGACTTTTCCCACCGCCCGGCTCTATCTGGCCACGGCATACATGAGCCAGTACATTCCCGGGGCGGATTCACCGGAAAATGTCGAGATGGCGAAAAACGCTTACGACCAATTTGCCAAGGTCCTGGAGCAGGACGACAAGAACGGGGTGGCCATTGCCTCGATCGCCTCGATGTACTTCCACCAGAAGAAGTGGGCCGAAGCCGAGCAGTGGTACAAGCGGCTGGCCAAGGCGGATCCATCGAACAAGGAAGGCCTGTACACGATGGGTGTGATCGCCTGGACCAAGAGTTTCCAGAAGCGCATGGAAGCGCGCGCAAAGATGAGCATGAAGCCGGAGGACCCTGGTCCCTTGAAGGACAAGAAGGTTCGCGAGGAACTGAATGCGGAGTTGTTGCCGGTGATCAACGAAGGTATGCAGCACCTGGAAAGCGCCCTGAAAATCGATCCCGAATATGACGATGCGATGGCGTATCTGAATCTTCTGCATCGGGAGCGGGCGGACTTGCAGGAATCCGCTGAACTCTACAAGCAGGACACCGATACCGCGGATAACTGGGTCCAAAAGACCCTGGAAACCAAGAAGATCAAAGCTGCCAAACTCTCGAAAGCAACCCCTGGCGGAATTGTCCAGGACGCCAAGTAGACCGGCGCACTGGCGCGTTGCGCTTACTTGGAACCAGCAAACTCCAGAGTCAATCCCTGCGCTTTGCCCGCCAGCCGGATCTGCCGTTGCGCTCCGTTCATCTCAATGTTAAAACGGCCTTCGGCGCTTGGGTGTCCCTGACCCGTCAGTACCTCGGAGCCTGATTGCGCTTCCAACGCTGTCAATTGCAGCCGCTCTGCCGCGCCCGCTGATTGGTATAGGAAGCAGCCCTTCCAGGTCCGCCATTCGGCTTCAGGGGACAACACTATATCACGCGCCTGGAATGCTCCACTCAAGCGCCATTTGGACGATTGGGAGGTGCCGGACCCCGACACGTCGGCTTCCATATCCAAGCGCCCCTCGCGCCAATGTGCGTTTTGAACTGCTATGCGGCCTTCAAACGTTGGTTCCCTTCCGCTCAACAGAAAAACCAGGTTCCCGCTGACCGTGCCCTTGCCGGCGGTTGCCGTGATGTCCCGTATCTCCACGCGGTCTCCATCCCAAAATAGCCGCCCGCGAAATCCTTCCAAAACCTGATTGGATATTTTCAAAGTACTCACTTGCAGGCTTGCCTCCAGGCTGCGGTTGCGGAGCCAGACCGGCAACATGACATTTCTGCGCAGCGTCCGATCCAGGAACCCCTGGCTGCGTAGCAGTGCCGGCTCAAGGGCATTGGACAACTCTTCCACACTGGCCTCCGCAATTGTGATCTGCAGTTTGTGGGGCCGCTTGGCGGAGCTCTGGTTCGTGTAGTGAGCCGTGAGGGCCATCTCTCCCAGCCTGGCGCTAATTCGACTGTACTCCGGCGCCCCGGCGCGCAATCGCATCACGGCGGCATCCACCTTCACCGGGTCCTTCAATCCATCCACACGGCAGGTGGTCTCTCGGATCGTCACTTGCCCCGCCCAAAGCCCGTCCTGGTCCGGTCCTTTCCTGTGACGCAGGTCGCCGCTCCAGTTGCCCATCTGGCACGCGCCCAGGATGCCGGGCAGTAACGAGCCTGCCATCGATTTCCAGGCCGCTTGCAGTGTTTCGATTCCCATGCCGGCCGTCCGCAACTGGACATCCATCTCCCCGGTCGAGGAATCATAAACTGTTTCCAGCCGCACACTCTCCTTCTCATTGAGTCGAATCACAGTGGGACGCAATTCTGTTCGCGTACCGGCAATCAGGAGGCTCGCCTCGTCCAAGGTTGCGCTGCCCAGGCCAGGCAACTCGAACGCCGATCCCATCAACTGCAACTGCCCTTGTACGCCCGCCGATGCGGAATATCCGAGCACCCCGGAGATCTTCCCATCAATGGGTAAATCTTTGGGAAAGGCAGCGCCCATTTCCGCTGCCAGCGACCGCAGCGAGGCGTAGGGCAGCTCGTCCAATGTCAACAAGGCGGCCCACCGCGGCTGGTTGGCGAGGTCATAGGCCCGCACCCGCACCGACCAGGGCAATATGGTGTTCCCGGATGCGAACGTCTCCAGGTGTGCGGTCTGCTCCCGCAGATTCAGATTGCCGCGGTAATCGAGAGCCCATGCGCCACGCGAGGGAATCAGCCAGCCGAACCGTTCAATCTCGTCCAGTTCCATGCGTCCAGTGATGGCGATCTTGGACAATGGACCCCGCAGCGTTGCTCTCGATGCCACAAATCCACCCAAGCCGCTGCTGCGCCCCTGCGCCAGTGTCAGGATCTCCTGGATAGAGGACCGTTGTATGGCCAGACTCAAGTCCAGCGTCGCCTCCCCTGATGCGGGACGGCGCAACCATCCGCGTCCGCTCAGTTCGCCAAACGCCCGCGCCGGCCGGTCCGTCCGCGCCGGTTCACCGGTGAACCTCAAGTCAATTTGATCGGCGTTTGAGCCGGACGCCTCTACGCGCAGATCGGTATCGGCAAGATAGAGGACCGACTTCAAGTCGCCCGTTTTTAAGTTGATCCTTCCGCCCCGCATCTCGATGGCGGGGATGGAAGCGCCCGAGCCTGGTCCCTTCAGCACATGGTCGAGTAGACGCTGCACATTCCAACCAGCGCTGCCTTGCATCAGATTGACGCTCGGTTCGATCAGCCGTATGGCGGCCATCTCCAAACGCCCCAGCAGCAAAGCTCCCAGACTGGCGTCCAACTCGAGCGTGGTTACGTAGGCAAATGGCTCGACGCTGAATTGCGGGTCCTCGTGGATCACTACTTCCGCCGCTTCAAATCCGGGGCGGGGGAGCAATCGAACCCGGACCTTGCCTTTCATCTCGACTTGCCGGCCCAGCGTTTGTTGCAGCCGGGACTGCAAGCCGAGGGCGAAACGATCCGCTGCCCAGAAAGGTAAGAGGAGAGCCGCCAATAATCCCGCCGCAGCCAGTCCGGCGAGCCATCGAAGCCTTCTGCTCATTGCTCGCGGGCCGCTTTCAGCAACTCCTGGTAGTCGCCCGGCGCGTCCACGTCCCGCACAATGCCCACATCGGCAACATCGCAGTACCGGGCTGCCGCGTAATGCGGGCGCAGAGCGTCCCGGGCCTGCCCCTCCGGCGGCAATGCCAACAGATCTTCGATGAGATCCCTGCCGCACACCACGGGATGGCCGCGCCGGCCGTCATGGCGTGGAATCACCAGCGCGGGCTGTGGCTGCCTCAAGAATTCATTCTTCAATTTTTCCACTGTCTCCATTTGTACCGCCGGATAATCGACCGGTAGGAACATCACGCCATCCATGTCCATCAGGGCGCGCAAGCCACATTGCAGCGAACTCAACTGCCCCAACTCCGGGCATGGATTCACCACAAGAATAACCTCCCCTGCGCGCCGCATGTTGCTCCGAATAGTTTCGGCATGATGGCCCACCACCACGGCCACGCATGTGCAATGCGCCAACAGTTTTCGGGCCAGTGAATCCACCACCGTTTCACCACCCCAATCGAGCAGCGCCTTGGGCGACCCCATCCGCGACGATGCTCCTCCGGCCAGGATCAAACCGCCCAGGCGCGCTGCATGCCTTGGCGGGGAATTCACTTCAATACGTTCCGGTGCGCCGGATTCTGATAAATAGACTTGGACACCGAGCGCCACCCCGAATCCGGATTCCGCCGCACCGCGATCATCTCCGCCACCACCGCCACCGCGATCTCTTCCGGACTGATGGCGCCAATGTCGAGCCCCATGGGCGCGTGCAGCCGGTCGAAGGCCTCGCGCGGAATGCCGGTCTTCTCGAGTTCCTTCATCACGCCGAGCACCTTCCGCATGCTCCCGATCATCGATATATAGCGCGCCGGGGTGTCCATGGCCATCCGCAGCACGCGCATGTCGTCCTTGTGACCGCGCGTCACAATGATGATGTAGCCCGAGGAGGTGATGGTGAGACGGCTGAAGATCTCCTCGTACTCTCCCGCATAAACAGCGTCGGCCTCCGGAAACCGTTCCTGGTTGGCAAACGCCTCCCGGTCATCCACCACCGTGACGGCGAAGCCGGCCAGCGCAGCCACCTTGGCCAGACTCTTGGATATATGGCCGGCTCCAAAAATGAAGGCCTGCGGCTGGGGCACGATGGGTTCCACAAACACGTTCAATTGGCCTCCACAAATCAGTCCGTTGTCGTAGGCGGCGTCCTGGCTCAGGCTGAAGGTGAGGTGCTTGGGCTGCTCGGTTTCTATCACCTCGCGCGCCGCGTTCCAGACCTCGGCCTCAACGCAACCGCCTCCAATGGTTCCCGTCATGGACCCGTCCTCCCGGACCAGAAGCTTCGCGCTTTCGTAACTGGGAATCGAGCCGTTTACTTGCACAATGGTCGCCATCGCGCACTTCTGCCCCAAGCGCCGCAACCGCACGACTTCATCGTAAATATCCATTCGAGCCAATTATACCGTGTGCTCCAGTAGGACAGGCCTCCTGCCCTGTCATTTCGATGCAACGCGGAGACCTCCGAGGCATCTTCGGAACGCCACTAATTCCAGGCCGTCGTGGATGGCCACCAGGCGGCTGTCATCTTCGAGGACCGACCGGCATACAGGCCGCAGACCGTGATTCTGGCGCGCATGTGGTAGGATTGACCACCACGCTTGCCGAGCTTCCTGGCGTGGATCTGATCATTGATAATTTTGACTACCCGCCTCTAGAGCGCAAAGGGTGCTCGCCGCGCCACTGAACTGGGCAGGAACACGGGGCTTATGTTTGCGGCGAGCGGTCCGGTTTGCGCGTGTTCCCAAAAAAGGCATGGCTTGGTCAATTACAGCCGCGGCAATAACACCGGGAATCGGTAGTTTGGCGTTGTACTTTTTGGCCGCGCCCGCACTCCTGGGAGCCATTACCGTGTGGCTTCGCCGCGAAAAGCGGCACTCTGAACAACGCCGCGGCCTGCGCTCGCTGTATCTGTTATCGGAAGAGATTCTCGCCATCCCTTCGGCAGCCGGCATTCAGCGGCAACTCGAACTCCGTCTTCCGCGTATCGCACAGGCGGGGGCGGTCACAATATACCTGCACAATCGCCTGAACGCCACACTGGACCCGGCTTCGTCCCACTCTCCCGCCCGCAGTATTCCCATCCACGTTGCTTCTGGTTCGCCGGGCGCCGGTGTTACCGCCTGTTTCCATAACAAGACTCTGCTGGCGGTCTCCGATACCAGTCGTAGTCCGTGGCTGCCCGGAGCGGAACTCGACACAGCCCGAGTATTGTTCATCCCCATGCTCGCCCGTGGCGAACCCTATGGGGTTCTTCAAATTGGGCTCAACGCAAACATGCGCTGGTTTCAGGAAGACTACCAGGCCGCTGTCCAGCACATGGGAAACCAGATCGGGCTTGCGCTCCAGCTACTCGAACAACAGAGCGTCCGCGAACAGTTGTTCCGTAGCGAAAAGCTGGCTGCCGCGGCCCATCTCATTTCTGGTGTTGCCTCAGAGCTGCGTACGCCGCTCGACATCATACAAGGCCGTGCGCGGCAGCTATCGCGCCAAGAGGGCGCAAGCCCGGAGCTTGCGGCCATTGTGCTCCAATCGGCAAAAGCTTCCGACCTGCTTTCCCATCTCGTCTCCTTTAGCCGGCACGGCAGCGCCGCACCGGCCCCGCTGGATCTGAATGCTCTCCTTCGCAACCTGGTCCAGTTCCGCGAACAGGAATGGAAGGTGCGCGGCGTTCACCTGGAATTGTCCATAGCCGCCGAAGCGCTGCCGGTCAGCGGCGCTGCCAGCCAACTGGAGCAGGCCTTTCTCGATCTCTTTATTCGCTCAGAATGGCCCGGCAGTGAAGCTGCTGAGCGCACCATCGCCGTATCCACCTCCATGGTCGCCAGGTTTGCCGTTGTGCACATCGCCTATCCCGCGGCCAAGCCTCATGATGATTCCGCCTCGCTCCACGCGGTCCGGGGAATTTTTCTGAGCCACGGCGGCTCGCTGCGCACGGTCACGCCCCGGCCCGGCTGGCATGCCTTTGAGGTGCAATTGCCGCTGTTGGACGAGCAAGCCATCCAGCCTGGCACAGGCAGCCCGGATCCCCCCAGCCGGCAATTGACCCTGCTGCTTGTGGAACCCGATCCGGACGCACGCCGCCACCTCATCCCGCTTCTGGTTGCAAGGGGGCATCGCATTATTCCTATCCTGAACGTCGAAGAGGGCGCTGACCTGCTAGAGCGTTTCCCGTTTGACGCCGTGCTTTGCTCCGATCGCCTGCCTGGAGCCAATTGGGTGGACCTCCACCGCCACTCCCGCCAAAAGGCCGGCAGCTTCATCCTGTTGACGGAAGGCTATGACGAAGACCCTGCCGGTACACTCCGCCTGGAGCATGCCCGCTCCCTGCGCAAGCCGGTGCTCGAAGCGGAGCTGGACAAAATTTTGCGCGCGATCGAAGTAGAATGAAGGCATCATGACACGCCGATCCTTTGCGTCCGTCCCTTTCCTCGTGCTTTCCATGGGGGCGCAAAAAAAGTACTCTGGCCCGCGTCCGCCCAAGCCTGATTTTCCCTATCTGCTGCATGGCGCCAATCTCGTTACCACCGAAGCGGGCGAGGCCAGGGAAGAGAAACGCAAGGACGAAACCGCGAACATTATTGCCGGCACCGCCTCCACCGCGCGCACCCCTCTTGCGGAACCAATCTTCCTCATGGATTCCGAAAAGCTGGCCAGCAAGATGGAGCTTTACCGTATGGAGGTAAAGAACGGCAATCGCGAAGTCAGTCTCCCCAACAACCCCAGGAAGCGTAAGGACAGCGCGCGCCCGCTCCGTTTGTCTATCTCCCGTGTAGCGCCGGGCCTTTTCCGCCTCGAGGCCGATCAAAGCCTGGAAAATGGGGAATACTGTCTCACCCCGTCCGGATCCATGGAGGTGTTTTGCTTTCAAGTCTATTGACACCACGGAGGAATGGACTGGTTATAATCACCCTATCGGTTAAACCAAATTTCCAGGTTGCGATGTCCGGCTTAGACCGTGGTTAGAGTTCGCCTACACCCCGGAACGCTGTCCGCAATCACCATGGAATCCCGAATCGCCTTCTCCCGGAATCCTCGTTTAACGCCACTCGCCCGGGCTATCTTGGAACAATTGGTAGGATGTGAGAGCATGAGATTGCTCCTTCTTCTCGCGGTGTCTTACCTGCACGCTTGCGCCGAGGACTGGCCTCAGTTCCGCGGACCTGGCGGGCAAGGCCACTCCAGGGAGGCCGGGCTGCCCTTCGAGTGGAGCGAAACCGATAATGTGCGATGGAAGGTCGCTCTCCCCGGTCTTGGCTGGTCATCCCCATCGATCCAGGGCGAAACCATCTGGCTAACTACGGCGACCGAAGAGGGCCGTTCGCTCCGGTTACTAGCCGTCGACCGCACCTCCGGCGCAATCCGGAGCAACGTCGAAGTATTCCATCTGAAGGGTTCCATTCCCGTTCACGGAAAGAATAGCCGGGCATCACCGACACCCGTGGTGGAAGGCGACCGGGTCTACGTCCACTTCGGCTCGTACGGGACTGCATGTGTCCGCACCGATGGCGAGATCCTCTGGCGTACGCAGCTTGCATACGATCATCGCCACGGTCCCGGCGGCTCGCCTGCCCTCTACAAAGACCTCCTCCTGATCAGTTGCGACGGCTATGACATTCAGTACGTCGTCGCGCTGGACAAACGAACGGGCGAGATCCACTGGAAGACGGCGCGCGCCGGCTATCAGGCGTACACGACGCCGCTGCTGATTACCGTGAACGGCCGGGATCAGATGATCAGCCCGGGCGCCTGGCGTGCCGTTGCCTATGATCCGTCCACGGGTGAAGAGATTTGGAGTGTCCGCTACGGAAAAGGCTATTCAAACGTCCCGCGCGCAGTGTTCGGCCACGGCTTGGTCTACATCTGCACCGGGTTCGACCAGGCTGATCTTCTCGCGGTGCGCCCCACGGGGAGCGGCGATGTGACCGATACGCATGTGGCTTGGAGCGGCAAGCGCGGGATTCCGCTCACCCCTTCTCCGATTCTCGTTGGCGACGAGATTTACTTCGCGAGCGACAACGGCGTGGCCACAAGCCTCGACGCAAAGACCGGCAAAGAGCACTGGCGCCAGCGGCTAGGCGGAAACTACTCGGCGTCGCCGATATACGGCGATGGCCGGATCTTCTTCCTCAGTGAAGAGTGCGTGTCCACTGTCATCGCGCCCGGTCAGACGTACAAGCCTCTGGCGGCCAATCGGCTCGATGGGCGCTGCCTTGCGTCGCCAGCGGTATCCGGCGGAGCGATCTTCCTCCGCTCGGACACGCATCTCTACCGGCTGGAAAACCGCTGATCCCGCAGGCGGCCGTGATAGCATCGGGAGCAATGACAAGAAGAGAACTGATTCCTGCGTCCGCATTGGGTGCGGCTTTTGCCGCGCGGCCGGCCGGCGGCGCAGAGCCTGTGGTGAATGGAGCCGAACACGCCTGGGTGTTGCACGACAGGCGGTTTCCGATTGATCCGGAACTGGCCACTTGCACGGGGAATCTTCCCAAGTATGAATATTCGGCAGAGCATATTCTGGCGGACATGCGGACGCATCAGGTGGATCACGTGGTGATTTCGCACGTTTGCTACTACGGGCGGGATAACCGGTATCCCGCGCACATACTGAAGACGTATCCGGGGAAGTTCGCTGCGATAGGGTTGTTGGTGGGCCACCGGCTGTACCGGCCGAACGATCAGGAGAACGCGGGACGGCTGGAGCGGCTGATGAAGGAGGACGGGTTCATCGGGCTGCGGTTGAGTCCGATTTACGACCCGGATGTGGTGTGGCTGAACGATCCGGTTTGCTATTCACTTTGGAAGAAAGCTGAGGAGTTGGGTGGCACGTTCAACATATTTCTGGCGCCGCACCAGATTGGGCAGGTGGGGGACATGGCGGCGCGGTTTCCTGGAGTCAACGTCGTGATTGATCACATGGCGATGATTGACATCGCGCGGCCGGCGAGCGAAGGGATTGAGCCGCTCGTGGGTCTGGCGAAGTACCCGAACGTATATGCGCGGACGTCCCTGCACAACCCTTCGAAGACAAAAGAGCTTCCATTCCGGGACGTTTGGCCGTATTTGCGGCGGTTGTATGATGCGTTTGGTCCCCGGCGGCTGGTGTACGCGAATTTTCATGAGCTGATGATCATGAAGGAGCTCATTCCGTTCTTCGCCGCGGAGGACAAGCAGTGGATATTGGGGAGGACGGCGCGCCGGCTGTACGGATTCGGGAGGGGCTAGCCCGGGCGAAGGGTTAAGCTCATGCTGTAGACTGTGCCCGTGCGCTTCTTCTCCAGGCTCCTGCACGACACAGGGCCCGCCATCCTGCTGACGGCCACCAGCGTGGGCGCGGGTGACATTCTCACCGGCAGCCTCGCCGGATCGGAGGCCGGGATTGGAATCATCTGGGCCGTGCCGGCCGGCATCGTGCTGAAGTGGACCTTGAACGAGGGCATCGCCCGCTGGCAAATGGCCACCGGAACCACTTTGCTCGAAGGTTGGATCACGCGCCTGGGCAGTTGGATCCAGTGGCTATTTCTGGCTTACCTGATGCTGTTCACGCTGGTGGTGGGAGGTATGCTTTCGAGCGCCTGCGGCGTTGCCGGCGCGGGCATCCTTCCCTTGGGAGATATGGAGCGCTCCCGCGCGGTTTGGGGCTCTCTCCACGCCCTCGCCGGATTAGCGCTGGTGTGGTTTGGCGGCTATGAGCTGCTGAAGAAACTTCTGGCATGGTGCGTGGGCGCCATGTTTGCCACGGTTACCCTGACCGCATTCCTGCTCTCTCCGGATTGGCGCGCCGTTGCCCATGGCATGGTTCCCTCGATTCCGCCCTCCGGCCCAGGATGGCCCGTGAGCCTCATCGGAGCCATCGGAGGAACGGTTGCACTCGTCAGCTATGGATACTGGATCCGCGAGGAAGGCCGGTCCGGACAACAGGGTTTGCGCGCGTGCCGGTTCGACCTGCTTCTTTCCTATGCCGTGATCGGACTGTTCGGGATGGCCGTGGTCATCATCGGCTCTCGTGTCCGGGTCGCCGGTCAGGGTGCGGGACTCGCCCTGCTGCTTGCGGATCAGCTCGGCGGCTCACTGGGAGCGCCGGGGCGCTGGATCTTCCTGCTTGGCTTTTGGGCGGCGGTCTTCTCGGCTCTGCTCGGCGTATGGCAGAGCATTCCGTACCTTTTCACCGATTTTCTCTGGCTGCGCCAGGGCAGGGGCATCGCCCAACGGCCAACAGTGGATGCCGCGCGCTCGTTGCCCTATCGCGCGTATCTCGTCTTTATGTCCACCGTGCCTCTTCTGCTGCTGCGATGGCCCGTTCAGGAATTGCAACTGGCCTTTGGGATCACGGGAGCCATGCTGCTTCCATTCCTGGCCCTGACGTTGCTGATCATGAACAATCGAACGAGTTGGACCACGGCCGCCTTTCGCAGCCATTGGACCATTAATGTGGTGCTGGGGTTCGCGCTGCTGTTGTTCGGATGGGTAGCGATGAACGAAATCGTGGGAGCCATCAAGAAGCTGTAGCGAAAGCAATTCTTAGCGGGGCGCCGCCACATACTCCGCCAGTGTCTCCAGGTTCATGGCAAAGGTCGACGAGCGCAAAATCCGCTCCCTCGGCGGTTGCGCGCCCCGGTACACCGCGATCGTATCGTTCTCTTTCAGGTCCGCGATCTTCCGCCCGTTCACCGTTACCACCATCGGCCCCGGCGTGAACACAGAGGCCACCAGATCCGCCTTCCCGATCAACCCTTCTTCGCCCCATGCCCCGCGTTCATCCATGGCTGCCAGGATCGTTCGCGCTCGCCCTCCCAACACGTCCGCCTTCTCGGGCTTTCGCTCCCGCTCGCTCCATGGCGACAACCCGTGCAACTTCTCCGAACGCCGTAATTTGGCCGGATCCGCCGCCGCCACCCGCCGGTAGTCCGCTTCGATCTGCTCCAGCTCCGCCCCGCTGGTCAACACCGCGTAATGCGTAATCACGGACTCGTCGGTGTAGCTCAGCACGTAACCATCGGGTCGCGCGGACCCCAGGCTCTCCGCCCGGAC
>JAENWC010000047.1 GCA_016650235.1 Terriglobia bacterium
AGCCCTGGCATTGGAGCCAACTTGTTCTCCGATAGTTTGCGGAGCACACCCATCTCTTCGGCTTGGGCGATGAACAGAAGCGCGAATGTCACTGTAACGAATCTCATAACATCCCTCCCTCGGAAATACCTCGGCACAGTGTATCACAGGCGACGGCCAACCTTCAGATTGCGGCTCGGACTTTGTGGCTTTGTGACACGGCTTGCCGGGTAGAAGCCCCGCATGGTCCAATAGAAATTACACTTCCCAGCAGGAGCCTAAGGTTTGGAAAAATCAATCCTCGCTCTGGAGGACGGAACCGTCTTCGAGGGCCGGAGTTTTGGTGCGCGCACAGTCCGGAGCGGGGAGGTCGTTTTTAACACCTCGATCACCGGCTATCAGGAAATATTCACCGACCCTTCCTATTGCGGCCAGATTGTCGTCCTTACCAACCCTCAAATTGGAAACTATGGCGCCAATGAAGACGACTGTGAGTCGTCCAGACCCTTTATTGAGGGCTTGGTGGTGCGCGACTTTTCACCCGTAGTCAGCAACTGGCGCTCCGAAGAGGCTGCCGAACATTTCCTGGCGCAGAGCCAGGTTCCCGTAGCCAGCGGCATTGATACGCGGTCGCTCGTGCGCCGCTTAAGAACTCGCGGCGTGATGCGCGGGGTGTTGTCGGGCAGCGGCGGAGATCCGCGGGAACTGGTCGAGATGGCCCGGCAAGTCCCGTCCATGGCAGGCCGCGACCTGGCCACCAAGGTTTCCACACTTTCCCAGTACAGGTGGAAGGACGGCGTCAAACCGTGCTCTCCATCCGAATTGGTTGCAGATCCGGCGGAAACGCAATTCCACGTGGTGGCCTACGATTTCGGCATCAAACGCAACATCCTCAGGCGGCTCGTGCAGGTGGGCTGCGAGGTGACCGTCGTGCCGGCGCTGACCAAAGCGGAAGATGTTCTGGCGCTCAAGCCGGACGGGGTGTTCCTCTCCAACGGCCCGGGAGATCCGGAACCGCTCGAATTTCAGGCGGCGCAGGTACGTAAGCTGGTGGGCCAGACCCCGATCTTCGGCATCTGCCTCGGACATCAGGTGCTCGGACTTGCCCTCGGCGGCAAGACCTTCAAACTGAAGTTCGGACATCGCGGCGGAAACCATCCGGTGCTCAACTACCAAACCGGGAAGGTCGAGATCACCGCGCAAAACCACGGCTTTGCAGTGGACCCCGACTCGCTCTCCGGCAGTGAGATCGAGTTGACCCACATCAATTTGAATGATCAGACGCTAGAAGGCTTCCGGCACAAAAGCCACCCGTTGTTTTGCGTCCAATACCATCCTGAGGCCGCCCCGGGCCCGCACGATAGCCGCTATCTGTTTGACGAGTTTACGGCTTTGATGAGCCAGCACCAAAAGAATTAGAGCGAATGCCGAAACGAACCGATCTGAAACGCATCATGATTGTGGGCTCCGGACCGATTATCATCGGCCAGGCGTGCGAGTTTGACTATTCCGGTACGCAGGCATGCAAGGCGTTGCGTGCCGACGGCTATGAAGTTGTCCTGTTGAATTCCAACCCGGCCACCATCATGACGGATCCGGATCTGGCCAACCGCACCTATGTCGAGCCCATCACCATCGAGTATGCCGAGGAGATCATCAAGCGCGACCGGCCCGACGCGTTGCTGTCCACCGTCGGCGGCCAAACCGGATTGAATTTGTCCATGGCGCTGGCCGAAGCCGGCATCTTGGACAAGTACGGCGTTGAGTTGCTCGGCGCAAAGTTGCCAGCCATCAAGAAGGCGGAAGACCGGCTGCTGTTCAAGGACGCCATGAAGAAGATCGGTCTGGATTCGCCGCGATCCCAACTGGTCAACAATGTCGAGGCCGGCCTTGATTTCGCCGCCAAAAATGGCTATCCCGTTGTGCTCCGCCCCAGTTTCACCCTCGGCGGGAGCGGCGGAGGCATCGCCTACAATCGCGAGGAACTCGAGAGCATTCTGGCCGGCGGCCTGGACCTCTCGCCGGTCCATGAAGTTCTGGTGGAGGAAAGCGCGCTGGGCTGGAAGGAGTTCGAGCTGGAGGTGATGCGGGACCTTGCCGACAACACCATCATCATCTGCTCCATCGAGAACTTTGACCCGATGGGCGTGCACACCGGCGACTCCATTACCGTCGCCCCGGCGCAGACGCTCACCGACCGTGAATACCAGATGATGCGCGACGCCTCCATTGCCTGCTTGCGCGAGATCGGCGTCGATACCGGCGGCTCCAATGTGCAGTTTGCCATCAATCCCAAGGACGGGCGGATGGTGATCATCGAGATGAACCCGCGTGTGTCCCGCAGCTCCGCGCTCGCCTCCAAGGCGACAGGATTTCCCATTGCCAAGATCGCGGCGAAACTGGCCGTTGGTTACCGCCTCGACGAGATCAAGAACGACATCACGCTCAAGACGCCGGCCTGTTTTGAGCCGACGCTCGACTACGTGGTGGTCAAAATCCCACGCTGGCAATTCGAAAAATTTCCCGGCGCGGAACCGGTGCTGGGGACGCAGATGAAATCCGTCGGCGAAGTTATGGCCATCGGCCGCACCTTCTCCCAGTCCCTGATGAAGGCATTGCGAAGCCTCGAAACAGGCAAGTCCGCAACCGCCGCCGAAGTTTTCGATGAGCAGCTCATTCCCAACCGCCTCATCACGCCGAATCCGGACCGCCTTCCCTACATTCAATTTGCCTTCGAGCGGGGCTGGACCGCCGGACAAGTGCAGGAGCTCACGGCCATCGACCCGTGGTTCCTCCGCCAGGTGCACGATCTGGTCCAGTTCGAAAAAAGCCTCAAGTCCGAAAAGCTGGAGACAGTCTCCAGGGAAACACTGGTTGCCGCAAAGCGCGCCGGCCTCTCCGATCAAGCACTGGCAAAGGCCTGGAACGTCACCGCCCAGCAGGTCCGCGAGCACCGCATCAAGGCAGGTGTGAAAGCCGTGTTCAACCGTGTGGACACCTGCGCCGCCGAGTTTGAAAGTTTTACGCCCTATCTGTATTCGAGTTATGAATCTGAGTGTGAGGCCGAACCCAGTAGCCGCAAGAAGGTGGTGATCCTGGGCAGCGGTCCCAACCGTATTGGTCAAGGCATCGAGTTCGACTATGCCTGCTGTCATGCCTCCTTCGCGCTGCAGGAGTTTGACGTCGAGTCCATCATGGTCAACTGCAATCCGGAAACGGTCTCCACGGACTATGACACCAGTGACCGTTTGTACTTTGAACCGCTCACCTTTGAAGAGGTGATGAACATTGTGGACGTGGAAAAGCCCTACGGGGTCATTGTCCAGTTCGGCGGCCAGACTCCCTTGAATCTGGCACTGCCGCTCAAGCGCGCCGGCGTGCCCATCATCGGCACCGATCCTTCCAATATCGACTTGGCCGAAGATCGCAAGCTATTCGGAAAACTCCTCGATGAATTGAAGATTCCGTCCCCTCCCAATCGCAGCGCTACAAATCGGGAAGAGGCGCTCGCGGCTGCTCAGGAGCTCGGATTCCCGGTCCTGGTGCGCCCCAGCTACGTGCTCGGCGGCCGCGCCATGACCATCGCCTACGACGAGGACACCGTGAAGCGGTATATGGATGAAGCGGTCGTGTTCAGCCAGGAGCGGCCCGTTCTGATTGACCAGTTTCTGGAGGAGGCCATCGAGGTGGACGTCGATGCGCTCAGCGACGGACAAGATGTGCTGATCGCGGGCATCATGGAGCATATCGAGGAGGCCGGCGTGCACTCCGGCGATAGTTCCTGCGTTCTGCCGCCGTTTTCCATCGCCTCGAAAGAGCTCGAGACCATCCGAAACTATACGGAACGTTTGGCGCGCGCCTTGCAGGTGATCGGTCTGATGAACATTCAGTACGCCATCAAGGATGGCACTGTGTACGTGTTGGAAGTAAATCCCAGAGCCTCGCGCACGGTTCCCTATGTGAGTAAAGCAACGGGCGTGCCGCTGCCCAAGATCGCCGTGGGTCTCATGCTCGGCCGCAAACTCAAGGACCTGGCCCACCTCACCGGCGGCCGTACTTCCGGAGTTCTCCCCGTCCCCCAGTTCTTCGTCAAATCCCCCGTATTCCCATTTAATAAGTTTCCCGGCGTCGACCCCGCCCTTGGACCCGAGATGCGTTCCACCGGCGAGGTGATGGGTGTGGGCGAAAATTTCGGCGAAGCTTTTGCCAAGGCCCAGCTCAGCGCCGGCACGCCGCTCCCCGATCAGGGAACCGTGTTCATCAGCGTCAACGACCGGCACAAAGGCGTGGCGGTCGAGTTGGCGCGAAAATTTGCAGAGCTTGGTTTCCAGCTTGTGGCCACGCGCGGCACATCCGGAGCCATCACAAGCGCAGGCATTCCATGCAAGACGGTGTTCAAGGTGAATGAGGGACGGCCGAATGCAGTGGATCTATTGAAGGCCGGCTCGGTGCACTTGGTGATCTACACCGCGACAGGGGCGCACTCGTTCAGCGACGAGAAGGCTATCCGGCGCGCCGCGGTGCTCTACCGTATCCCGTGCATTACCACCTTGAGCGGCGCGCGCGCCGCCGTACAGGCCGTAGC
>JAENWC010000048.1 GCA_016650235.1 Terriglobia bacterium
CGAATCTCCTCGTCGCGCCCAATGACCGGGTCCAGCTTGCCTTGGTTTGCCAAGGCAGTGAGGTCGCGGCCGTAGCGTTCCAGTGCCTGATAGGTGGATTCGGGTGTGGGGGAGGTGACGCGCTGGGAGCCGCGCACCTCCTGCAAAACCTTCATGAGAGTTTCGCGCGAAAGGCGGAACTCCTTGAGCAGGCGCCCTGAGGCGCCGTTGTCCTCGGTGAGCGCGAGCAGGAGATGTTCCACCGAGACGTATTCGTCCTTCAGTTTCTTGGCTTCCTGTTCGGCGGCGAGGAAGAGTTTCTGCAGGCGGCCGGTGAGGTAGACATGGTCCGGGGCAGCGCCTTGGAGGGTGACTTTGGGGAGGCGGCCAAGTTCGTCCTGGAGGCGGGTATGTATGCGTTCAAGGTTGAGGTTGGCTTTCAGGAGGATGGAGGCAGCCAAGCCGTTTTCCTGTTCGAGGAGGGCGGAGAACAGGTGTTCCACGTCGACCTGTTGGTGGCCGAGAGAGAGGGCACCCGACTGAGCGGCGCGAACGGCCTCTTGCAGTTTTTCGGTGAAGCGTGAAAAGTCCATAACGGATTGGACAACCTCCAGTGCTCCCAGAATATCACATGCATGCAAACATATCAATAAATATTAGTGCCTAACTATCAATCTTTGAAACAGATTTGGCTAGTTCGTTTTGTAAGAGTAATGGTTTCAGTGATTTTGGCAGCTTCAGACTTGTGGGAAGCGAGTGTTTCGCTCGCTTAGTTCTAGTTGTAATATACGGACTTTTAACAGGACTTTTAAACGGCAAAAACATCCGCTTTGCAATTCGAGTTTATATTGTTATACTTTAATTTATGAACCAGAAAGAACCGGTTATAAAAGAGGACATAGAAGCGGAAGATCGGCACGAGCTAATCTCCCTGATGGAGCCGCTGACGATCGGCGCAGGTTCCCAGCACCGGGGCACCCTCACCGACCTGGCCTTCGATTTGGCCCGGAAGTCCGCCGGGTTTCAGCGCAGCCTGCCCGCCGGCCTGCTCGCCGCGCTGGCCGACCTAGTGCGGGCGATGAACTGTTATTACAGCAACCTGATCGAAGGGCATTACACGCACCCCGTCGATATCGAACGGGCCTTGAAGAACGACTATAGTGAGGATGCCCGCAAGCGTGACCTCCAGATGGAAGCGAAAGCCCATATCGCGGTTCAGAAGTGGATCGATGAAGGCGGGCTCCGGGGCCGCGCCTTCACCTCGGATGGCATCCGCGAAATCCATCGGCGCATCTACGAGTCTCTGCCCGAAGACCTGCTCTTTGTGGAAGACCCGAGAACGAAGGAGCGCGTTAGGGTCATGCCGGGTGAGCCCCGTCGCCGCGACGTCGAAGTGGGACGCCATCTTGCCATCAGTCCCGGCGCTGTCCCCCGGTTTCTGCAACGTTTCGAGGAGATCTACTCGCGCCTTGGGAAGACCGATGTCATTCTCTCTGCGGCGGCATCGCATCACCGCCTGCTCTGGATTCACCCATTCCTCGATGGCAATGGCCGCGTCGCACGCCTGATGTCGCACGCGATTCTGCTCGAGACGCTGGAGACCGGTGCGGTCTGGTCGCTGGCGCGCGGCCTCGCCCGCAACGTGCAAGCCTACAAGGAGCACCTCGCGGGCTGCGACCAATCGCGCCGCAACGATCTCGACGGGCGCGGCAGTTTAAGTGAAGAGGGGCTGGCTGCATTCACAAGGTTCTTCCTGACCACGTGCATCGATCAGGTCGCGTTCATGGAAAGCCTGGTCCAGCCGGAGCGCTTGCGCGCGCGCATCCTGGTGTGGGCTGAGGAGGAAGCGAGGCTTGGCGCACTGCCGCGGAAATCCGGCGCCATACTCCAAGCTGTCCTCTATCGCGGTGAGCTGGGGCGCGGCGAGGCCGCGGGCGTGGTCGGGGCCGGGGACCGCCATGCGCGCCGCATCGTCTCGGCCCTCATTGAGAAGGGCGTACTGACTTCAGAAAGCTCCCGCGCGCCGTTGCGCCTCGCCTTTCCCGCCGCCCTCGCCTCGCGCTGGATGCCGGGGTTGTTTCCAGATAGGGCAGAGTGATTTTTTGGGGCCTGGCTGCGCGGCGAGAGGCCAGCATCAGCACCAGCAATTGCCCGCTCGGTCCTTGTGTTTCGCCTTCTGGCGCAGTAGCATAGACCGAAGCGAGGCGCGCGTCACATGTCCCTGGAAGCTGGCACAAAACTGGGTCCCTATGAAATTGTTTCCCCGCTCGAGTCGGCGAACGGGAGCCAGGTCTACAAAGCAACTCACGCCGAAGACAGCCGTACGGTGGCCATCCGTGTGTTTCCGCCGGATTGGGCCGGTGAGGCAGAATTCCCGCTCATCAAGGAGCGCTTCGAGAAGCAGGCGCAGGCCGTAGCCTCCCTCTCCCATCCGCACATCGGACTGCTCTACGACATCGGACAGCAGGACGGCGTGGACTTCGTCGTCTCCGAATATGTGGAAGGCGACACGCTGTCGGCGCGGCTCGAGCGCGGGCCGCTCCCACTGGGTGAGGCGATGCGGGTGGCCCTCGAAATCGGGGATGCGCTCGACAAAGCGCACCGCGCCGGTGTGGTGCATCGCGATCTCCATCCAAAGAGCATAGTTCTCGGAGCCACCGGGGCGAAGCTGCTCGATTTTGGACTGGCGGAATTGCGCGCGTCCACTCCGGCGCAACTGATTCCCAAGTCGTCCTCGGCCACTGTAGGCGTCGGCGGCCCGAAGCTGTCCGGCGATCTCGGCATCGAGTACACGGCTCCGGAACAGTTCGAAGGAAAGCCGGCCGACGCAAGAACCGACATCTTCGCGTTCGGGGCCATTCTGTATGAGATGGTCACCGGCAAAAAGGCATTCGAGGGAAGGAGCCGGGCCGTATTGATCGCCGCCATCACGACGGCTGATCCGTTGCCATTGACGAGTTTGCAACCCCGAGCGCCGCGTTTGCTCGAGCACATCGTCGGGCGGTGTCTGGCCAAGGACTCGGAGAATCGCTGGCAGACGGCACATGACCTGATGGTCAAGCTCCGTTGGATGACCTCGGGCGGAGTGCCCGCGGTGTTGGACGATGGCGAGGCAAAGCCGGCCTGGTGGACGTGGGCCGTGCTTGCAGCCGCCGTGCTCGCGGTAGCCGCGCTGGCTGTTCCGGCGACGCTGTATTTTCGCGCACCGGGCCCGCCCAGCCGGTTCCAGTTTCGCGTGCCGGTGGTCGGGGCGAACCCGGCGAACTTCGGTCTCTCGCCGGATGGAAAAACGATTGCTCTTGTGGCCCGGCCGAATTCCCAGGAAGCGCCGGCGCTGTATGTGCGGCGCGTCGGGTCGGTGGCGTTCAATAAGCTGCTGGGAACAGAGGACGCCTCGCAGCCGTTCTGGTCGCCCGACAGCCACTTCATCGCCTTCTCGGCTAAGGGCAGATTAAAGAAGGTGAGTGTGGGCGGCGGCGCGCCGCAGGACATCGCCGAGGCGGCCGGATTCTCGGGCGGGTCCTGGAATGCCGAGGGGACTATCCTGTTTGGGTCGGAAAAAGGAATGCAGCGCGTCTCGGCCGAGGGCGGAAAACCGGCCGTGATCAGCACGCCGCAAGGGAAGGAAAGCGGACACCTCTGGCCAAGCTTTCTACCCGATGGGCAGCACTTCCTGTACCTTGCCTGGTCGAGCGAGCCCTCGGCCCGCGCGGTGTGGGTGGGGACGCTGGACTCGAAGGAGAGGACGCGGCTCATGTCGGCCGCAACCAACGCCGTCTACGCGGCTCCAGGTTACGTGCTGTTCCACCGTGAAGCGTCGTTGTTCGCGCAGGCATTTGACCCGGGCAAGCGGACCTTGAGTGGAGAGCCGCTGCACGTGGCCGATGAAGTTTTCTCGAACCCGGCCAACGGGCGCGGCAGCTTCGATGTTTCGCAAAACGGCGTGCTGATTTACTATCAGGGCGCCGGTGCGCCCGCCGGCAGAGCCGACATTGGCGGTCCGGCGCGCTTCGCCTGGTTTGACCGGGGAGGGCGGGAGGTGGCCGAGGCAGGAGACCAGGGTCCGTTCGGCGACATGGACGTTTCTCCCGACGGAAAGTTGATCGCCCTGACGCGGCAGGATACGGGGGCGGGGGGGGCCGACATCTGGATCATCGACTGGCAGCGCGCCGCCGTTGCCACGCGCCTTACGCTGGACCCCGCCGATGACATCAACCCGGTCTGGTCACCGGACGGATTGCGTGTCGCCTTCACCAGCTACCGGAAGGGCAACGCGGACATTTATGTGCAGAACGCCAATGGCGCCGGCGCGGATACGCCGCTGCTCGATTCGAATGTGGATGAGATGGTGGAAGACTGGTCCAAAGACGGGCACCACATCGCCTACTTATCCAGCCAGAATAGCGTGCCGGATATCTACGTGCTTCCCTTGACCGGGGATAAGAAGCCGTTCCCGATGGTGCAGGGAAATTTCCGGAAGAACGAGCCGCAGTTTTCCTACGACGGAAAATGGTTGGCCTATACCTCGGACGAGTCGGGGATGTTTCAGGTGTACGTGATGTCGTTTCCCGGGAGAGATCAGCGGCTGATGATTTCCACCGATGGAGGCGGGCAGCCGCGTTGGAGAAAAGACGGGAAGGAACTCTTCTACCGGGGGCTGGATGGGAGGTTGATGGTGGTGGAGATGAAGACGGGCGGGAAACTCGAGTCCGGAGTACCGCAATTGCTGTTCACGGGCCGGTCCAGCATTCCAAGTTCAATGGATCCCAGCCGCCACATGACTTCCGCTGCTCCGGATGGCCAGCGATTTCTGATGAGGGGCCTTTTTGGTGGGAGACCGGGCGCCGGATTGGGTTCTCCTTTCGCGCCATTTTTCGCGACCGGCAGTACTGCGGCAAGCTTTACCGGCGGCCGCGGTGGGGGGATCACTGGGGTGCTGGGGAGTATATCCAATGGCCTCACGGTGATTCAACATTGGACGGCGGGGGTAGGGCAGGTGAAAAAATGACATCACTGGCGACTGGCACACGGCTGGGACCCTACGAAATCCAGTCGCAGATCGGCGCGGGCGGAATGGGGGAAGTCTACAAAGCGGTGGACACGCGGCTTGACCGGACCGTCGCCATCAAGGTGCTTCCGCCTCAGTGGGCAGAAAACACCGAGATGCGGCAGCGATTTGAACGCGAGGCGCAGATCATCGCGTCGCTGAACCATCCCAACATCTGCGTGCTGCACGACATTGGGACGCAGGACAACCACAGCTTCCTGGTGATGGAGTATTTGGAGGGCGAGACGCTCGCCTCTCGCATCAGCCAGGGTCCGGTCCCGTGGGAGGAAGCGCTGCAATTGGCGCGCGCGATGGCCGATGCGCTGGATAAGGCGCACCGGCGCGGCGTGATCCATCGTGATCTGAAGCCTTCCAACGTGATCCTGACCGAAAGCGGCCCGAAGATCCTGGACTTCGGATTGGCCAAATGGAAAGCGCCCAAGAGCGGCAGCGATTCGATATCGGTATCGCAAGCGCCCACCCGTACCGACCTCACCACGATGGGGTCGATCCTGGGGACCTTGCAGTACATGGCGCCCGAGCAACTGGAAGGTGTAGAGGCGGACGCGCGGACCGACATCTTTTCGTTCGGCGCTGTCCTGCACGAGATGGTCACGGGAAAGAAAGCGTTTGAAGGCAAGAGCCGGGTGCTGCTGATGTCGGCGATTGCGACGTCGGCTCCTGAGCCGCTCTCAAGCGTGCAGACGGAAGCACCGCGCGCGCTGGACCACGTGGTAAAAACGTGCCTGGAAAAAGACCCCGACGAGCGCTGGCAAACGGCGCGGGACCTGCTGGCCGAGCTCGAATGGATTGCCCAGGCAGGTGACGACACGAGTTTGCCTGCGCCCGCCGCAGCCGCCGCGCGGTGGAAAGTGTCACGCCATTTCAAGATGTTGCTGGCGGCAGCGGCGCTGTTGGCCGCGGTCCTTGCCGTTCCGGCGGTTCTGTATTTTCGCGCGCCGGCCGGCAAGGAGGAACTTCGTTTTCGCATACCCGTAAGCCTGACGGCCGCGCCCGCACTGGTCCTCAGCGGGACGGTCCACTCTTACGTTTCGGCGAATTTCGATGTCTCGCCGGACGGGCAGGCACTCGTCTTTTCGGCCGGGACTGGCGCCACGGCCACCCCGTTCCTGTACGTGCGACCGCTCGGTTCGGTGACGCCGCAGCTACTTGCGGGAACCGATGGCGCGGCGCTGCCGTTCTGGTCGGCCGATGGGCGCTCTATTGGTTTTGTGGCCTCAGGGAAACTCAAGAAGATTGAAGCATCGGGTGGGCCGCCGCAGGACATCTGCGAAGCGACGAATTTCCAGGGAGGCACATGGAACGCCGAAGGGGTTATCATTTTCGGAGACGCGCAGGGGTTATTCCGTGTTTCGGCGCAAGGCGGAAAGCCGGAAGCCATCACCAAACTGGGACCGGATGAGACAGGGCATTTTTGGCCAAGCTTCCTGCCCGATGGCCGCCGCTTCCTGTACACGATATGGACGCAACAGGCCACGCGGCGCGCGATTTTTGTGGGGACGCTCGGGTCCAAGGATAAGACGCGCGTGCTGGCGGCGGAATCGAATGCCGCTTACGCCGCGCCTGGACACCTGGTGTTTCACCGCACCAACGCGGTGTACGCGCAGCGGTTTGACCCGAAGACGCTGGCGTTGACCGGTGAACCGGTGCGCGTGGCCGATGAGGTGGGGTCCGTGAATGGGCGCGGCCGTTTCGCGGTGTCGCCGAGCGGCGTGCTGGCCTACTACCAAGGGGACACCGCCGGAGGCGCAACCGGGTCGTCCGAGGCCAGCGAGTGGCAATTGGCATGGGTGGACCGCGGAGGAAGGGCAAGTGAAGGCGTTGGCCCGCAGGGACCGTATCGTGGCATGGAGGTTTCCCCCGATGGAAAGCGTGTCGCGGTCCACCGGCATGAAGCGTCGGGCGGTGACATCTGGGTGATTGAGCCGGCCGGTTCGGTGACGCGTCTCACCTTTGACGCGTCGCGCCACAACTCAATGCCCATTTGGTCGCCGGATGGGACGCGCATCGTTTACAGCTCGCAAAAGAACGGGAAGTGGGGACTGTACCGGACCTTGTCCACCGGATCGATGAATGAGGAGTTGCTGTTCGAATCCGAGCAAGTGAAGGCTCCCATGTCCTGGTCCCCGGATGGCAAGCGGCTTGTGTTCTGGGTGCAGGACCCGAAGACGGGAGGCGATCTTTGGCTGCTGCCGCTTGATGGCGACAAGAAACCGGCTCCGTTTATCGCCACCTCCGCAGCCGAGACGCACGGGCAGATTTCCGCCGACGGGAAATGGATCGCCTACACGTCGAATTTGACGGGGCGGAACGAGATCTATATTCAGCAGTTCCCCACCGGTGAAGGCCGGTGGCAGATATCCAATCGCGGCGGGGACTGGCCGCGTTGGAGGAAGGATGGCAAGGAGCTGCTCTACCACTCGATCGGGGCGACCTTGGATGCTCCCGCCATGAACGTTCCCTTCGTCGGGCCGATTCTGTCAGCCACGGTGACGGCCAAAGGCTCCACGCTGGAGCATGCCACGCCGGTGGAAGTGGTCCGCATGACGGCGTTGAACCTGCCGCACAGCGGCGGCGACTACCAGACCTACGCCATTTCCGCGGATGCGCAACGAATTCTTTATCATCAGGTGGTCCCGTCGGGCGGAGCCGGCACTCCGGTCGGGCGTGGCGCTGATCCGGCGATGGGGTTTGTTGTTGCGATGAATTGGAAATAGTGATCAGCTATCAGCTATCAGCTTTCCAAGAGCCGGGCACTGCTCATCTCGGCGATTGCGACCTCGGAACCAGAGCCGCTTTCGGGCGCGCAGCCGGAGATTCCGCTGGCGCTCGACCACATCGTGAGAACCTGCCTGGCCAAGGAAGCCGGGGAGCGCTGGCAAACGGCGCGGGACCTGCTTGCCGAGCTCGAATGGGTTGCCGCGGGAGGCGGGGCCACCAGCTTGCCTGTGCCGATTCCGGTCGTGCAGGTAAAGACGAGCCGGCTGAGCCTGGCGGTGGCAGCGGTGCTGGCAGCCGCCTTGGCTGTACCGGCGTTTCTGTATTTTCGCGGCGCATCGCCTCCGGAAGAGCTGCGCTTTCGCGACCCATCAGCCGGACTGCCGCGCCTGCTCTTGTTCCCAGCCAAACGGTTCACATGTACGCGAGCGGGAATTTCGATGCCTCTCCGGATGGCCGGACGCTGGTTTTTGCGGCTGGGACAGCCGCGGGGGCCACCATGTCGCTGTTCGTACGCCCGCTCGGCGCTGTGCCCCCGCAGCCGCTTGCGGGAACCGATGGCGCGTCGTGGCCTTTCTGGTCGGACGACGGCCGTTCAATCGGATTCATCGCCGGCGGGAAACTGAAAAAGATTGAAGCAACGGGCGGGCCTCCGCAGGACATTTGTGAAGCGGCGAATTTTCAGGGAGGCGCGTGGAACACGGAAGGAACCATCGTATTCGGAACCGGGCACGGGTTGTGCCGAGTCGGAAGCCATCACCAGCCTGGCATCGAATGAGTCCGGACATTATTGGCCGCGGTTCCTGCCCGTCGGCCGCCCTCGGTGTATTCCAGGATCCGCCGAACCGCGTCAAGGATGTGATGGACGAAGACGAGGTCGTCACAATGGCACAGCCTCGGCGTAGATACGGTCTTTCAAGTAGGGACTGACACCGCCGTCACTAAGCATGTCTACGCGGCGGCCCAACAGCTCCTCGAGGTCTTGCCAAAGCGCCACAAGGTGAAAATAGTTACGGCCCGGCTCCATCTCCACAAGCAAGTCGATGTCGCTCGATGGCCCTGCATCACCCCGCGCTGTCGAGCCAAACAGCCGCACGTTGCGGGCTCCGTGGCGGGAGGCCAGCTCCAAAATGCGCCCGCGATGCTGGCGTATGAGTTCTTGTGGAAGTACACCTGTCACGCACTCGATCATAACAAAGCTGACAGTTGACAGACTGGCAGTCCCTTGTGTTTTGCATTCGGGCGCAGTAGGATGGACCGCAGCATGTCCCTGGATGTTGGTACAAAACTGGGTCCTTATGAAATTGTTTCCCCGCTCGGCGCGGCGAACGGGAGTGAGTTATACAAAGCAACTCACGCTGAGGAGAGCCGCACCGTGGCGCTCCGCGTGTTCCCGCCGGACTGGGCCGGCGGAGCCGAATTCCCGCAGATCAAGGAACACTTCGACAAGCAGGCGCAGGCCGTCGCGGCGCTGTCTCACCCGAACATCGGACTGCTCTATGACATCGGACAGCAGGACGGGGTGGATTTCGTCGTCACCGAGTTTGTGGAAGGGGATACGCTGGCCGCGCGCCTGCAGCGCGGTGCGCTGCCGCTCAACGAGGCGATGCAGGTGGCGCTCGCGATCGGCGATGCGCTTGACAAAGCACACCGCGGCGGGGTGTTGCACCGGGACCTCAACCCAACGAGTGTGGTGCTGGCCAAGACCGGCGTGAAGCTGCTCGATTTTGGACTGGCGGAATTGCGGCCTTCCGCGGCTGATGCGGCCGTTCCCAAAGCGGTTGCGGCCACCGTGGCGGCGCGGGGAGTGAAGCCTGGCGGCGACCTTGGCCTGGAGTACACGGCTCCGGAACAGTTCGAAGGAAAGCCGGCGGACGCGCGCGCCGACATCTTCGCTTTCGGCGCCATTGTGTATGAGATGGTGACCGGCAAGAAAGCGTTTGAGGGAAAGAGCCGGGCCGTATTGATCGCCGCCATCACGACGGCGGATCCGGATCCTTTGACGCGGCTGCAACCACGTGCGCCGCGGGCGCTGGAGCATGTAGTGGAGCGGTGTCTGGAAAAAGAACCCGACGACCGCTGGCAGACCGCGCACGACCTGATGGTCCAGCTTCGATGGATTAACGATGGCGGTGCGCCTGCCGGGGGATGGGCCGCGGGCGGGATGGGAACGCAGAGCAAGATGACGCGGGTGCTGCTTGCCGCCGGAGTGCTTGTGGCTGCGGCGCTGGCTATTCCGGCAACAATGTACTTCCGCGGCGCCGCAGCCCCCGAGCCGTTCCAGTTCCGCGTACCGGTAATGGGGTTGAACGCGGCGGCATTCGCCCTCTCGCCGGATGGACAGACGATTGCCCTCGTGTCCCGGCCGGAGTCTAACGAACCATCGTCGCTGTACGTCCGGCGGACCGGTGCGCTGGCATTCAACCGGTTAGGTGGAACCGAGGACGCCGCGCAACCATTCTGGTCGCCCGATAGCCGCTACATCGCGTTTGTTTCCGGCGGGCGATTGAAGAAGGTGAGCGCTACGGGAGGCGCTCCGAAGGATATTGGAGAGGCCGCGGGGTTTTCCGGCGGCGCCTGGAGTGCGGAGGGGACCATTCTGTTTGGATCCGCGAAGGGGTTGCAACGCGTCTCGGCGGAGGGGGGAAAGCCGGCAGCGATCACCAAGCTGGCAGGGAAAGAAAGCGGACATTTCTGGCCGGGTTTTCTACCCGATGGGCGTCACTTCCTGTACCTGGCCTGGTCTGGAGAGGCCTCGGCCCGCGCGGTGTATATCGGGAGTCTCGACTCGAAGGACAAGACAAAGCTGATGACCGCCGAATCGAATGTGGTCTACGCAGCGCCGGGATATGTCGTTTTCCATCGCGAAGCGTCCTTGTTCGCGCAGCCGTTTGACGCAAAGAACCGGACCTTGAGTGGAGAACCGGTCCACGTGGCCGATGAGGTTTTCTCAAATCCCGCCAGCGGGCGCGGCGCTTTCGATGTCTCGCAGAATGGCGCGTTGATCTACTTTCAAGGCTCAGGCGGTCCCGCCGGCCGGGCGGGAACGGGAATCAATGTAACCTTCGCCTGGTTCGACCGAACCGGGAACGTAGTGGCGGACGCCGTGGAGCCGGGGCCACTCGGGGACATGGACCTTTCGCCGGACGGAAAACGGATTGCTGTAACGCGGCAGGAGACGGGAGCCGCCGGCTCGGATATCTGGGTAATCGAATGGCAACGGGCGGGGGTTTCCACCCGCTTGACCCTGGATCCGGCCGACGACCTCAACCCGGTCTGGTCGCCGGACGGAATACGGGTCGCCTTTACCACCTACCGAAAGGGCAACGCTGATATCTACTTCAAGAATGCCAATGGGTCCGGCTTTGAGACGCCGCTGCTGGAAACGCCGGGGGATGAGGTGGTGGAAGACTGGTCCAAGGATGGGCAGTACATCGCCTACCTATCGGGCCAGGGGGCCGCGCCCGATATTTACGTGCTTCCGTTGACCGGCGACAAGAAACCGTTTCCCGTGGTCCAGGGAAATTTCCGGAAAAACGAGCCGCAGTTCTCCTACGACGGGAAATGGCTGGCCTATACTTCGGATGAGTCCGGTTCGTATCAGGTGTACGTAACGTCGTTTCCCAAAGCGGATGAGAAAATTCAGGTTTCCAGGGATGGCGGCGGACAGCCGAGGTGGAGGAAGGACGGGAAAGAACTCTTCTACAGGGCTCCGGACGGCAGGGTCATGGCGGCGGACATCAAGACGGTGGGGACACTCGAGTCGGGTGTCCCGCGTTTACTGTTCCTGACCGCGAATCGCCTGATTACGGCGGTGGATCCGACCCGGCATATGTCTGATGTTACTCCCGATGGGCAGCGTTTGGTTCTGAGGGGCTTTACATTTCGGGTGCCCGGCACTTTAGGTGGCGGATCATCGGCGACTCCCTTTGCCCCATTTTTCTACTTCCCGCCTGGCCAGGCAGGCTCCGCACTCGGCGCAACCAGGGGGCTCGTAACGCCATCCAATGGCCTGACCGTGATTCGAGACTGGATGGCTGGAGTGGAAAAGGGGGAGAAATGACAACGCTAGTGCCAGGCACGCGGTTGGGGCCATACGAGATTCAAACGCCGATTGGCGCGGGCGGCATGGGCGAAGTCTACAAGGCCGTCGACACACGGCTGGACCGGACGGTGGCCATCAAGGTGCTTCCGCCACAGTGGGCCGAAAATACGGAAATGCGGCAACGCTTCGAGCGCGAAGCGCAAATCATCGCTTCTTTAAACCATCCCAACATCTGCGTGCTCCACGACATTGGGCAGCAAGACAATCGCAGCTTCCTGGTGATGGAGTTTTTGGAAGGCGAGACGCTGGCGGCGCGTATCTCGCGCGAACCGCTGCCCTGGGACGAGGCTTTGAAACTGGCCATCGCGATGGCCGATGCGCTGGACAAGGCGCACCGCCGCGGTGTGGTGCATCGCGATTTGAAACCCTCTAACGTGATCCTGACCGAGAGCGGACCCAAGCTTCTCGACTTCGGATTGGCGAAGTGGAAAGCTCCCAAAAGTACGTCCATATCGGCGTCGCAGGCCCCCACGCGTACCGACCTCACCACCATGGGCAGCATCCTGGGGACATTGCAGTACATGGCTCCCGAGCAACTGGAAGGAATCGAGGCGGACGCACGGACCGATATCTTTTCGTTTGGCGCCGTGCTGCACGAGATGATCACCGGGAAGAAGGCGTTTGAAGGCAAGAGCCGTGTGCTGCTGATGTCGGCGATTGCGACGTCTACGCCTGAGCCGCTTTCGAGCGCGCAGCCGGAGACCCCGGCCGCACTCGACCACGTGGTGAAAACCTGCCTGTCCAAGGATCCCGACGAGCGCTGGCAAACGGCGCGGGACCTGCTTGCCGAGCTCGAATGGGTGGCCGAAGCGGGCGCGGACACTGGCTTAAAGGCTCCGGCCGCACCTGCATGGGGGAAAACGCAAATCCTCTTTCGGATGTTGCCGGCGCTGGCGGCGATCCTGCTGGTGGCGCTGGCGGTGCCGGCGTGGTTCTACTTGCGAGGAGCGCGTGTCCAGGAGGAGTTTCGCTTCCGCGTCCCCATCAGCGTGACCGCGGCGCCGGCTTCCATTCCCAGCTTTTCCGCTCACTCCTACGCGGGCTCGAATTTCGCGATATCACCGGATGGGCGGAGCCTGGTTTTTTCCACTCGTATCAACTTTGCGGACCCCTATGTACTGTTTGTGCGGCCGCTCGGTTCTGTGACGCCCCAGAAGCTGGCGGGAACCGACGGCGCGGAGATGCCATTCTGGTCCGCTGACGGACGCTCGATCGGATTCATCGTCGCTGGAAAACTGAAGAAGATCGAAGCAACGGGCGGGCCGCCGCAGGACATCTGCGACACCGCGAGTTTCCACGGGGGCGCGTGGAACCTGGAGGGAACCATCGTGTTCGGGACGACGTCGGGCCTGTTCCGTGTATCGGCGCAAGGTGGAAAGCCGGAAGCCATCACCAAGCTCGGCCAGGAAGAGACGGGACATTACTGGCCCCACTTTTTGCCCGATGGCAACCGCTTCCTATACACCGCCTGGACTCAGCAAGCCTCCAAGCGCGCGGTTTATGCGGGAACCCTCGGGTCAAAAGAAAGGACCCGCGTAATGGCCGCGGAATCGAACATCGCCTACGCCGAGGCAGGCTATCTGGTTTTCCAGCGCGAGAACACGGTATACGCCCGGGCGTTTCAAGAGGGAAAACTGGCGTTGACCGGCGAACCGGTGCGCCTGGCCGATGAGGTTGCCTATTCGTCGTCTAATGGCCAGGGCAGTTTCTCGCTTTCTACCAACGGCGTCCTGGTCTATTACCAAGGCGGAGTCGGCGCGGGTGGGGGCGCCGGTACCTCGGAAACAGCGGACTGGCAATTGGCGTGGATCGACCGCACGGGGAGAGCGGGTGAAACCGTAGGTCCGCAGGGACCCTATCGCGGCATCGAAGTTTCGCCGGATGGAAAACGCGTCGCGGTTCACCGTCATGAGGCCAGCGGGGGCGACGTCTGGGTGCTGGAGCCGCGAGGCTCTGTGACGCGCCTGACCTTTGACGCCTCGCATCATAACTCGATGCCAGTCTGGTCGCCGGACGGGAACCGGATCGTGTACAGCGCACTGCAAAAGGGCAAGTGGGGACTGTACCAAACCCTTTCGAGCGGATCGGGGAAGGAGGAATTGCTGTTTGAGTCGGAGACTCTGAAGGCGCCCATGTCGTGGTCGCCGGATGGGAAGCGGATTGTGTTCTGGGTCCAGGACCCGAAAACGGGAAGCGATCTCTGGGTTCTGCCGCTCGAGGGCGATAAGAAACCGGCCCCGCTGATCTCCACGCCCGCCATCGAGACGCACGGGCAGATCTCACCGGACGGAAAATGGATCGCGTACACTTCGAATTCGACGGGACGGAATGAGGTTTACGTGCAGCCGTTCCCGGCCGGTAGCGGGCGCTATCAAATTTCGAATCGCGGCGGCGACTGGCCCCGTTGGAAGCGGGACAGTAAGGAGTTGCTGTACCACGCTATCGCGCCAAACTTGGATTCTCCCGCCGTGAATATCGCTTTCACAGGCCCGCTGCTGTCAGCCACCGTCATCGCCAAGGGGGACACGCTGGAACCGGACAGTCCCAAGGAGCTGGTCCGGATGACGGCCCTAAACATACCGCACAGCGGCGGGGACTACCAGCCCTATGCCATTTCCGCTGACGGGGAGCGAATCCTCTATCCGCAGCTCATCCCGGCCAGTAGCACTGCCGGCCCCACTGGCAGCGGTCCCGGGGCGGGGCTTGCGTTTAGTGTCGCGATGCATTGGGCGAAGTGAGCCGGATCCCCGCCCGTTTCAGGGCGGGGCTAACCAGGCATTCAATCCAGCGGAGCAACGACGGAAGAGGTCTGGACCTTCCTGGGCTTGGCGATGTAGGCCGGGTCGAGGCCGGCGGGGATGACGAAATCGATGAAGCCGGCGATCATCTCCTCCCAACTTTGATCACCCCAGAAGACTTCGGCGGCGGGGTCTGGATTGTACTTGTTGTTGGGTGAATTGTCGAACCAGGCAGTGGCCGTCAGTTCAGTGCCTTTGGGTAGATTGACGGGCTGGTCCAGGAAGTAGGTCAACTGCCAGTTGAAGTCGTACTTGGGGACGCGGAGCAGCGTCATCGACTCTCCGCTGGGAAGTTTTGCCACGTACTGGAAAGCCTGGCCGCGCAGGTGCATGTGAGGAAACAGGGCCTGCACTTGGACATCTTCATGCAGGACGGTCATGGCATCGACGCGGTGGGAACTGGCCCCGGGTGGGATGCGCAAACTGCGATTTGTGAGGAAGGTGTTGAAGACGCGCTCCTTGGGGGGCTCCTTGGCAAAGACGATGCCGACGCGGCTGAGGTCTGTGGCGGCGGTGCCGTTGGCGGTGTAGTGCATCTGGAAAATGAGATGGCTGCCGGCCTTGATGAGGCGCGCCTGACCGGGCCTGGTCTGGTAGGCGACTCCGCCGGGAACATAGACGGTGACCACTTCCACAAAGCCTGTCTCCGCGCCTTCGAGAACGCCCTTGTTGCCGGCGGGAGGACGGTTCGCCGCTCTCGATTTGGAGTCAGGGACATAGGGCTTTCCGATCGGGATGCTCTTGAGGTAAGGCGATCCGGGCGGGCGGGCCATGACGACGATGTGGTGTACGACGGCTCGCGACCCGGGCCGGACCTCGATCTTATCGATCCATTTGTCTTCGGTGAAGCCGGTGGGAACGATGAAGTAGGTGTATTCGACGGTGCCTTTCGCGGGGACTGGGAAGGGTTCCGGCATGGGGATGATGGCATCGGGTTTGCCGATGGTCCAACCCTCGGCAAACTGAACCGGGGGCGGGGCATCTTTGGAGGAGCCTTCGGTGGCGCCGGTATCGGCCCACTGCGCGAGCGTTTCGATTTCTTCATTGGACAGAGAGCGGTCATTGGAAAAGGATCCGTAGTGTGGATCAGCGTGCCACGGGGGCATGCGTCTGATCTTGACGGCTTCGCGGATGGCCTTGGCCCAGGGGCGGACATCCTTGTAGGTGACCAGCGGCATGGGCGCGGCCTCGCCAGCGCGGTGGCACTCGATGCAGCGTTTCTGAAGAACCGGGAGGACGTCCTTGTAGAAGGTGACATCCTTGGCGGTTGCGGCCGGGAGGGCCATCAGGAAACAGACGATGGTGTAAGTGAGTTGGCGTCGCATATCGCACTTATCAAATATTACAAGTCTGCATTGAGGATTACAAGGCTGGCAGGGAGTTAGGCGCTTAGCGGCAATCAGCCAAGACTGCTGGGCCGCTGGCTGGATGATGGGAAACGAGTACGACTTTGGGACGCCTTGCACGGAGACAGCCATCGGTACGGGTGGGAGTCACATCTCGTACGAGGAGCTGGAGGAGTTGCGTGTTTTGTCGGAACCGGCGGGTGGTTGGATTTGGACTAGTCCGCCCCGAACCTACACGCCGCAGTTCGTTTCCTTCGAAATCTGGGAATCCATCTTCGAAAGCGTTGATGAGACTCTCGCAGACGAGATTGGGCTCGATGTCTAGGCTCCGGCAAGCCTTGGGCAAAGATAGGTGCAGCCTTTTGTAATATTACATGATAGGATAGAGACGATGGCGGCCAGCTTACAGCATTGGCGAAAACACAGCGGCCTGAC
The DNA here is from genome assembly GCA_016650235.1 of Terriglobia bacterium. Classification (GTDB taxonomy): domain Bacteria; phylum Acidobacteriota; class Terriglobia; order Bryobacterales; family Bryobacteraceae; genus VFZE01. The sequence continues at coordinate 16,450 of JAENWC010000048.1, forward strand.
GCAGGTTGACGCTGCAGCCCTGCTCGGAGTCTCGCAGCCCTACCTGTCGCTGCTCGAAAGGGGATCAAGGCCGTTAACGAAGGCTCTTCGGAGCCGCATGAATGCGGTCCGCAAGCCGACGCATCAAGACTCGACGGCCGACCATTTCCGGAGGCAAATGAGTGCGTTGGGGTATCCGCTCTTCGCTCATGTTTCCCCGGCGCGCGCCAAGCCAAGTCCCGAGGCCTTCTTGTTGTCGGTCTTATCGCAATCGGACGTAGATTCGCGTGTTGTCGAAGGGCTTCCCTGGCTGGTCCAGCAGTATGCCGGCGAAATGGAGTTGCCTTGGCTGGTCCGGCAGGCGAAGCTTCAAAGCCTGCAGAACCGTATGGGATTCTTGTTTCAGGCAGCGGGTGTTGAGACATCGGAACTCATGGCTGCGGCCCACGAGTTGGAACGGGCACGCCTTCTGGAAGAATCGACACTCTGCTGGGACACGATGCCCGCGGCGACCCGTGAGTGGGTGCGCGCGAATCGGTCCCCGCTGGCGAAGCATTGGAACGTAGTAACTACTCTTCAACCCCAGGATTCGCACCATGCCGGCTGATCGCCCTGTCGAGCCATGGTTTTCATTCCTCTCTGAACTCGACGCTCACCTCGACCAGCCCGCGGACTTCCACTGTATCGGCGGCTTCGTCGTTAGCCAGCACTACGGGTTCGGGCGCGAAACCGCTGATCTTGATGTTTTAAGCGTCCTTCCGAAGCAGCTAGCTGATTGGGTCGCCGAGATTGCGGGCAAGGGGTCGCTCCTTCAGAAAAAGCACCGTGTCTACATCGATCACGTCCGGGTGGCTAACTATCCCGACGCTACGAGCGGCGGCTCGCCCGCGTCTTTCCTATGTGGTCTAAATCTAAAGTGCGGCTTTGGGCACTTGAACCACATGACCTCGCTCTTACGAAATTGGAGCGTAGTGCCGAGCGCGACATACGCGACGTGATGTACTTGGCTCAAGCGGGACTAATCGACCGCGACACGCTGATCGCCCGCTTCGAAGCCGAGATGGAGCCCTACATCACTGGCCGGACTCCGACTTGGCACCGGACCACGCTCAACATGTGGATCGACTCCTGCTGGCCGGCGTAGTCGCCGCCAAGTGGGTCAATAGACGCCATACTTAGGGAGTTAGTCGCCGGGGCGGCTCAATTCATCCGGCAGCATCGGCGGATGTCCGCTGTCACGCATTTGTTCCAAAACATCGCTCGTCTTGCGCTTGAACGCACTCACGGACCGGATGTCTATGCTAACGTCCAGCATTGCCATCACTGATTCCTACCAGTTAGTTTGGCTGCGGACAATGGTGGCGAGACGTTTGCTGACGATAACTTCGAGGCCGCCCGTGAGCGTGAGCAACCAGCGTCGGCTGGAGAGCGGGGAGATGCGGCGGATGTGGTCTGTATTGATGATGGTTTGGCGGTGGATGCGGCGGAAGGGCGGGGAGGGGAGGAGCGATTCGAGGGCTTTGAGGGTGTAGGTGGAAGGATAACGGTTCTTGCCGGAGAGAATATAGATGGTTTCGCCATCGGCCTGGAAGGCGGCTACCTGCGCGGTATCGATGAGGATGATGTCCGAGCCTGACTGCGCCATGACTTTACGGAGCCCGCCTGGATTGGCGGCCGGTCTTGCGATCTTTTTCAGGGCTGCCTGCAAGCGCTCTTTGCGGACGGGCTTGAGAAGGTAGTCGACGGCGCCGGCGTCGAAGGCGGCCAGTGCGTGCTGTTGATAGGCGGTGACGAAGATGATGGCAGGCGATGAGGGGCCTTGTAGTGAGTTGACGGTGGCGAGCCCATCGAGGCCCGGCATCTCGTAATCCATGAATACGACGTCGGGGCGGAGAGTGATCATGCGCTGCAGGGCTTCGACGCCGGTGGAGGCTTCGCCTGCCACTTGCACGCCGGGGCAGTCTTCGAGGAGTTCGCGGAGGATCTGCCGCGCGATGGGCTCGTCGTCAACGATGAGAGCTTTCATTGAGGGATCTCAACCAGGCATCGCGAAGGGAGGCGCAGGAGAACGGTGGAGCCCGCCGGAGACGAATCCAGGACGAGGCTGGCATCGGCGCCGTAGCAGATGTGGAGGCGGCGGCGCACGTTTTCAAGTCCGGTGCCGGTGCCGGAACGATCGGGTTCGCTCTGGGCGCCGGAGCCGGTGTCCTGCACCCGGACGATGAGATGGGGAGGTTCGAGGTGGATGGAGATGGAGAGGCGGCCGGGCGTCGGGTTGCGGGCAATGCCGTGTTTGATGGCGTTTTCGACGAGGGGCTGTATGGAGAGCATGGGGATCTGTTCGCTTTGCGCATCCTGCGCGAGTGAGATCTCAACGGTAAGGCGGTTTGCGAGGCGGAGCTTTTCGATCTCGATGTAGGCCTCGACGATGCGGAGTTCCTCCTCCACCGTGACAATGGTTTGTTCCGGTCGCAGGAAGTAGCGGAACAGGTCAGAGAGATTGAGGACCATCCGGCGGGCGGTGGCGGCTTGTTTCGGGATTACGCCATAGAGGGTGTTGAGGGCGTTGAAGAGGAAGTGAGGATGGATCTGGGCCTGTAGGGCGCGCAGTTCAGCCTGGGAGACAAGGCGGCGGAGCTCGGTTTCCCTGAGGTTGTCGCAGAGTTCGATGATGTAGGCGGTGAGTTCGGAGAGAGCTTCGATGTCTTCACTGAGATAGCGCCGTCCTCCGGAGCGCTCGCCGAGTCTGACGTTCAGAAGCGCGCCATGCGCAAGACGGAGGGGGAGGATCATTGCAGCCGGTTCGCCGGGAGCGGGGAGACTGGCATCCATGCACGCGGCCAGGACGGAGGCGGCCTGCCGCAGGAATTGTTCTTCGTTCTGTGAAGCGGCGGCGAGGTTGCGGAGCAGCTCTCGAGTTTGCGCGATGTCGGGTTGGCGAAAAATGATGTGTGTGAGGAGGCGTTGGAGGCGCGTGCGGAGGACGGCGTAGAGAACCAGAACGAGGATCCCTGCGAGGAGCAGGAGTCCTTGCGAGAAGGGAGACAACGGAGAGGCGGGGGCAATCGAGATCCATACAAAGGCGAGGAACCCGACGAAGAGGCCGGCGAGCAGGACGTTGGCGAGGAACCTGAGGAAGGCGTCGAGGAGGACAAAGCGAACGTCCTGGAGGAGCACGACGAGAGCGAGGGGGATTCCGGCTTGATGCAGGATCAGTTCGAAGGGCCAGGCAAGTTCGGTTTGGAAGCCGAAGTGGGACATGGAGACGGCGAGGAGAAAGAGCGCCATGGAGCCGGCCAGGCGCTGACCCAAGAGGCGGCGTCCCGCTTTTTGCTGGACGATGGAGATGGCGGTGAGGGCGGCGAAACCGGCGGCGATGGTCCAGACGCCGAGTTGGTGGAAGCTCCGCGCGTCGAGGAACAGTTCGGCGGTATGCAGCGCGGCGGCGAGGGTGGAGAATGCATAGCCGAGGGTGATGACGGTACGGGAATGTCGTTCGAGGCAAAGTTGGAGAAGGAGTGCGGGGAGAAAGCTGAGAGCGGCGAAACCCGCGGCATCAACCAGCGCCGGGAAGATGCCGGGCTGCGAGGCGAGGCCAAGGCCTGCTAAGGAGGAGAGGTTCCAAAGCAGGGCAAGGGCGGAGGCGAAGGCGGCGGTTCTGGCGGTGCGCCGGCGCACCAGCAGGGCGAGCACGATGCCGAACAAGAGGACTCCAGCGCCATGGCCAATCGTGTTGGCCAGAAGTTGTCCGTGCGTGGCGTAGGCGCCCATGCGGGCTAGCGTTTGAGACTGGATTCCGCGATGGCGACCATGTGTCCGCGGGTGCGGAACAGAAGCACGCCTTCCGAGATGGCGGGGCTGGCCATTACGGTTTCGCCCATTTGATTTTTGGCGAGCAGTTCAAAGACCGGACCCGCTTTGATCACGAAGACTTCGCCTTCCTCGCTGGTGAAATAGAGTTTGCCGGCGGCGGCCACGGGAGAGGCGGAGAAACCGGCCGTGCCCTCGCCGAGGCGCTGCTCATAGTGGCGCTTGCCGGTGCGGGCGTCGTAGCACTTGAGAACGCCGCGGTCCGAGCAGCTATAGAGGAGTTCGCCGTAGATGACAGGGGTCTGCATGTAAGCGCCGTTGCGCTGCTCACTCCAGGCGATGTGTTGGTTGGTGCGATCGGTGCCGGTGAGGGAGATGTCGCCCGCCGCGGAGGGTTTGATGGCGTAAAGGGGCGCTTGCCCGCCGTGGGCGTTGGTGACGTAGAGCAGGCCGTGGGCGGTGACGGGCGTGGGAACCGGGATGTCGCCTTCGCTGCGGAGCCGCCACAACTCCTTGCCCGTTGCAAAATCGTAGCCGGCGATGAAGCGCCAGCCGTTGGTGATCACTTGCAGCTTGCCGCCGATGTTCTCGACGGCCGGCGTGGCCCAACTGCGTTCGGAAACGCCGGCGCGGGATGTGCGCCAGATTTCCCGGCCGTCGCGCGCATCCAGGACGGCGAGGAAAGGATTCTGCTTGGCGTCGCACTGCACGACGATCTTGCCGGAGTGCAGTACGGGGGAGCTGGCGAAACCCCATTGCAGCTCCTTTTCCGGACCCATGTCGAGGATGCCGAGATCCTTCTTCCAAAGCGGTTTGCCGTCGAGCGAGTAAGAGTACAGGCCCTCGGATCCGAAGAAGGCGATGAGGCGCTGGCCGTCGGTGGCGAGGGTAGTGTTGGCGTGCGTGGCTTTGGTGTGGCGGGCGACTTTGGGCTGGCCCTTGTGGGCGGTCTGTTCCCAAACAAGTTTGCCGGTGCGGCGGTTGAGGCAGAAGATCTTCCAGCTTTGTTCCACCGAATCGTTGGCCGAGTCGCCGCTGCCGTAGAGACCGAGCTTGAGCGGCGCAGCGCCATCGGCGCGGACGGCGGAGACGACAAAGATGCGGTCACCCCAAACGATGGGGCTGGCGTGACTGAGGCCGGGGATGGGTGTTTTCCAGAGAACGTTCGCCGGCTGCTCCGCGTTCCAGGTAGTAGCGGTGGCCGGGCCGGTCCAGACGCCGGAGGCCTTCTCGCCCCGAAAGGAGGGCCAATTGATTTGGCTGTCATCGGCTGCCAGGGCCAGACAGCAGATCAGTGGAATGAGAGCGTACCGCATGTCAGATACCGGCTCCTGGCTTCCGGGTCCATTCGCCGATCCATTCGAGGAAGGTCTTGTACCAGAGAAGGCTATTTTGCGGTTTGCCGATCCAATGGCCCTCGTCGGGAAACAGCAGGAGCTTTGAGGGCGCTTTCTGGACTTGTAGGGCAGTGAAGAGTTGGAGGCCCTGTCCGTAGGGGACGCGGTAGTCCTGCTCGCCATGGATCACCAGAGTCGGCGTCTTGAATTCCTTTGCGAAACTGCTCGGCGACCAGCGCTCGTACACCTCCGGCTTGTCCCACGGCATGCCGCCGAATTCCCAGTTGGTGAACCAGAGCTCTTCTGTTTCCCCGCCCATGCTGCGCAGATCATAGACGCCGGCGTGCGAGACAAAGGCCTTGAAGCGCTGCGTGTGGCCGAGCAGCCAATTGACCATGTAGCCGCCGTAGCTGCCGCCGGCGGCGGCGATGCGTTCCGGGTCGATATAGACGAAGCGGGAGGCATGATCGACGGCGGCCATGAGGTCTTCATAGACTTTGCCGCCCCAGTCGCCGCTGATCTCGTCCGTGAATTTTTGGCCGTAGCCGGTGGAGCCGCGCGGATTGGGCATGATCACCACAAAGCCGGCGGCGGCGAAGACTTGCGGGTTCCAACGGTAGCTCCAGTATTCGCCCCATGCGCCTTGCGGGCCGCCGTGTATGAGGACGAGCAGGGGATAGCGTTTGGTGGGATCGAAGCCAGGCGGCTTGAGGAGGAAGCTGTGCACTTGCGCGCGTTCCGCGCCTTCCACCCAGAACTCCTCATAGGGCGTGAGCTGGTGCTGGTTGAGGATGGCGTCGTTGAGTTTAGTGACGGCGACGGGAGCGCCGCCGGATTCGGCGCGATAGATTTCGGCGGGGCGGGAGCCGGACTGTTCGGTATAGACCATGGTCTTGCCGTCCGGGGTGAACAGGGGTTCGTCGATATGGCTGGAGCCGGAGACGACGGGACGGCTTGCGCCGCCTGTGACCGGGATCATGTGTATGGCACTGCGGCCGCGGTCTTCGGCGGTGAAGAAGATGCG
>JAENWC010000049.1 GCA_016650235.1 Terriglobia bacterium
GGGCCCAATCCGCCAAGGCCTACAACGATCTCTATCACCGCCTCCTCTCCTCAGTAACAGCCCGCAAAACGGAGTTCTCCCCAGCGTCGAGCCTGGCCGATGCAAGCGTTCATCGTGGGCCTGGACGGCCCTTTGCGGACTCCTGATGCCGGACATCAAAGCCGTCACCCGTTCGCTCCGCCTCGACATGCTCGAAGCCGCCTACCGCGAAGGACTCTTTCCCATGGCGGACCTCGGGACCGGACTGGTCACCTGGCATTGCCCCCCGCGCCGCGCCATCCTTCCACTGGACAGTTTCCACATCTCGCGCTCCCTGGCGCGCACTCTACGCCAGCGGCGCTTCGAGGTTACCTTCAATCGGGACTTCGACGCCGTAATGGCCGCCTGCGCGCGAGCCGGTGAACAAGACTCCTGGATCACCCCGGAGTTCCGCCACGTCTATGGAGAATTGCACCGGCAAGGCAAGGCTCATTCGATCGAGGTCCGTGTGGAGGGACAACTCGCCGGCGGAGTCTACGGTGTGCATCTGGGCGGCGCATTCTTTGCCGAGTCCATGTTCCATACGGTCCGCGATATGTCGAAGGTTGCTTTGGCGTGCCTGGTAGCGCGTCTGGCCGAACGCGGCTTCCTGCTGCTGGAAGTACAGTACCTCACCCCGCACCTGGAGCAATTCGGCGTCATCGAAGTCTCTCACAAAGTCTACAAGCGCAAACTCGAAGCTGCTCTGACGGTACAATGTGAATTCGCACCATGAACGCGCAAAAGGGAAATGCTCGCCGCGAACCTGAACCACGTGGCGCTGCCGTGCCCATCGGCGCGGCGAGCGCCCTTTGCGCTTTACGTGTTCCCGTCGTTGTGCTTCTACTCCTCCTGTTTATCTCCGGCTGTGGGAAGAATGATCCAACCTCCAGCATCGATACGCCCGATTCGAGGTGGAAAGCAGCTCTGGCTACCTTTGCCAAGGGCGATCTCAAGAAGACCGGTGAGCACCTCGAGTGGCTCACGCAAACCGATAACCAATACTTGCAACAGGCGCGCGGCTGGCGTCTGGTCCTGCTCTCGGGTATGGTCCGTGGCTACGTGGAACTAGTGGATAGCTATCGGAAGGCCTCCGCCGGCAAACCCGCTGACCCCATGCAAATGCAGCGTTACATGGAGACTCTCAAGAAAGCGTCCGCCAGTCAGGGCTCCGCGTTGGGGCAATGCCACGCCGACTTCGAAAAGGCCCACCCGGAAGGCGAGGTGATCCTCTCCTTCCCCATTCCCTCCTTCTCCACGATGACGTTGCCCGCCGGTCTGGATCAGGTAGCGGCCGGTTCTCCCCTTTACGGTCCACAAGCCGAATCACTGGAAGAGGCCGCGTTGCAGTGGGGTCTCACCCAGGCTATCTGTGAAACCGCCGGTTCCCCAGGCAACCTCGAACAAGCGAGGCAACTGTTCCGAACCTTGCCGGTCCGCCTACCCCGCGCCGTCTTCGAGCTCGGCATGGCTTCCGGCATATATCAGGCCAGCTTCTTGTTCGGCCCCGCCGCGCTGGACGACAGCCAGCGCCGTGCTTCTTTGCTCTATCAGGCCAGAATCGCGGTAGCCAAGGCTCCAGCCGGCCCCGAAACCGATGCAGTGGCCACAAAAATCCAACAAGCCTTAAACGAAAAACATTAGCGCTCTGCAAAGCGCGGCAAACTCCATAAGCCCTCAAGCTGTTTCGCGGTATTCGCCAAACACTTTGCGCAGGCAATCGGAGATCTCGCCCACAGTGACCATTGCTTCGGCACAGGCCATGATGCGAGGCATCAGATTTTCACTGGATCGAGCGGCTTGGTCGAGAAGGGCAAGGCTGGTTTCCACCGGGACCGGACTGCGGGAAGCGCGCAGTTCCGCCACCGCGCGGCGCTGGGCTAGTTCAACGGAGGCATCCAACCGGAACGTGGGGATGGCCGCGTCTCGCTCCATCTGAAATCCGTTGACCCCGACGACGATCTGCTGGCCGGATTCGATGGCGCGCTGATACTGGTAGGAGGCTGCTTCGATTTCAGATTGTGGAAATCCGGACTCGATCGCGCGCAACATCCCACCCATGCCGTCGATGCGGCGCAGGTAGTCCAGCGCCTCTTCCTCAATACGAGTGGTCTGCTCCTCGATGAAGTAGCTGCCGCCCAACGGATCGGCTGTGTTGGTTACTCCGCTTTCCTGGGCAATGATCTGCTGCGTGCGCAAGGCCAGGCGGGCCGACTCCTCCGTCGGTAGAGCCAGCGCTTCATCGCGCGAATTAGTATGGAGCGACTGTGTACCGCCCAACACGGCCGCCAGCGCCTGTATGGTGACTCGGACCAGATTATTGTCGGGCTGTTGCGCGGTGAGCGATGCCCCGGAGGTCTGCGTGTGAAAGCGCAGCATCATCGAGTGCGGGTTCTTTGCATGAAACCGGTCCTGCATGATGCGCGCATAGAGCCGGCGCGCGGCGCGGAACTTGGCCACCTCTTCCAAAAAGTCGTTATGCGCATTGAAGAAGAAGGAGAGACGCGGGGCAAAGTCGTCCACATTGAGACCAGCCTGCACAGCCGCCTCGATATAGGCGATCGCGTTGGCCATGGTGAAGGCCACTTCCTGTACCGCGGTGGAGCCGGCTTCGCGAATGTGATAACCGCTGATGGAAATGCTGTTCCATTGCGGCAGTTCGCGCGAGGTCCAGGCGAACAGGTCCGTGATGATGCGCATGGCCGGGCGCGGCGGGTAGATATAGGTGCCGCGCGCCATGTACTCCTTCAGGATGTCGTTTTGAATGGTTCCGGAAAGACGGGTGAGGTCCGCGCCTTGCCGGCGGGCGGTGAGCACGTAGAAGGCAAGGAGAATCGCCGCCGTGGAGTTGATGGTCATGGACGTTGTGACCTGATCCAACTTTATGCCTTCAAACAGACGCTCCATGTCGGCCGCCGAGCAAATGGCAACGCCGACGCGTCCCACCTCGCCCGCTGCCAGAGGATGGTCGGAGTCCATGCCCATCTGCGTGGGCAGGTCGAAGGCGACCGAAAGACCGGTGATACCTTGTGAGAGCAGGTATTGGTAGCGGCGGTTGCTCTCCCCGGCTGTGCCGAATCCGGCATACTGGCGCATGGTCCACAAGCGGCTCCGGTACATGTCAGGATAGATGCCGCGAGTGTAGGGGAACTGGCCTGGCAATTCAGGGATAGGACTTGTGGCGTCGTTCATGAGCGGTTAATGTTTCGCGCGCGCAGGAAACTGAAAAGGCCGAAACCGACCATCATCAGGACGAAAAACGAGGCCAGAACAATCAGCATGAAGCCCTCCATGTCGCCCTTATAGCTGGAGATGCGGCGATAGGTGGAAAACGCCGAGATCACCCCGATGCAGAGAAAGAA
>JAENWC010000050.1 GCA_016650235.1 Terriglobia bacterium
AGAGGCGTGAACCCATAAAACAATTCTACACCAGATTGTTTATTTATAACATAGTAATACTAGAATGGCGAGCATGAAATCCGCACAGCTACGGTGGGGACGCGTCTTGGTCGGAGGATTCCTTGCGGAGTTGCTCGTCTTCGCCATCGTATTTCCAACTCTCTACCTACTTGAGCAACGAGCCTTTCTAAATTAGCCTCTATTCTGATCGCCTCTGCCGTGATGCCGTTCATCTTTGCGGTATGGGTGGGCAGGCACATCGAGTCACGCTTTGTACTCCATTTAGGGCTCGTTGGTCTTGTTGCTGCGCTGATCTACATGGGCTTATCGTGGGGTCAGCAACAGCCCCTGCTGTACAAGATCGCTCACGGAAGTCGTTGTAACGTTGCTATCGCGGAAGCAGCCGCCGTCACCGCAATTGAGCGGAGGATCCGGATAGAAACGGCCGACGGATAGCTACTGTTCGATAATGCACCCCTAACCGCTTTGGTTGCATAATTCCAATCGCCAATGATACCCTTCGTTTCACCCCATGGGCCTAGCACCGACCATCACGATCCATGTCCCTGGCCCGCTGCGTGCGTACTGTGCGGGCGCGGCGCAGATCTCGATCTCGGCGCACACCGTACGCGCGGCGCTTGAGGATCTCGAGCGGAGCCAAGCCGCTTTCTATCGCAATGTCTGCGATGAAACGGGTACGGTGCGCCGGCATTTGAACGTGTTCGTGAACTCTGACAATGTGCGCGACCTTGACGACGGGATCGACACGACGCTGATGCCGGGTGACGTAGTCACAATCCTGCCGGCAGTCTCAGGAGGTTGAAGATGGCGGATCGAATCATTCTTACTATCGGCACCAAGAAGGGCGTATTCGTCGCCGAGGCCGCAAAGGCGCGGCGAAGCTTCTCGCTGCACGGGCCCTTCGGTCTTGGCATCCCTGTGTACTCGACGCTGATCGATACACGTGGGACACCGCGCCTGTATGCCTCAAGCTGCAATCCGTTTTTCGGAATGAAGGTGTTGCGTTCGACGGACATGGGGAAGAGCTTCAAGGAGACGAAGTCGGCGCCAGCGTTCCCCAAGGACGACGGACGCGCGCTCGCCAACATCTGGTCACTCGAAGCCGGAGGCGGCAAGAAGGAACTGTGGTGCGGCGTGGAGCCAGCGTCCTTGTTCAGGAGCCGTGACGGCGGCGATTCGTGGGACCTGGTGCCCGGCATCAGCAATCACGAGCACGCGCGCAAGTGGCACCCCGGCAACGGTGGACTCTGCATGCACACGATCATTCGCGACGGGAATCGCATGCACCTTGGCATCTCGACCGGCGGCCACTATTTGAGCGAGGACGGCGGCGAAACGTTCCGGGCGTCCAATCAAGGCGTCGGCGCTGGCTTCGCGCCCGATCCCTATCCCGAGTTCGGTCAATGCGTGCACAAGATCGCGTGGCACGACGACGCGCCCGGCAGGCTTTACATGCAGAACCACGGCGGATGGTCAGATTGGACGGGGCCAGGCGGACCGCGGCCTGATATCGGCGTGCTGCGCAGCGACGACTACGGCCACTCGTGGCGGTCGATCGCCAAGGGTTTGCCGTCAGACTTCGGATTTCCCATCGTCGTCCACCCTCACGACGCCGACACGGTGTACGTCATGCCCCTGGACCCGATGACACGCTCCTGTCCCGGCGGCGCTCCGGCGGTTTGGCGGAGCGAAAATGGCGGCAACTCGTGGAGCCGTCTCGCGCACGGGCTGCCGAAGAAGCAGAGCTACTTCACCGTCCAGCGCGACGCCATGGACATCGACCGGCTCAAGACACCTGCACTCTATTTCGGCACCACGACCGGTCATCTGTGGATCGGAAAAGAGGGCGGTGAGCAGTGGAACTGCCTGTTCGATTCGCTACCCCCGATTCATAACATTAAGGTCGCGGTCGTGTGAGTTCTGATGTGCCGGGCGCGGAACGCTCAGCGGCCGGAACAGGCTCGAATAACGTAGTAATCTCCACCTGCGGCGCGAGGCGTTCGGAGACCATGTGTTTTTCGAGCGACAAATGCTTGCTGCGCAACAGGTTGGGTTTGGGCCAGGACCGGAACCAAACAGAACTCTGACTATGAACCTCAGACGAATCATCCAAACTCCCAGTTTCCAGTCTAGTTCTCCGACGGCCTCTCCAGTTTCTCGGTTATAAGTGGCCACCTGAACCACGGCATGGAAAGCCGAATCTGTCGGCCGGTCAACTTCCGGATGGTGCGTCATCCAGGCGCAATCCGCCTGACAGCCGATAGCTTAAGCTTAAGCTACGACAACAGATGGCTTCGCCCGATCCCTATCCCGGTTCGGTCAATGCGTGCACAAGATCGCGTGGCACGACGACGCGCCCGGCAGCGCCGCAGTTGTTTTGTCCAGCCAACAAAAAGTGATCATTTGATGGTCGTTGGCAAACATGCTTCCACATGGATGACCGCAACACACCATAAGGACTGTTATGACAACCACTTCCAGCGATGCAGCGATCATCGACCTTTGGCTGGATCGCCAGGCCAGCCCTCACACCCGTAGCTGTTACCAGCGCGATTCTACGCGGCTTCTGGCGCATGTTGTCAAGCCATTGAAGCAGATACCCAGGGAACCGCACCCACCAGCATCCCAGGATGTCGTTTGTCTCCTTTGCGCCGGGCGCGTCACATTGTGGCTGTCCGCGCGGGCCAGCGGGGAACGAGGTGCGAGTGAGTGCCACGCATGGTCAAGTGACGAAGTGCGGTCAGAGTCACCTTCCAAGGGAAGGGCGAGAGTTAAATGGTCCGAACTGAGGGCTATCGTTAAACTCCAATTGGGGAGTTCGCCGGACTGTCCCGTGCCGCGCTTGACGCTGCTCTTCTTTGGCGCGGCCAAGGATATTCCGGAAGCAGCAAAAATGGTCACCACCGGGACAGCCTGCCTACATTTCCAAATGCAAGCCAACGGCCAAACGTGGCCCTGCTTTCAAGCCGCGATCCGACCCCGGAAGAAGTACGTCACCAAAGAAGGTGTTGTAGATTGCGGCTGCCGTGGACCATCCGCTCTCAGATTAGGCTCTGCCAGTGCCAGCCGGATAGGCACGGCGAAGGGGAACCAAGCCGGGCGAAGGAGGGAGGGGACGGAGAGGTGTCTGAGAAGTCGCTTGGACACGGTGGCAATTCCTGGTTTTCCCGTACCCGGAAGAGGCGGGGCTGGCCCCTTCGTGGCCCGTCCGAATCTCTCGGGATGGAACGGAAAAGAACGGCCCCGAAGGAGGCGATCGGGAGTATACTGGCTGGTGACAGGAATGCAAATCCTGGTTCAAACCACTGACCGAGGAAAAAAACAATGCGAAACATTCTTGTAAAGCTGTTTACAGTTTTAGTAATCACCGTCATCGGAGCGTTTGGGGCCGACGAAACCCTCGGGACCTGGAACCTCAACTTGGGAAAATCGAAGTTCAACCCTACAGCCCCGGTAAAAGGTATGACCATGACGCGGGGACCAGCGGAAGACGGGGTGAAACTAACTACTACGGGTGAACAGGCTGACGGCACAAAGATTAACTCCAGCTACACAGCGAAATATGATGGCCACGACTATCCCGTCACCGGCGCTCCGTGGGATACAATTTCCATCAAACAGGTGGATTCCAAAACCTTCACGACGGTAGCGAAGAAGACAGGTGGGAAGTACAAGTCAACAGGCCGAACGGTGATCTCGAAAGATGGGAACACCATGACCACCACATCCAAAGGCATTAACGCTGAAGGCAGGCCGTTTAACTACACTATGGTTTGGGAAAAACAGTCGGGAGATCAGTCAGGGATAGACGCAACCATAAGCACTCACAGCAGCCCAGTTACGCCCGCCAAACCGAAGTCCGGCAAGCAATAAACTGAACCGCGACAAAGCAGCCCGCCTTGGCGAACAGGGGTTCAGCATACGCGCTATCGCAGCCAAGCTAGGATTGTGGGAACAGCAGCGTGGGCCCTTCAGGGGCGTGCCAAAAGTCCCAGCTATCCATGATCTCTGCCGACCCGGGTTAGTGTCTCTACCCGCTCCGGCTAGGAACGCCGGACCGCGTCATCTTCAGGAAATCGAGCAGGGCATTGATCTCCTCATCTGGCAGGACACCCCATTGCAGCGCTACCTCATCTGCCGCAGACGCAACGCCGCTCATTACCCGCTGCAGCACGCCGGGCGCACTCTGGAGCGACTGAGCCAAAGCGTCGATGACAGCGTTCGCAAACTCCGCACGACGCGGATCTTGCACCATCGGCGCCTCGGGATCGTCGCCCCAGATCTGGAGGGCGACGCGGGTTCCGGCTGAGGCCAATTCTGCGGCGCTTTCATCGAAAGTGCCGGCAGTCGGAGTATCCGCAGCCTCATAAAGGGTTCTTTCACTGTCACCAAATGCCAACACTACAGCTTCTGTCAGCCGGCAAAGGAACGCGCCTTTGGCAAGGACAATCATATCCGCGAATCGCTGCCGAAGGCTTTCAAGTTGGTTGCGGTATTGTGCGATTCAGAGGAATGCCTCCTCGCGAGTGTCCCTGTTGCCAACAGACGATCATGCCATCTTTACATCATTCGGCCAGCCACATCGAGCGCCAGAATCTGACCATGCGCATGTCCATGCGGCGGTTCACGCGGCTCACGAACGGGTTCAGCAAGAAGATTGAAAATCATTCCGCCAGCGTGGCGCTGTACAAGATGTTCTACAACTTTGGGCAAGCACACGACGCTTGGCACAACACCCGCCGTCAAGGCTGGTCGGACAGATCACACCTGGAGCGTGGAAGAGATCGTTGGCCTACTCGAAAAGGGCGAACGCACCGCAGCCGATGTCGCGAGGGCAAACTGAACCACTACCCAATTTTGCGCCGGGAAGCAACTGTGCTTTTCCGGGACCATGCTCCAAAAAAGTGGCCCCTGACGGGGCAGCCTTGCAGGGAACCGTTGCGCTGAGCACCCTCTACAGCAAACTTCTCTAAGGCAGTTATGTTTGCGTCGATCGTCGATCGGGTGATCCTGAACGCGGACTGCACGATGGGCCATACCGGCGGAGGCCTACGCGTGAATGCCGTGGGCTGCAATGGACGCCTGATACGTCAGCGGCGACACGCTGGAAAACCTCTCACAGCCTACCCTCTACGCTTGCCGCCGGCGGTAGGCCAGGACCAGAAAACCGGTGAGAATGGTCACGGGAGGGATCAGCAGGATTACGATGCCCTGCTGCAATACTTCCACCCGCGCCGCGTTCTGCGCCGCCGCTGTCCGCGAGCACATCACACACTGCGCCCAACTGCTGCCAGCCAGCAGGCCGCCCAGTGCGAGTACTCTTGGCAACAGGCGCAAAACGGAGAGGCTCGCCGCGAACCGGCGTCTCGTGTTCGTCTCCTGCCCGGTGGCGCGGCGAGCGTCGTTTGCGGTTTGCAGCATCAAACTCATTATTTCATCTCTTACGGCCGCAGCGCCAATGACCGCAAGGCGTCCGGCATGATCACAAACATCATCAGAATGCAGAAAACGCACATCGGGAACAGCGTCATCGTCAGACTGAACTTCTCGTACTTCATGTGCATGAAGTACCCTATGATCATCGCCGCCTTGATCACACTGAGCCCCACCAGCAGCAGCAGCATGATGGTCAGCGGCGTCTGCTCATAGGCCAGCAGGACCTCAATCATCGTCAGCCCCAGCAGTCCCACCCACACCATCAGGAACAGTTTTGGCGTCACTGCGGGTGCGTGTGCTTCGTTGTGTTCATGTTCGCTCATCTAAGTCTCTCCTAGTGCATCTTCACCGACATTAAATAGACCAGCGGGAAAACAAACATCCACACCAGGTCGACAAAGTGCCAGTACAGGCCGCTCACTTCCACGTCCTCATAAGTAAATTTGCCGCGGCCCACTCCCGTCGCGATGACCCCAAGGTAAATCACGCCTATGGTCACGTGCGTCATGTGCAGGCCGGTGATGCCGAAAAAAGTGGCCCCGAACAGAGGTTCGTTCCAGGGATTGGAAAACGCCGTTACCTTCTCGTCGTTGATCAGATGCATCCACTCGCTCATGTGCAGAACCACAAAGCCGGCGCCGAACGCCATGGTGGCCAGCAGCCATTTTACCGTGCCGCCGCGGTTGCCATGGCTCATCGCGTGCACCGCCATCACCATCGTCAGAGAGGAGCTCAACAGCACCAGCGTCATCACCGTCGAAAAGATGATGCTCGGCGAAAAATGAAACGGCGTCGGCCATGTCTCGGTCGACATCCGCAGGTAGGTGTAGGCCACCAGCAGCGCCGTGAATGTCAGGGAATCGGAGATGATGAACAGCCACATCCCGAACTTCTTTGATCCGATCCTATACGGCGACCCGCCTCCGCCCCACAACGCAGCAAGCGATCCCGTCTTGGCCTCTGTTGCCATCTTCCTTTACCCCCAGATCTTCAATACCAGAATCAGATACACCCACAGCCCGGCCAAAAAGTGCCAATACAGCCGGCTCACTTCCACCGCCGTGCGCTTGGAGGGTCCCAGTTGCAATCGCACTGCCTGCACTTCGATGTAAAGCAGTGCCGCCACCCCGCCCACCACGTGTACCGCATGGGCCACGGTAAACAAATAGAAAAACGAACTTCCGGGATTGGAAGCCACATACACACCGGCCGATTGCAGCTCCCGCCAAGCCATGTACTGGCCGCCCAGGAACAGCAGTCCCAGCAGCGTTCCGAGCGTCCACAACCGCGTAAACTGCTGCCGTCCACCCTGCCGTCCACTATGGACGAGCGCCCGCTGCGCCAGCTCCAGCGCAACGCTGCTCAACAATATGAACGCCGTGCTCGCCCACACAATGCCGGGCAACGGAATTCCGGTCCAGTCATCACCGAGCCCGCGCCGTACCACCAACGCGCTAGTGAAGGCCGCAAACAACATGGTGATGGCGGCAAATAGCACGTACACGCCGGTGATGGTGGCGCGGCGCTTCTTACCTGGCTCCCCACTCCAATCCCCGGTTTCCACAGGGGGAGGGGGCGGTCCGCTCTTGAGTGTTTCGCTCAGTGCCATGCTGGTCGAATTACTCCGGGTCCACCTGCATCACGTAGTCCTTTGCCTTACCGGGCACCGAGAACTCATACGGACCGTGATGCACCGTCAGGTGCTTGCCGCCGAAGTTGTCAAACGGCGGGGGCGAAGGAATGGACCATTCGAGCGAGGTCGCCTCCCACGGATTATCCGGCGCCTTGGCGCCCTTCTTCAGGCTCCAGAACAGGTTGATGACGAAAATGATCTGCACCGCCGCGGTGAACAGCGCCGAGTGCGTCATGAACGTATGCACGCTCATGGCCTGCCCCATGAATTCGAACTCCTTGAAGTCCGCATAGCGGCGCGGATTCCCGATAATCCCCAGCACGTGCATCGGCGTGAAGATCGCATACACACCGAGGAAGGTGGCGTAAAAATGAATCTGGCCCAGCGTCTCGTTCATCATGCGCCCGAACATTTTTGGGAACCAGAAGAAGGTTCCGGCGAACATGCCGAAAATCGCCGCTACTCCCATAATCATGTGGAAGTGGCCCACCACAAAATAGGTGTCATGCAGGTACAGATCCAGCCCGGGCTGGCCCAGGAAGATGCCGCTGATGCCGCCGCTCACAAACAGGCTGACGAATCCCAGCGCGAACAGCATCGCCGTTGTGATCCGTATTTGCGAGCCCCACAACGTTCCAATCCAGTTGAACGTCTTGATGGCGCTGGGCACACCGATGGCCATCGTCATGATCGAAAAAGCAATCGCGGTGTAGGGGCTCATCCCACTGATGAACATGTGGTGGCCCCATACGACAAATCCTAAAAAGCCGATGCTCAGCATCGCGTACACCATGGCTCTGTAGCCAAAAATCGTTTTACGCGAGAACACCGACAAGATGTTTGAAGCAAGGCCCATGCCGGGAAGAATCGCGATGTAGACCTCCGGGTGCCCGAAAAACCAGAACAGATGCTGCCACAACAGCGGCGAGCCGCCCTTATGATTCAGGATCTGATCGTTCACTACCAATCCCGCCGGCAGGAAGAAACTTGTGCCCACTACGCGGTCCATCAGAAGCAGGATGCCGGCCGAGAGAAGCACCGCGAATCCGAGCAGCGACAGAATCGCCGTCACAAACCAGGCCCAGCAGGTCAGCGGCATACGCATGAGCGTCATTCCCGGCACACGCAGATCGATCAGCGTGGAAATGAAGTTGATCGCGCCCATCAGCGAGGCCCCGCAGAACAGCGCGATCGAGATGATCCACAGATTCATTCCCGTGCCTTGCCCCGGTCCAGCGATCTCGCCCAGCGCGCTCAAGGGCGCATATGCCGTCCAACCGCCCAGCGGAGCGCCGCCCTGCACAAAGAACGCCGCCATCATGACCACTAGCGCCACAAAGGTGGTCCAGAACGACAACATGTTGAGGAATGGAAACGCCATGTCTTCCGCGCCAATCTGGATCGGCAGAAAGTAGTTCCCAAACCCGCCCTGCGGCGCTGTTGTCAACACGAAGAACACCATGATGGTGCCGTGCATCGTCATCAGCGACAGATACAGTTCCGGCGTCATCACTCCGCCCGGCGCGCCGGTCGGCCAGAGCGTTTCAAAAAAGCCCACCTTGGCATCCGGATAGACCATGTGGTAGCGCATCAGAACCGAAAGCAGCAGCCCGACAAACACGGAAAACAGAGCCAGAAAATAGTACTGGATCCCGATGACCTTGTGGTCCATGCTGAAAATATATTTGCGAATGAAGCCGCTCGGCGGCGTGTGTACATGCATTGCGTGCGAAGCCATGGTTCCCTCTTCCCTATTGCTGCTTCAGCTTCTGATCTTCTTCTTTGAGCCAGTTTTCGAAATCGGCCGGCGGCAACACGATCAAAGTGCTCCGCATCTGATGATGGCCCAGCCCGCACAACTCGGAGCAGGGCACCTCATAGGTGCCTGGCTTGTCCGCCTGGAACCGCAGCGGAATCTCCATCCCCGGCACCACGTCCTGCTTCACCCTCAGCTCCCGCACAAAGAAATTGTGAATCACGTCGCGGCTCCTCATCTTCAATAGAACAGGCCGGCCCGCCGGTACGCGGATGGCGGAACTGGTGACGTCATCCTTGCCCGCCGGGTCCTTTTCATCCACTCCAAACGGATTCCCATTGGCGTCGCTGATCTGCTTGATGTCGGTCTTACCGAATTTTCCATCCGCGCCCGCATACCGGAAACTGAACGCGAACTGTTTCGCCATCAATTCGATCGTCACCGCATTGGCCGGCGTCTCGGAAAGATGCACGCCTGCCCAGACTTGCGTGCTCATCAGCACCGCGCCAATAAAAAGCACCGCCGCGCCGGTAGTCCAGACAACCTCCATCGTGTTGTTGCCTTCCACGTACGATGACCGGCCGCCGTTGCTCCGGTACTTAAAGATCACCCACCCCAGCGACATTTGCGCCAGAAAGAAAATCACGCCGGTAATATACAGGGTGTTCCTGAAATGCTCATCGTACTCGCGCGCGTGTTCATTGATCGCCTCTGGAAACCACCAGTACTTCCCGGCGAACAGGACCACAGTGGCCAAAGTTATAACCCAGTTCAGCAATGCCAGCAGCATGCCTTCTCCATTCCCCGGCTTCTGGAGCCGAAATTGACGTAAGGGATTGAAATTATCACAGTCTGACAGGAATGCGCAAGCGAAGGGTACCGGGGAGTCCCAGGGAGTGCGGCCAGTCTTGGCGCAGATCCGCTACTCCCGAACGCGGATAAGACGACACCGTGGACCTGAACCGCTCCTGCTTGTTCCTGCTTGTTTCTCCGCGCTCCTCTCGCGCACGCCATGCGATCCTTGTGACATCTTTTCCCTGCTCTGCGCCGGGCCGATCTTAGATTCCAAGTCCTTCTCCTTGGGCCTGGCGAGGACGCGTGATAGTCGCGATGTCGTTCCCGCCCGTTTTGACTTCCCGGCCCGTCGATGCCTTTGTCTACGCTTTATCTGATCCCTCGCGACACCCGGCGCAAGAGGCAAGGTCAAGATAGTTCGCTATTGCCTTCTTGTGGGGGTTCTTTCATCCGCTACTACACGCCCTGGTTGTTTCAGACTTTTGTCACGGGCTGACAGGCCAGCTCGACCGGGAAACTGCCGAGCTCGCGCGAGCCCAGAGCCATTCTCACCGTACTGGCGCCCAGCGATAAACCCTTGGGAACAGAGAAGTTCACCTCCCATCGCGGAAGTCGCGGGTCGGTGCAGAAGTATTCCATATGCTCGATCGAAGTTTCTCCAACCCAGGCCCGAAGATCTTCCGGGTTCAGAACCTCCTCCAGGGTTGCTTTGATGGAACCGGTGACCAGGCGCGATCCGGCCAACAGGTCGATTCCATCGCTGATGGAGAGAACTCGGGGGACGGGCGGACCCGGGGGGATGAGCCGGACCGTTGCGCGAGCGGCGAGTGCACCGTCAACGAGCAACTCGATGGGCTGAAGGCCGGAGGACAGGCCTTCCGGCAGATATAGATTCACCTGTTGCAGGCCGTCATGCTCGGGGTGACCGATGAAGGAAACGAAGGCGGGCAGGCCGGCCACCTGGATGTGCAGGTGATTCAGGTCGTGCATAGGGAACAACCCTTCAATCCAAAGCGAGAGGGAGGAAAAGCGTCCGCGGATGGGAGCGACGGGCTCAGAGGAGTGGGCGTTGGTGATGCGGCGGATGGCCAGCTTTGCGGATTCCACAGGCGCACTCATTGAGGCCGACGTTGAGACATGGATGCCGGGCTTACGTAAGGTGGTCCACATGTACTGGGTAGCGATGCCTTCCAGCGCCAACAGGTGCAACCCGTAGGCGGTGGCGAACTGTTTCACTTCATCGGCGGAGATGCGAACCCCGCTCCAGGTGTCGTAGCGGGGCGCCTCTTGCGGCAGGCCATTGATCTGGCAGCGCAGGATGCCGCCGGGTTTGAGGACGCGGCAGGCTTCCTCCAGGTAATGGAAGACGACCTCGCGAGAGGGGATGTGCTGGAAGACGGCGTAGGAATAAATGAAGTCGAAGGAGGAATCGGCAAACGCGGACAGGTCTGAATCAGGGGCATGATGGGGATGGGCGTGCGCTACGCCGGCCAGTTTCTCGCGCGCCAGGCGCACCATCTCCTCAGAGATATCCACACCGTGAATCTCGCCGAAGTGGCGGCTCATGGGGCGCATCAGGCGACCAGGCCCGCAACCGATCTCCAACGCACGGCGCGCCCGGGCAGGGCTGGGCGGCAGGCGTTTGATTTCCAGCAGTAGGCCATACACCTGTTCGCTGGCGGTGGCAAAGAACTCCTCGTCATCCTGCTGCCGGCGTCCGAATGCCACGTAATAATTAGCATCCTCGACGGCCCGGCGGTTCCAGTCCTCGCGCATTTGTTGGGCGACCGACTCCGGCATGCGCTAATGTCCTGTCCTGTCGAAAATTTGATGGCCGCGAGTGAACGCTGAACAACGCCGATCAGCGCGGGGCTTGTTCCATCGGCGTTTATCTGCGTCCATCAGCGGCTTAATCATTTTCGGTTTAGGGAGTGTCCGTACACCTATTACTGCGGATAGTGTTATTGACGACTAACGGACTTTGGGCCGCAAGGACGCAGCGCTGGCTCATCCGATAGCCCGAGATCTCGTTGTTCTCGATCAGGTTGTCGTGCGCGGGCGCGGGCAGTTCGGCCCGTAGCCCTAAGTAGATGCCGGACTGCATCAAATCCGGCTCGCCCGGGAAGGCCGCGCAGCCGAACTTGGCGGCCGACTCATTGCACCCGGCCTTGTTAATATTGAGCAGCTTGTTGCCGGTGATCCGATGATTGCTGCCGATGACGAAGATACCGCCGTACTTGGTCCCGTCGAACACGTTGTTCCGAATGGTGATCGATGCTGATTTCATCTCCCGGTTGGTATTGTTCATCACCAGCGCGAAGTGACCCTGCGGGTACTCCAGTGCGGCGCCGCGGTTGATGCATACATTCCCGCTCACCTCGCCGTGGTGAAATCCGTCCAGATCAATACACTTACCATTAATATCTTCGAACTGGTTTTGGGCATAGACGGAGTTATCCACATTTCCCGCCGTGTCGATACCCACCGGAATGCCGCCGTTTTCCACGTCCACGATCTTTTGTGGATAGCCGATGAAGCGTCCGGTATTATTCTCCACGCGGACCTTGTTGGCATGTCCGACCTGGATTGCGTCGCGGCCAATGTTCTCGAAGCGATTGCCGGTGATGAGCCCGGTGCGGTTTCGAGGCGAGCGGAATGTGGAGTGGGTCCAGATCCCATTACCAAAAATCTTCCTCAGAACGCAATCGCGGACGATGAAGTTGTCGGTTCCCTCTTCCAGCAGAATGCCGCCTGTGGTGTTGTTGCGCCCATTGCGATTCAGTGAACCGGACTCCTGAATGGCGGCCTTCTCGATCGTGATTCCCTTGGTCTTGCTGGCGAGGACGGCAAACGATGGGATATCGCGGAAGTTCACATTGCTGATCAGGATATTGGTGGAGGAGACCACCAGGATACCGTTGCTTTGAAACGCCTCGGCAAACTGCTCCGCGGCGAGCGGGATATCGGAGATGCGTACCAGTTCGATGCGATTGCCATCGACGAGGAAGTTGCGCAGCCCTATGTTTCTGGCGTTCCGGATCACCAGCAAAGCTTTGCCGTTGAACGCGGAAGTAGCACGCAGAACAGTGCCCGCGCCGCCAACAATCTCCAGGTCATGGGCGCCATCAGGCAGGCGCAGCTCTTTGTCGAGTGGAATGAGACCTGGGGGCAGTTGCAAAGTACCAGTTGTGGCGGAGTTGAGCAACCGTTGGAGTTTGCTTCCCGGTGTTGAGCAGGAGGAGAGCAGGAGCAATAGCCCGGCAATAACGCGCGTCGTTAGCAAACAGCCATTCTATCGGACCGGGTATGTGAATTGGCGGGTAAAGCCTTTCGGCACCGGGTTGCCCGTAATCCCATAGGCAGCGGGCCAGCGATCCTCGGGCAGGTGCATGGTCCCGAACAACCAATCCAAGGCAGGCAGATGAATGGCGAAGTTCTTGTCCACTCCTTCGGCATCGGCCGAGTGATGCCAGTGATGGAATTGCGGTGTCCCGACCACCCACTTCCACTTTCCAAAGCGAAACCGGACGTTGGCATGAATGAAGACGGCGTGGAAGGAAACAAAGACCAGATAGGCAGCGAGGGGCTGGGATGAGAATCCAAGCGCGTAGAGAGGCGCAAAAGCCAGTGCGCGTGTAATGACGATATCTATAATGTGGAGCCGCGAGCCCGCCAGCCAATCCATCGAGGTGGAGGAGTGGTGGATGGCATGAAACTTCCAAAGAAACGGCACGATATGAAAGAGACGATGAATCCAATAGGCGGTGAAATCGGACACCACGATCATCTCTAGAAACTGGAGCCAGCCTGTTTGCGAAGCCACCGCCCGCTGCCATGGGCTATCGATGGCCCATCGAAAAAAGAACGCCGCCGGAGCCAGCGTCAGCAGCATGAGCACCTGGACCATAATGTGACTCGAGAAGAAGTAGGCCAGATCGGTGAGCCATTCGCGTCGAAACAGTTGCTGTTCGCCGAGCTTGGGATAGAGGCGTTCGAGCGGTACAAAAACCAGCGCCAGGACAAACAGGTCCAGAATAAAGAAGTCGAGCCCGATGTGGTCCGATTTTGAGACGTGCCCATCGATGGCTACACTCGATCCGCCCCAGAGCGCGGCCAGGAGTGTGAAGGTGACACCGATCCCTCCCAGAGACTTATTGCGGCGCAGAATCAGACTGAGGACGCCGAAGGCGAACGCAATGATCAGCGCAACGTGGATCAATCCGCGGATGAATCCTAGCGGGTAGACCTCACGCAGATTCGGGGTGGTGAGCAGTTCGGGGTAATGCAGGCAGGCGACGGCGCCGAAACCGAGGATGCCGAGTGAGGCGGAAACAACGCCACTGATCCAACCGGAACCGAATCGAGTATCCTCCGCGCTCAAACCGCACTCCTGGTGCGCGACGGGAGGATGCGGGGTAACAGGTCCAAGGCAAGATTGCCCCAACCCGTAGTTACGCAGAACGCTGTATCATGACTGCCCGAGTGGTGGCGGCGATGGTGGCCGGGCGAGAGGACCAACCGGCTGCGCTGCAGCAGCCGTACCCAGGCTGGCGGCCGGCTCAAATGAGCCCATCGATGAAAAAGATTGGTAAGAAAAAGTCCAAAGGAGAATGTGAACCAGCCCGCCTGCCAGAACAGATTCGGTTGCACGATCTGCACCAGCGTCAGGACCGGAAGGAGGGCGAGGCAACTGTTGCCGGTGAGC
Organism: Terriglobia bacterium; assembly: GCA_016650235.1. Classification (GTDB taxonomy): domain Bacteria; phylum Acidobacteriota; class Terriglobia; order Bryobacterales; family Bryobacteraceae; genus VFZE01. The sequence continues at coordinate 14,347 of JAENWC010000050.1, forward strand.
TCAAGAAAACCGTGCCGCGTGATGGAGGTTGGGTCGCGGTGATGATCGCGGAACGGGTGTATGAACATGGGGCCGACATATGGGGTGGTCTCTTCAAAGAATGTGTCGCAGAACCAGTGTACGAGGCCGGAAACCAGATCGGCAGCCAGGTAGCCGGCCACCAGCGCAGGGACGGATAGAAGGACATCCCATAAGCCGGAAATGGCTTGCACCCAGGAACGCAGAAGTCCGGTGAAAAGGATCGTGAACAGGAGCAGCGCGATTGCCTCAATCGTGCGGAGCAGGATCATCCCATCTACAGGCTACTACAAGCCATGCCGGCCAGACGACTCAACCCCTCATGGCGCGAGAGAGTACGAAGATTCTTCGAGCCATGTACGATCCGCAAGATGTCCACTCGGCGGCCATCATTTTTTTAGGAAGTGGCCTTCTTGGCAGGGGCAGACTTTTTAGCGCCGCCGGCCGGCTTTGCGTCACTCAACATGGCTTCAATCTGCTTGCGCATGTTGGTTTCCTCATCCGTGAAGAACTTGTCCTGGCCGCCGTACTGCGCCCGGATCACGCCTTGCCGGTCGATAAAGACCAACTGCGGCACATACATGATGAGCATGAGCGGAAGCTGCAGGAACTCGTGCGCCTTTTCCCGGGGCGCATAGCCGACCGGGTAGCTCAGTCCGAACTGCCGCACGTAGTCGGGAACCAGCATGTGCGCCATGTCGTTGGTGGCCACGCCAAGCGGCTGGAAACCGCGCGGGCCGTATTCCTTGTACATCTTCTGGAGCAGCGCCGAGCACCGCTGGCAATGCGGACAGGTCGTGATTAGAAACTCCAGAGCAACCACCTTGCCCTTATAGTCGGCAATGTTGATGGTGGCCCCGGTGGGGGTCTTGTAGCTGGCTGCTGGCGCCGGACGGGGAACATCGGCGGCCTGCAAACTAACAGACACGGAAAGCAACAAGCAAACTGGCGCGACCAGAGAAAAGTTCCTCATGCCTCTAGTGTAACAATCCTGGACCCCAATGGGCGAGTCCCGGCGGCCTGCCCCACGCCGAACTACAGGCGCCGTAGCGCGGCCAGGATGCTGCGCGTTGCGTGGCTTTTGTTGAGGGTGTAAAAGTGCAGGCCTGGGGCGCCGCGATCCAGCAGTTGCCGGCACTGTATGATGGCGTGCTCGATGCCGATGGCCATCACATTAGGCAGATCCTCGCGGTGGCGGTTCAGCCGCTCGCGCAACTCCTCCGGAATGCGGGCGCCGCACATCTTTGTGAACCGCTCAATCTGGACGACGTTGGTAATCGGCATGATGCCAGGCACGATGGGAGCCTGTATGCCGGAGGCGCGCGCCCGGTCCACAAAAGCAAAGTAGTCATTGTTGTCAAAGAACAGTTGGGTGATGAGAAAACGGGCGCCACGATCCACCTTTTCCCTGGTCCAGCGCAAATCGTCCTCGACACTGATGGCCTCGGGATGGGCTTCGGGGTAACAGGCGCCCCCGATATCCACGGCGAAATTAGCCTTCAGGAAAGTAATCAGATCCGTGGCATGGGCGAGCGGACCGTTGACAGGCGCAGGGGAGTCCTTGGGAGGATCTCCGCGCAAGGCCAGGATGTTCCGGATGCCCTCTCCCATCAGCCCGCGCACAATACCGCCGATTTCCTCTTCGGTGTGGCCCATGCAAGCCAGGTGAGCCATGGCGGTAACACCCAACTCGCTCTGAATACGGGTGACGCATTCGAGCGTGCGTGAGCGCGTGGAACCGCCCGCGCCGTAGGTGACCGAAATGAAATCCGGCGCAAGCGCCTGTTTTAGTTCCGCGGCGGCAACAAACAGGTTTTGCGCAGCCTCATCGGTCTTGGGCGGAAAGAATTCAAAGCTGTAAACGGGCCTTCCGGCGCGATAGAGATCCCCGATCCTCACCTTTGCATCGTAGCATTTGACGATCGCAGCTACTTGGCTTTGAGATCGTTCTTGAGGCGGCTGACAACCTTCGCGGAAGTCTTGTCGAGCTCGTCGGAAGCTCCGCTCTTTGGTCTTTCATAGATGGACCACAGGACGTTGTGCGTCTTATGATCGATCAGAAAGATATTGCCCTTGCCGCGGCTGAATGTGGAAGGCGGAGTGATTTGGGCCTCCCCCTTCAGCATGCGGTCATCTTCCTTGTCCGCCTTCTTTTGCTCTTCCTTGCTCACCGGCTCGGGAGGAAATAGTTCCTTCAGCCGCCGTTCAAAGCCGGCGCCCATCTGATCAGAGAAAATGGCATCCGCTTTGGCCGGATCAGTGACCACTTGGAACAGCCCGTTGGTGGTGATGTGATTGGCCAGGTATTGATCAATCGCGCTGGTCATGGGGAGGATGTAGACGGTGCGAACCTCGCTCAGGGCCGGGTTGGAAGCGGCCCCGGCGGGCAGGAGAAATGTGAGGGCCAGTAGTACTGTTTTCATGGTGCTCTTTAGGTAAAGACGCCGCGGGGCGCAAAAAAGTCGGCCTCCTAATGGCTACAATAGCATCTTGTACAAGGGACAAGAGATTACGGTCATCATCCCATGTTTGAACGAGGAACAGGGAGTGGAACAGGTGTTGCGGCGGATGCCGGATTACGTGGACCAGGTGATTGTGGTGGACAACGGTTCCACCGATAGAACTTCGGCTGTGGCGCGGGCCTTCGGGGCCATGGTGATCCGCGAAGATGTCCGCGGGTACGGAAGAAGCTATAAGACCGGCTTTCGGGGCGCCACCGGTGATATTATCATCACGCTGGACGGCGACCACAGCTACCCACCCGACGCCATCTCGTATCTGGTGGAGGCATTCCTCCATCTCGACGTCGATTTTCTCAACGCTTCCCGGTTTCCGGTGCGAGACAGCCATGCCATGAGCTTCAAGCATAAGTTCGGCAATCTGGTGCTCAGCGTTGCCATGTCGCTGCTCTTTTTCCGGTGGGTGCGGGATTCGCAGTCTGGAATGTGGGTGTTCCGGCGCTCCATCTTGCGGGAGATGGTGCTTGAATCCGACGGGATGGCTTTTTCCGAGGAAATCAAGATTGAGGCAATTCGCAGCCGCAACATCCGCTTTGCCGAGATCAGCATTCAGTATTCATCCCGTTTGGGTGAGATTAAACTGAATCCGTGGCGCGATGGATTCCACAATCTCTTTTTTCTCCTGAGGAAACGCTTTTTCCGCGGAAGGCCGGCCTGAGATGATGGCCGCCGAAATGATGTCCGGGGTTACGGCCGTTATTGCGAATTGGAACGGCGGCTCCCTGCTGGCGAAGGTTCTTGTGGATCTGACGCTCCAGAACCATCCAATCCGGCGCATCGTGGTCGTGGACAATGGTTCCACGGACGACTCGCTCTCAATAGCCCGCGGCAATGGCGCACACGTGATCGCTCTGGAGGAAAACACTGGCTTTGCGAACGCCGTAAACCTCGGCATTGCATCCGCAGCCACAAGCCAGGTGGCCGTCATTAACAACGATGTGGAACTACCGCCTGGCTGGCTTTCCTCGCTCACCGCCGCACTCGATGCTCACCCCGAGGCCTGGTTTGCCACCGGAAAAATCTACCGGGCCGGCCAGGAGAATGTGCTCGATGGGACCTTTGACGCCATCAGCCGCGCGGCCTGCCCGTGGCGCTGCGGGCAGGGCCGGATCGATGGGCCGCAGTGGAGCGTGCCCTGCG
>JAENWC010000051.1 GCA_016650235.1 Terriglobia bacterium
AATCCCACAAGCCTGCCAGCAGGATTGAAACCGCCTACTACAAGGCTGATCGCGCCATCCAGCAAGTGCTCGATCAACTTGCAGCCTGAACGGTGAACATTGTGAGAGATGAATTCTCAAAATCGACGATGCTAGAAACTAAGCGCAAATGGCGCGCGCCGCGCCGCCGAATTCCAAAGCAACACTGTCCTTTGGGTTTGGGGCGAGCAGCTCCGTGTTGCGCGTGTTCCTTGGAATCCCCCGCCCGTCAGGCCTTCAGCCAGCGATCAAACCAGGCAAAGGCCTCCCCTTGCATGGCCCGGTCGAATTTGTGCGGTCCATCGTGGAAACTGGCCCGGTAGCGGTCCGGCGCACCGGCTTTCTTGTACACTGCGCCGAGGATGCGATCCGCCCGCTCCATCTCCGGCATGGTGAACAGGGCATCCTGCCGGTTGTTCAACACGAGCACCGGATTGGGGACGCCCAGTCCGAGGATCTCCGGATAGTCCAGATCCCGCGGCAGCCCGGGCACGTAGCACATCCATGTGTGTGTGTAGCATTTATTGAGCAGATAATCGCGCCATGTAGTCATCATGCCCACGCAGCAGGAACAGCGGATTCGCTCATCGGCCCCGGTAAGCATTACCGTACGCAATCCGCCTCCGGATAGCCCGCAACAGCCAATCCTGGTTGCATCCACATCCGGGCGCGAGGCCAGGTAGTCCAAGGCCCGCTGATCGTCAAAGACAAACACGCCCGGCCAAGTCATGCCGGCGCTGAAGAGGCTCTTGGCTATCAAATGTTCGTGACCTCCGGCAAACTGGTTGTAGCGCTGAATTTCCGCTTCCTCTTCCGGGTTGGATTCAACCATGTAGTTGCGGATGTTCGCGGGCAGATCCGCCAACCGCATCCGCCGGCTTCCGAACGTGAACGTGTCATGCACCACCACCACATAACCGCGGCGGGCCAGTTCGTTGGCCCAAGCCATGCCTTCGTAGTAATGGTCCTGATGGCGCACCATGAGCGGGTGAGGGTCCTTGGACATGCGCGTGATTTTCCGCAGCCCGAAGTACTTATTGCCGCCATGATCGTGCAGCCCAACAATGCCGGGCAACTTCCCTTTGGCCCCGGCAGGCTTGAGCACAAGCGCCTCGGTGGGAGGTCCAAACGGCAGTTGCCACTGCAAGTGTTCCATCGACAAACCATCAAACTCAAGCTGATGTTGCACGGAGGCGACCGGAGTGGCCGCTCCACCCGGACCCATCAGGGCTTCCCGGTAGCGGGACCGCGCTACGGGCCGCCACGCGTCCGCGCTACTGAACATCGGCTGCCGGAAAGACAGCCGCGGCGGGTCCTGCATTGTCTGCGCAGCCCATTCCCCATACGCGCCAATCATATTCGGAGTCATGGCTCTCATCTTTGCCGAGTTGCACGGCTTTTGCAACAGGGCTCCCGCATCCGGCAAAGAGAAGCAACTTTTTTGCCCTCGGCAGAGTCTACTTAATGGAGATGAGATATTGGGCGTACCTGGCGGCAAAACTGATTGTTGCGGCCGGTCTCTTCCGGGCCGGCTGGTTCGGGCTGCATGCTGTTTGGCCGGCTCCGGAGCCGTTCATGCGCGTCCATTTGGACCCGTTCGCGCGTGATTTGGGCTACACCGTAGTGGTGATGGGTTACGGCCTGTTGGCCCTTGGGGCCTTTTACCTCATTCTTCTCGATCAGCGCTATCGATGCCGCACTTGTCTGCGCCGCCTCCGCATGCCGGTCACCACCGGCGCCTGGAACCATTGGCTGCTGGGACCGCCCCGCACCGAATACATCTGCCCCTATGGACACGGCACTCTCCGTGTACCCGAGGTCAACATAGGGGGAAATGCCGATCCCAACTGGAAACCGATCGAGGACATGTGGAAAGAGCTGGAAGAGCTTGAACCTCCCCGCAAGTAACGCCGGACTTCTTCCTGTTACAATTGAGTCGTCGTAGAGGAGGGTAATTAATGAGCGTTCCAGAAACGCATGCGGCAGTTCATGTTCCCGAAACCAGTTCCACCGGCAATGGCGCCGCGGCAACCCCTGCCCTGGCTCCGTCCGGCTACCGCATCACGCACCGCATCGTCGATTGGATCACCAATGAGCGCATGCAGTTGCTCAACATCACGGACCGTATTGACGAGATCGTACGCAAAAGCGGCATTCGCGACGGCATCGTTCATCTGCAGTCGCTCCACACCACCACCGCGGTCTTCTTGAACGAGTGGCAAGACGCGCTTCTGGTGGATGTGAAACGCTATTTGGACGAAGCGGTGCAACGGGACTGTTACTACCGCCACAACGATCCGGAGCACTCCGATTGCGAGCGTTCCAATGCCGACTCGCATTTGCGGGGCATGTTGATGGGGCAAACCCTCTGCCTGCAAGTTCGCAACGCCAAAGTGCTGCTGGGCACATGGCAAAGTATTATTCTCGCCGAGTTCGATGGACCGCGCAGCCGGTCGGTGGCTGTACAGGTATCCGGCATCTAGTGTGCATGGGCCGCGTGGCGGGCCACTTGAGGCGATGAAAAATATGTTGCAGGCCACGCGGACCGGCCTGTGGGGGAATGCCGATGTATGATTGTCCAGTTATTTCCCGGACGCTAGACTACCGCAGCGCAAAGCGATACAGCATCCCTCGTGTGCGGACGAAAATTCCACCGCCGGTGACGGCCGGCGTCGCGTAGCATTCCTCTTCGAGATCGTTCACGGAAATGACCTCCCATTGCGGCGCGGCCTTCAATACAGTCAGCTTGCCCTCCTCGCTCAACAGGAACACCTTTCCGTCAGCGGCCACCGGCGAAGCGAAATATTGGCCGAGCGCCTTCTCGCTGCGGCCCTGTTTGAGAAGCGTTCCTGTGGCCGGGTCCAGCGACGTCACGATCCCTCCGTCCTTCACCATGTAGAAGACGCCGTCGTAGAGCACTGGCGCGGGAACATACGGGAGATTCCGTTTGAAGCGCCACCGGATAGACGCCGAATCGAGCCGGCCCTTGCCGCCCAGCGGAATGGATACCGCGCCGTAATCGCCTACCCCGAACATCCGCGCTGTGTTCCACTCGGCCGCATTCAATTGTTTGTCATGATTGGCGTCCACCCATCCGAAGTGCTCAAACCATTCCTTCAAGTCTTTGGTCTCCTCGCTGGACAAAAGCCCGTCCTTGTTCTGATCCGATTTCGCCAATGTGGACTCAAAGGATGGCATCCATGGTTGTTCGCTTCCGCTTGCCGTAACGATGAGCGCGCCCGCGTGCACAACCGGAGAACCCATTGACCCGAAGCTGGAAACGGGTATCCACCAGCCTTGCTCTCCGGTGGCCAGAAAGTAGGATTCCACTCGAATGCTGCCGAAGACGAGGATCTGGTCCTCGTGCACAATCGGCACGGACCACCCCACTGGCATTCCCTTCCTCTCTGTCTTCCAGCGTTGCTTGCCGGTGTCCTTGTCTAGCGCCAACAGATAGGAGCCCTGCGCCTGGTCGCACAGCAGGAACAGGAGTCCCTTGTCGATCACCGGCGAGGAAGACATTCCGTAAAAGTTCTCAAACGGCCCCAACTTATGCCGCCACCGCTCCTTGCCGCTAAATGTGTAGGAGACCAGACCAAAGTCTGGAAAGAAGGCATATACATTGTTGCCATCGGCCGCCGGGGTCGGCGAGGCGGCATCGTTCGATTTATAAATCTTGTGCGAGTGAACGGCGTCCACCGTGCGCCGCCATTGTTCGCGTCCCGTCACAACGTCGTAGGCCAGCGTGATCAGCTTCCCGCCTTCGCTCGCGGTGAGAAACACGCGCCCCCCAGCCACGATGGGAGAGGAGCGGCCGAAGGGAACTGAGGTTTTCCAGGCCGCGTTCCTGGATGGCCCGAATTCCACCGGAAGCCCCGTGGCCTCGCCCACGCCGGAGCCGTTCGGCCCCCGGAACCGGGGCCAGTCAGCGGCAAAAGCCAGCGAGGTGAACAGCAGTAATAAGGGCAACATGTCCTACTACTTTAGCAGCCGGAAAATCTCCGGCATCGCGTGCAACTGGTCCACATGATCCGGCGCTGAGTTGCCCGCATAACCAAGCACGGTCAGCTTCCCCGCCGTCGTCTCGCTGAGTAGTTGCATACCGAGCGGCCCCCATTTCACCACAGGCTTGCGCGTGAGCCCCACGCCGCGGAGCAGGAAATCGGCCACCTCGGTGGTGCTGGCGAAGGTGCCCGGAAAGATTTCCGAGTGGGTCAGCAGCATCTGCTTGCGCCCAGCCACGGCGTCCTTGGCAAATTGCAGGAATACATCGAGATCCGCCGCCACCAGTTCAGACTCCGCCGGGCCCGGTTTGCCCGAAACATATCCGGCATGGATCGAGTCGATGGCCACATAACGGTCCACGCGCGCGTAATGCTCGGGCCGGCGCAGAATCTCGCGTACCGCGCCATAGCCTGCGCTCCAGGAAGAAATCGTAATGGGGGAAAACCGCGTGCCTGCTTTTTGTTCGGCCTCCCGTAGAAGTTCGGTGAAAAACTCGCCGTCGCGAAACGGCTCGGCGTACACACTGGAGCCTGCGCCGGAATCCACGGCAATCACCACCGCCCCTCCTGCCTGGCCTCCCGCTATCTCCGCAATCCAGCGCGGGCCGTGAAAGTGGATCAGCAATGGCGTGGAGCTTTGTTTCAACCTTGGCGGCAGGTACAGGACTCCCAATGCCAACTGGCGCCGCTCGCCGCGCGCGACCTGCTCGTTGAGGCGCTCATGTTTGCGCGTGTGCTCCACCATCGGGGATGGATTCTGGGGACTCTGCCCACAGAGGCCCGCCACAAAGAAGAGGAACAATGCAACCCGCATTCCTTCATCTTAATCCGCACTCCTCATCCGATCCATACCGCGATTGGTATACTGCCTTACATGGAATTCCCACGGCTTTTTCTGGTCCGCCAGAACTTTGCAGATCGCAGCGTGAAGGACATCCCCGGCACGGTGCACCGTGAATTGAAGGATGCCGGATTTGCGGCGGCACTCAAGCCCGGCTCGCGCATCGCCATCGGCGTCGGCAGCCGCGGCATCGCCAATATCGCCACCATCGTGAAAGCCGTCGCCGACTTCTGGAAGTCGCAAGGCATGCAGCCCTTCATCTTCCCCGCCATGGGCAGCCATGGGGCGGCCACCGCGGAAGGCCAAGCGGAAGTCCTGGCTCACTACGGGATTCACGAAGCAACCATCGGGTGCCCCGTGGTCAGTTCTCTCCAGGTCACTCCGCTCGGCAAGACCAGTGAAGGCCTGGAAGCTTTCATGGACTCCAACGCCTATGCAAGTGACGGCGTCATGTTGGTGGGCCGCGTGAAATGGCATACCGATTTTGCCGGCAAGATCGAGAGCGGCCTGTTCAAGATGATGGCCATCGGTCTTGGCAAGTTCGCCGGCGCGCAGACCTATCACACCTACGCCTATAAGCTCGGCCTCGAGAACGTCATCCGCAGCGTCGGACGGCAGGTATTGAAGTCCGGCAAGATTCTCGGCGGCCTTGCCATCCTGGAAGACGCCAACCACAACACGGGACAGTTGACGGCCGTCCCGGTGAACGGGATGGAACAGCGCGAAGAAGAACTGCTGGCGCTGGTGAAGTCCTGGATGGGCCATGTGCCCGTGAAGCATCTCGACATTCTCATACTGGACCAGATCGGCAAGCCCATCAGCGGCGCGGGAATGGATACCAAGGTGGCCAACCGCACCGTGAACGGCGCTTATAACCCATGGCCGGATACTCCCTGCTTTGAGCGCATTTTCGTTCGCGATCTGCACCCGAACTCCTACGGCAACGGCGTGGGCCTCGGCATGGCCGACGTCGTGCACGACCGCCTGCTCGAGAAGATCGACTGGACCCCCACCTGGATCAACTCGCTCACCGCCTCCACCCCGGGCGCCATTCGAACCCCCATTCATTTCTCCACCGATCGCGAATGCCTGAGGCGCATCATGCCCACCGTCGGCAAGTTCGATATGCAACAGGTAACCTTCGGCTGGATCCGAAACACCATGGAACTGGGCCGCGCCGCGCTCAGCGAAAACCTTCTCGCGGAGATCCAGCAAAATCCCGCGCTGGAGATTGAAGATGGTCCCTTTGATTTTCCGGTTCAGAATGACGGCCAGCTTGCCGAGCTGCTCGTTGCGGAAACAGAGATGGAACACGCTCCATCATGAAGGACAGCCGCTTCCAAAAAGTGGTAGCCGCCGGCGGCATTCCCGTCGGCCACATGGTTTGGGAATTCGGCACGCGCGGGATTGCCAAGATCCTGGAATCCACGGGCATCGATTTCGTCTTCATCGACATGGAGCATTCCGCCTTCGACACCGAACGGGTGGCGGATCTGCTGGCATGGTTCAAGGCGACCGATATCGCTCCTTTCGTGCGCGTCCCGCAAGGCCTCTATCACTTTATCGCCCGCATCATGGATGCCGGCGCACTCGGTGTGATGGTGGCGTGCGTCGAATCGGCGGGCCAGGCAAAGCAGATCGTCGATGCCGCTAAATACGCTCCGCTTGGAAACCGCGGCGTAGGCCTGGGCGGCGCGCACACAGACTACGTTCTGCCGGACCCCATCGCCTATTTCAAAAGGGCAAATGAAAACTCCACCGTCATTTGCATGATAGAATCCCCCGCTGGCCTGACCAATCTGGAAGCCATCGCGTCCACTCCCGGCGTCGACATGCTCTGGGTGGGCCACTACGACCTCTCGCAAGCCATGGGCATTCCCGGCGAGTTCCAAAACCCGAAGTTCCTGGCCGCCCTCCAAAGCGTTGTGGATGCCGCGCGCAAATACCACATACTGGCCGGCATGCAACCAGGCAACATGGAGCAGGCCGAACAATGGTTAAAGATAGGCTTCAATGTCATCAGTTGGCGCGTCGATGCCGCCGTCTACGCTGGAACGCTGCACAGTGAAATCGAGGCTCTCCGCAAACGGCTGAACCGCTAGCCGCCCCTTGCTTGTCGATTAATCTGATATATTCTTTTTACAAAGAATCTGTGCTCCTGTTTAATTGTGAATATTTCTCCGCTTAATCGGCAAGTTCTGGAGGTATCGTAAGTGAAACACCGGCAGGTCTTGAAATGGGTGGTGGCGATTTCCACTCTGGGCGTCATCTGCATCACACTCGGCTACTATGCGCTGCAATACATCCCGGAACAGCGCGAGTACTTCACCAGCCTGCGCTTTCGCTCCCTGGCCGTGATGGGCAGCCAGCTCCGCAGCAAGATCGAAAGTTTACACAGTTCTCTCACCAATCTCTGCAAGACGGAACAAGCGGATAAATCTGCTTATCTGAAAACGTTGTTGCCGGATTTGGATCTGTCCCCCGGGACCAGAAACATACCAGACCCGGATTGCGTCGCGACTGATTTTGCTTTCACCCTCCCCAAAGGAGGCATACGGCTTACATTCGGCTTCGGAAATAGAGTCGCGACGGCTCCGGCTAGCGCTATGCTCGGCACCCTCACTCGCGATGATCTGTTCGAGGATGTTGTTCTGGCGCGGGAGGATGGGATTGTCGTGTTTCAGCGCTCCGAATTCGGTCCGCGGATCATCAACACCCAAGATATTCTGGAAGCCGCAAAAGCTACCCCATCCGCCAAAGCCACCCCATCCGAGGATAGCCAGGCGAAGAAGGACCCCGCCTCCGGTGACTCCAGCCCTCACAGGTCCCATCTGCTGGCTGAGGTGCCCCTCAACGGCTCCAAGTTTCATGTCTTCATTCAACACGTCCGCCTCGATCTCGATACCCAGACCACCAATCTCATCATGTACGGATTGGTCCCATCCTCCCGCATCAGTGACGAGATTCAACATGTTTCGCCTAAAAACCTTCTTTGGGTTCTCGCTCCGCTCTTGATCCTTGGATTAGGCGGGCCGATGTTGAAACTGGTTCTGCTGCCCAGGACGGCCCGCGTGGAGTTCCGCGATGTCGTCTCGCTCACCATATGCACCATCCTTGCCAGCGGCCTTGGGATCCTCGTGCTGCTTTCCTGGAACTCCTTCTACATCGGGAGGGAGGAGACCCGCGCACAATTGAAGGAGTTGGGGGAAAAGCTCAACCAGGACCTGACCACCAACTTCATTAGACTGCTCGCACAAGCCACCTATATTGACCAGATGGCCGTCGAACGGGATCGCGGGTGCTCACCGCCCGAGTCTTGCCTCCAACTGGACACCGTGGCCCCCTACGTCCCCTCGGTGGTGGACCTCTGGAATGATTCCCGGAAACAACACCTGCCTTATCTGTTCCAGGATGGAAGCCACAATTTCGACTTTGTCCTTTGGGTCAACCAGGAAGGGCAACAGGTGGAGAAGTGGACCACCAAACGCATGCCCACCTTCCCCGCCCCGCTCACCAGATCGGAACACTTTCGCAACATGCTTGGCCAAAATGTCTACACGCTTCGAGGCGCGCCCGGCTTGCCATTCACCGTACAGGGCCTGGTTTCCCCCAATACCTCGGAACTGATTTGGATCTTGACTCTTCGCTCCCGCCGCGGCCAGGTGAGTCACGCCACCAATGCCGGCAAGACCGGGATATTTTCCGTCTCCCTGGTCGCCGACTCCAAAGATCTCGTGCGCCCGATCCTTCCACCCGGCGTCGGCTACGCCATTCTTGAGTCCAGCGGGAAAGTCCTGCTTCACTCCCGCCCCGAACGGAACCAGCAGGAAAACTTCTTGTCCGAGTCTGATGATGGGGCCTCGATCCGGAAAGCCATCCGGGCCGGCGCGGAGACATCCATCTCCGGCCACTATCGCGGACGCGAGCACATCCTTCACGTTCGCCCCTTCACCAATATCGTCGGGCATCCCTGGCACATCGTCACTTTTCAGGAAATCGAATCTCTTCAGGAACACGTTTGGCGCGTGGCCGGCTCCGTGCTGCTCGTCTATCTGGCCGCTTTTGGCGTCTGCCTGGCGCTCCTCGTCATCCTCGTCTTTTTTTCGCGCAAACTGTGGTCCCAGCCTCCCGAGGGCAGTCTGTTCGCGGCAACCAGCATCTTCTGGCCTCTCAAGAATAGATTCGACATTTACCTTCTGATGGCCGTTCTGCTCAGCGGGCTTTTGCTTCTACGCTTGACGCTGGTGGGCCTTCTCGAACGCGCCTCCATCCGGTGGCATGGCGCCGGCCTGATTGTTAGCTTGTTGATTCCGGCCATTGCGGTTTTGGTTGCGTTCTTCATACAGTCCCGTCTCACATTCCACCACGGCTCGGTTACCAGGATCGGCGGCGGGCTGACCCGGTCCATGTTCCAATTTGCCGATCGTCTGCACAAAGTCATTCTGAAACGCTTTGCGGTCAAAGACGTCAACCTTGCCACAGGGTGGCTTTACGCTCTCAATCTCGGCCTGCTTTGTTTGTTGGTAGGGGTTCTTACCGCCAGTGGAATTTATCGCGCCTTTAACAATCACGAGAGCCTCCTCACCGTCATGCAGCTCCAGCAGTCGCTCAGCCGCCAATTGCTCGACCGCTGGGCGCAGGATCGTTCCGAACTCTTTGGACAAGCCGCCTACAGTCCGGAAGGCATGCGCTTCGTGGACAGGCAATTTCTTGCGCCACAAAGATGCGGCGGCGGAAAACTGGCAGAGATGCAAAAACACTTCAACATCTTCTTAAAGGACAGCAGGATTCAATGCGCTGCCAGTGACAAGCAAGCCGATCCCTCTCAAACCCCCGCTTGGTTTACCTGGGTCGACTCGTTGAGACAGTGGCTGCCCGCCAACGAGAATGTCGCCGCCAGCCAGAGCGAGCAGCGCGGTTCCAGTGGAAATCGGGATTGGTCCTGGCAAATTGCCGCTAATGACTCTCGCGTCCAACTGCACGCCAGTCTTGTGTTGCCCGTGCTCTATGGCCTTGACCAACTCCGCGCCGGCAATGGCACCCTCCTGGTGAGTTCCGGCATTCCTTTGATGGACCTGCCGTTCCGATTCTGGTGGTGGTTTGCCGCGGCCGTTTCCGCCGCGCTGCTGCTGCTGTGGATTCGCAAGACCACCAAGCTCGCCTACCTCATGGACTTCGAAGATGTCCCGCTCCCGGTATTGAGTCAAGCCTTGAACCATCCTTTGCCCAGGAAACGCATCATACTGCTCGGGCTTCCCTTGTCGGGCAAGGACAGCGCCATCCAACGCGAAGTTCTCCTCAGACAAGCGATCTACTTCCGGATCAACCTTCACGATGAGAAGTTCCAACCGATGTGGGCCGAAACGCAGCAAGCCGAGATCGATCGCGCCCTGTTCCCGCCGCGTGCCATGTTCACCACAGCGGACTCGAACCGTTCCGCCGATGCATCTCCCTCACAGAACGAACCAGAACGGTGGGTCCATATTTCCAACCTGGAATGTAAACTCAATACCCCTTCAGACCGTAAAGCCATCCTCGAATTCCTGGCCAGCTTGCTGCGGCGACGCATGGATGGACAAGAAATCAACGTGGTCATTACCTCCACGTTCGATCCCATGGCCCACTTCAACAGCATGCTCAAGGAAGAGAGCGATGCAGGCCATGCCAACGCGCTCCCCGAACTCGAGTTGCAGGCTTGGGGGAGGCTCCTGCACTCTTTCAAGAAAGCCGTTCTGCCCAGATCACTCGTGCCGGTAGCCGCCATCGATCAGCCCTGGAAACGCACCCTCGCCGCCGAATGCGATGGCCATAAGGTGCTCAATCGTATCTTTACTGATGTGGTCGAGGAAGTGGGGCTGGTCGAGCCGGACGAGCCGGCGCTCCTCAGCAGGGTGGCCGAGAAAGCGGCCGTGTTCTACCAACTCGCCTGGGCTTCCTGCACACGATCCGAAAAACTTGTGCTGATTCAACTCGCCCAGACCGGATTTGTGAATCCCAAATGTCAGGACACTTTGATGGGACTGAAACGGAAGCGGATAGTGGAAATCGACCCGCGGCCCAGAATCATGAATTCCACTTTCCGCCGCTTCCTCCTCACCGTCGAGGACGATGAGATCGTGCGCGTATGGGAGAAGGAGGGAGGCGAGAGCACATGGCCGCTCATCCGCAACATCCTCACAGTCATCGTGATTGGAGCCCTGCTCGTTATGGCGGCTACACAACGGCAGGCCTTCCAAAGCCTCGCCGCCATGGTCACCAGCATCGGGATCGTTCTCACCGGTCTGTTCAAGGCATTTGAAATGGTCGCCAGGAGAAGGGTGGAGATGGCCAAAGACTAGGAATGATCTCCGCCCTTGCGCGACTTCCTCAAAATCCCTAACCCGGCGCAAGCCGGAACCAAACAGGCCGGCAAGAATTCTCCGTGCCGAATGCCGAGGTAGAAGTACGAATGACCTTCTTGGAGTCCGCCTTTGCGTCTTGGCGGCTTTGCGTGAGACCTCCCGCAGCCCCATCTTCCCAATCCGCCGTGGTTCTAGCGAAGCCGCAAAGACGCCGTGCTCTCACTAACCGCTCACCAGCCGCAACGCCCCATCGGCGGCATGCACGCCGCGATACTGCGCCTCCTCAAACAACGAGAAGCCGCTCAAGTCTGAATTGGCGCAGAACAGATTCCGCTGCGGAGCCAGCCACCGCTTCCTCTCCGCGGAAAACAGGAAACCCGGCGCCGGCCGTATCATCGCGTGTCCCATCCGCATCAGGTCCAAGCGCCTGACGCAAGATCGAATGTCGGGATGCGCGCGCGTCAAATCCGTCAGGATGGCCTCTTTCCACCAACCCCAATCCTTTGCCAGCAAAGCCTGGCGCTGCTCGGCCGGAGCACCGTCGGATAGCGCCCAGTAGTACGTCCAAACCGTCTGGTCGATCCGCGTGCGCAGCGATTGGTGCGTCGCCACCACATACCCAAGCCCGGCCGAACCGTAGATTACGTTATCCCAGGCCGGCTCCATTCTCTTCTCCCGCGGCCACCGGTCCAGCGTAAGATTCGCGGTAATCCAGGGCGAGTACTGAAATCCATGCGCCCGCGCCGAACCCTCAATCACATAAGGAGCCAGATACGTTGGCGCCGCAAAGATCACCGCCTCGGCCTGATACTCCACCTCCCTCGTCAGCACACGCCACCGGTTTCCCTCCCGCAGAATCCGATGCGCAAATGCCCCCGTCCGCACAAATCCGCCCAATTTTCCCAGCAGTCTTCTTACGATCCAGCCGTTGCCCTCCGGCCACGTCAACGGCCCTTTTTCCTCGCTCTGACCCCGCGCCGCAAAGTAATGTATCCCCGCCCACGCCGACGTGTCCCGCGCATGCGAGCCAAAATCGTCCCGGCACGAGTAGTCCACCAGCCAGTGCAAGTAAGTGGAATCCAGTCCCTCCTGCCGCATCCACTGCTGCATGTTCAGCCGGTCCAGATCAGCCCGCTTCCGGGCCCCCTGCTCCATCGGAATTTGAAACTCCCCGCTCGCGGCAAACTCCCGCATCCGCTCATGGAACCGCTTGTATTGCCGCCGGTCCGCCGCGCTCACGCCTACATCCGGCTCCAGCCCTTCCTGCCAGCGCCCATGCAGGAACAGCCGCTCCTGCGGTGAGTGGCAGAGATGCCGCTCCTCCCAAACTCCATCCCGCAGCAGCCCCAACTCTTCCATCAACTCGCGCACCAGAACAGCATCCTTCGATGGCACCGGGACATAATGCGCCGCCCACGGGTAGGCTGTGAATTCGTTCTCGCCCCAGCGCGAATTGCCTCCCGCCTGATTCTCCATCTCCAGAATCACAAAGTCGCGGAAGCCCCGCTTCTCCAGACGCCACGCCGCCGACAGTCCCGCCATGCCCCCGCCCACGATCACCACCGCCACCTTCTCCCGCCTCGCCGGAGATCCAAAACCCTCCGGTTTGTCCCGTAGCCTGTGCCCGGTCACGTGCGATCCATCCACAAAAGCCCCGCTGATGGACCCGTCCGTTTTCGGACTGAGGCCCACCAGCGCGGCGCTGAGAAACTGACGGCGAATCAAAAACTATTGTCCACCCTGGAACGGTTCGTCCGCGCTGCCTCCATATATGACCGGCACCTTGGACCCCATCGGCCGCAGATACGTCGACAACTGGCCCCGGTGATGGATCGAGTGATTCACCAGGAAACCAAGATAGGTGACGCACGGGCGGTTCATCATGCCAAAGAAATCGACATTCTCTGTCAGATGCGCGCCGCCCAGGTTCTTCACCGCCGCTACCAGCGGCGGCAAAGTCTTCGCCGCGTACGCTCCGATATCGGCGATCGTGTTTATACCTTCGGGCAGCTTCTCTTCCCCGTCGCCCATTTCGAACTTCTTGGCCAGCATGGACCGCAGGAACCACTCTTCACTGGCCACAATATGCCAGGCCAGCGCTTTAGCCGTCTTCGCCTTTGGATCGGGCTGGTAGCCGCTCTTGCCTTCCGGAATCGCTGCAATCACCTTCGCCGTAACCGGCGTCTCGAATTCGTAGCTGCCCATTGTGGCATGCATCAGGAACACCGCTTGTTCGGATGTCATCTTCTCTTCTCCTTCAAAATTGGAATCCCTTGAGGGGACTCAGAAAGAATAGTATAAATACGTACACTAGTCAAGCCAAAACCGCTCAACCGCCCTCCCAAAAAGTTGCGCATCCCCCATTTTTGTGATGTTCTCTTAGTTCCAACATGAACCGTGAACTCAAAGAACTTGACTTCGAGCGATTCTGGCGCCGTCTCCAACACGTGGGACTTAACGCCTATGAATCGCGCACTTACATGGTGTTAGTCGGACACCCCAGATTCAAGGCGCTGGAACTGGCCGCGCGCGCCAACGTCCCGCGCCAGAAAATTTACGAAGTTCTCGACAGCCTCGCCGAAAAGGGTTTCACCCAAGTCGTGCAGGAAAAAACAAAACTGTTCTCCGCCGTCGCCCCCGGCCTCGCAATCCCCAACTATCTGGCGCAGCGCCAGGAACACCTCCAAGTGGAATTTACCGAGCAGAGCCGCGTCGCCGGCGACCTGGTCGAGGACTTGAGCGCGGCCTATTCCGAAGGCCAGGAAGGCCGCGGCACACTGGACTATCTCCGCATCGTCAACGAGCCCGGCCAGACCGCCACACAGTACCGCCGCATGATCTCCGGCGCCGCCACCGAGTATCTCGAATTCTCCCGCCCACCTTACGCCGTGGACCCTCTGGATGAACAGTCCGTCAAGGATGCCCGCGCCCGCGGCGTTCGCTGCCGCCTGTTGCTCGAAGGCGCGCGTCTCGATGAGGCGCACCGCCAGCGCCTGACCGATTACCAGGCCGCCGGCGTCGAAGTCCGGCAGATCTCATCGCTTCCCATGAAGCTTGCCTTGTTTGATGGTCAGTACGGCATGATCGCCCTGCTCGATCCGCTCGTCACCAAACCCACATGGACCGCGGTCATGTTCGATCACCCCGGCATGGGAGAGGCCATGAAAGGCCTCTTTGATGCTTACTGGTCCCGCGCCCAAGACTTTTAGCGGCGTTTTCTCACGCCGCTTTCTAACGCCCTTCCATCTCCTCCAATAACGCAACCATTCGCGACGCAGCCTGCCGGTCTCCGCCGTAACGCAGCTCGTGGTAAGCGCTCGTGAATTGACGCACCAACACTGCCCGGTCGCCCGGCTGCACCACATCGGAGAACTCCCGCGGCGTCATCCACGCTGGTTTCTCCGCTCCCTGCCTCTTCAAAAAATGGAGCATCCGCGCATAAAGCACAGTCGCATCGGAGGCCTCCACCTCCCCGCGCTGCGCCTTCTTGGCCTGCTGCAGCGAGCGCCACCAACCCAGTATCTTTGGCGCACACCACCACACCAGACCCAGCCAAATCAATGCCCCGCCAATCCCCATCAGCACGGACGGCGTGGGCAAATCCGCCAACCGCTTCCCAATCCATTGCGCCCGCCGCCACCAGCCCTCCCAATCCTCGGCCCAATCCAGGGCCACGCTTCGGCCCGTCCGGCCCATCCGGTCCGCCAACAGCACTTGGCGCTCCACGTCATACGACATCACCCACTCCTGCCAAAACACCTCCATCGCATCCAGATACATCACAGCCTGCGACCATAGCGTCTGCTCCCGTAAGCTCAGATCGGCCGGAGTCGGGTCGAAGCTGGTCCATCCCCGGCCATCCAAAAACGCCTCCACCCAGCTATGCGCGTCCGAGGTGCGGATTAATCGCCAGCCGCTCACCGGATTGTAAACGCCGTCCTGAAATCCCGTCGCAATGCGCGATGGAATATCCACCGCACGCAGCATTAACGCCATCGCCGACGCAAAGTATTCGCAATGGCCCATTTTCCGCGTGAAAAGAAAATGCGCCACTGGATCCTCCACCGGCTCATCGAGCAACACCAGCGTGTAGCGGTAGGAACTGCGCAAATGATGTTCTATGGCCCGCGCCTTCTCCGCTTGCGTCACCAAATGCGCCGTCAACCGCCGGCTCAGCTCCACCACACGCGGATCCAGCCGCCCCGTTCCCAGATAGAGTCCCCGCGCCGCCTCATCCAACCGCTCCACAACCACCGGCAGCCCCGTCTCCTCCGGCTCCAGAAAACTGTACGCAATGTAGCGCGCCGCGCGCCGCCAACCCGTGCCCGTCCGGTACCCCCCTACTCTGGACCGGATCACCTGTGGCGCGTCTATCCGCACGAATTCAGGCACCCCCGTAAAAAACAGCGTGTCCCCCGTGATCGACTTCAGTTGCACGTCGTAGGTGATCCTCGGTCCCTTGCGCCACTGCTGTTCACGGCTCGCCAGCCGTATCAGCCCGTCTTCGCTTACCAGCCGATCGCCCCCCTCCCACTCGTTGAACCACCGCTTGCCATCAAAATTTGCCAGCGCCGAACCGCGCCATTTCAGCGGCGCCCTGATCTTGGACCGGCCCTCATCGTAGATCCGTATGTGCATCACCGGCGTCCGCGACTGCTGTATCTCGCCGATCTGTCCCAGCCGCACTTCGTTGCTGAAGCCCGGCAAGTGGAACCGCTCCGGCAGGAAATGCCGCATCGCCGCATGCGCCGTTCGCGGCAGCACAACGAACAACCCCGCCGTCATGATCCCGACGCCAACGAACACAAAAAGGCAGACGGCGGAAAGTCGCGCCGGCAATAATGATGCGCCACGGCCGGCCCCGTCTTGCGTCCTGTTACCGAGGAGATGGCTGCGAATCTCGCCCCCGATCAACGCGGCGATCCCACACAGCATAAACACGGCGAGAAAAATCAGAAAGCTGAGGCCGGTGCTCAGGATACTGGCTGCCAGCACCTCCAGTAACGCAATCACCTGCAAAAAAAAGTAGTCTCGGGGCGTGCGCGCCCTCATCAACAGCACGGAGGCAAGAAAGAATACCAAATGCACCGTAGCGGGCAGAAACTCGCGCGAGAGATACTGATAATCGATCGCGTAGAATCCGATGTAGGCAAGCGCCGCCACGTTCGCCGCCCAATCCGGAAACGGGATGTGAATCAGACCCAGTACCAGCAGGCCCCGAAACAATATGGCTGCCCCGGCCACAGCCAATGCCGCCGCGTCCACAGCCCCGGAAAGTGCAATGGCAAGGTACCCGCTGCCAACCATGCCGAGAATCGCCCATTCAAAAAACCGCTCAAAAGCCCCCACCCGATTCCGAGCCGTAACCATAGGGAGCGGATCCGCCGAACTGGCAAGGTATTTCATGACAAACCCGAAACCTACCCGGAAGCAAGCGCCGCCTGCGCCCCTTCCAGATCGCTGGCCGACAAGGTGACCAGCGTTTTCTCCATGTCCTCGCCGGTCTCGATCATCTGCTTCAGGTGCAGCCCCGCAAGCTTCAAACACAACGCGTCAGTTAAACTGCGCCCCGTTCGACCGCACAGCGCCAGCAGCATCGGATGCATCAGCGCCATAACTTTTTCTTCCGTGATCTCCCCATCCGTGATGACAAACTTCACATCCACTGAATCGCTATGCCGAATCGAAATCGCCGTCTGCTGCCAGAGAAAGCTCACCTGCCAGATCCGCCCAAACGGGTCCGGACCAGCCTGAAACTCACGAAAATTGTCCATCTGAACCATGGTAGTTGCTCGACTCAGCCTTGTACAACCTCCGTAGGTCTAACGTGCCGGAAGTGCCTCCACCACCCGCAGCCGGCCATCCGTTGTCTCGTCCACGAGAAACGCCGCACCTTGCTTCCATCAAACAAAGCAGCGCCGAACTCCGTGGCCATCACCAGACCATCACCAACGCGAGCAATCTCCCCCACAATTTCGCTCAGCGCAAGCTGATTCGCTTTCTGCGTTGACGCGATCGAATCGAAGCATTCGCCATGATGTGCCAGACCACCCACACGCCGCCAGCAGCCAAACACAACGTTGAATTGATCCGCGCAAGCGCACCATGCCCCCATTTTATGCAACAAATGCAACCCTTTCTTCCTGCACCGTTTTTCCACAATGCAAGGAACGGTTGAACTTGTATAGTGTAAAAATATACACTATATCCATGCCCTCTTTTCCTCGTTCCGTGCTCCACTGGGACGGCGATCGTTTCTTCGCCTCCATCGAACAGGCTTCCGACCATAAGCTCCGCAATCATCCCGTTGCCGTCGGCGGAAAAGGTCGTGGCGTCGTTCTCTCTGCTTCCAGAGAAGCACTGCGCTTTGGTGTCCGCCCCGGCATGCCCATGACCAAGGCGCGCCGTCTTTGCCCTGCCCTCATCTCCATCCCCGCTCACTTTGACCTCTACGAGCAGATCTCGGATCAGATTCTCGGCTTGTGCCAGGAGCGTACACCTTTGGTCGAACCGCTCAGCGTCGGTGCGGCTTTTCTCGATTTAACCGGTACCAGCCGCACTAATGGAAACCCCGCCGGCGTTGCGCAACAACTTTCGCATACCATCGGCCAATGGCTGCGCGTATCCATTTCCACCGGAATGGCCGGTAACAAGTCTGTGGCGCGCATCGCCGCAAGACTCCGGAAACCCGGTGGTCAACTAGTGGTGCCAGCCGGACAGGAAGCAAAGTTTCTGTCTTCCCTTCCCCTTAGCTTGCTCCCTGGCCTCAGCCCGAACGCTCTCGGGCTGCTTCGTGTCGCCGGACTCGCCCGGATTGGCGAACTCGCCCAATCTCCGCTCGACGCTTTGGAACTCGTCTTGGGCGCAAGAGCCCTCCCCCTGCAGCGGCTCGCGCAAGGCATCGATCAGGATCCGGTTCGCGTAATAATTCCGGCGCTACAACAGCAGCAGTGGCGCGAACAGGTGGAGTTTCCCAAAGCGCAAAGGGCCGCCGAGCGCGGTTCCAAACAGATGAGGATCTTCGACTTAGTCCGCGCGGAGCAGGCTCCGTCTTGCGCGAGTTCCCGGGAAGACATTTGGGAAGAGCCATTTCTCCTCCAAACGCTCCGCGAAATGCTCGAACGCGCCATGGCCCACGTGCGCGAAGGGGAATGCCTGGTGCGCGGGCTCACTCTCGAATTGCGCTACACCGACCGCGTCGAGTCGCGCCGCTCCATCACCATCGCCGAACCATCCTGCCTCGAAACCGACTTCCTTCCCCTGCTCGCCGGAATCCTGCGTACCACTTGGAGCAGACGTGTCCGCATCCGCTCCCTCTCCTTGCAACTGGGCCGCGTCTACTCGCCCTCGCCCCAACTCAACTTGTTTGAACCGCCCCCCAAACAATCCCCCGTCACACTGGCCTTGGCCATCGACGCGCTCCGCCGCCGCTTTGGTGACAAATCGGTCGTGCGCGGATACGCACTCGCGGATCCACACTCAATAAATGGATACGCACTCGAAAGGATGAATCTCCCCCATGGAGTACGTGGCGCTGCATAACCACTCCTGGTTTTCGATCCTGGACGCCACCATGCCTGTGGAACAGATTGTCGAAGCCGCAAAAACCTGCCATATGCCGGCCGTTGGTCTGGTCGACACCGATGGGCTCACCGGCGCCGTTCAGTTCTATAAGAAATCGAAAGAGGCCGGCATTCATCCGGTCATCGGCAGTCTTGTTTCTACTCCGGAAGGCCATTCCCTGTGCCTGCTGGTCGAAAACGCCGGTGGCTACCGTAACCTGTGCCGCCTGCTCACGCGCGGACTCACTCGCGATCTTCTCAATCTGTCGAGGGATGGGCTCATCTGCCTCTATGGACCGCGCAATCCTGTCGCGCAATCCGAAATCGCCCCCTACCGCGAGATCTTCGGAAAAAGTTTCGCCCTGGAGATCTCGCCGCACAACGACGAGGATAAGAAAAAGGCGCGCTCCTTCCTCGATGCCTCCCGGCGTATGCGCGTGCCGCTCGTGGCAACCGCGGAGTCGCACTACCTCATCCCGGAAGATCGTCGCCTGTACGACATGGTTGCCTCCATGCGCACTCTCACCCTGCTTGGGCAAACGCATAAGGACAAATTGCCGCCAGGCAACTTTCACTTCCATTCTCCGGAGGAAATGAGCAGGCAGTTCCAGGAGATGCCCCACGCCCTCAAGAACACACTCCGCATCGCGGAGCGTTGCCGCTTCGATTTTCCTCTCGGCGATATTCACTTCCCTGAATTTCCCTCCGGCCCGGAAGGCGCAACCGCCATGCTGCGCCGCCTCAGCGAGGATGGTTTGCGCAATCGATACGGACCCGCTCCCGGCTGCGACAAACGCCAACGCCTCGAGCGCGAACTATCGGTCATCGAACAGACCGGCTATGCCGGCTACTTTCTCATCTTCGCCGACATCGTTTCCTGGGCCAACCGCAACGGAATTGCCTCCCTTGCTCGCGGCAGCGCGGCCGGCAGCCTGGTCTGCTACACCCTCGGCATCAGCAACGTCTGCCCCTTTCGCTTTGGGCTCTGCTTTGAACGCTTCCTCAATCGTGAGCGTATGCAGTTTTCCAAACTCGCCGACATCGACCTTGATCTTCCCTGGGATCGCCGCGACCAGGTGGTCAACTATGTCTTCGAGCGCTATGGCGCGGGCCACGTTGCCATGATCGGAGCCGTGAACACATTCCAGGGCAGGGCTGCGGTGGCCGACCTGGCAAAGGTGTTCGGCATCCCGGAACGCGAAGTCCGGCGGTTTACCGAGCACCTGCCGCACTTTAGCGGAGACGCCTCGGCCATCGCTGCCAGAACCCCGGAATGCCGCCACCTCCCCCTCGACCAGGAGCCCTACCGCACTGTTTTCAATTTAGCCGCAAGACTGGAGGGCGCACCTCGCCATAGAATGATGCACCCTTGCGGACTCGTCATCAGCGCCTCTCCGGTGGAAGATCGCATGCCGCTTTTTGTCAGCGCGAAAGGTCTCCCCACCACACAGTTCACCATGGATGATGTCGAGGAACTCGGCCTTCTCAAAATGGACCTGCTCGGCCAGGCCGGCCTCAGCGTGCTCCGGGACGCTTGCGCCAATATCCATTCCAATCACGGCGTCGCCATCGACACGGCAGCCATCGACCAGCAGGACGCAATCACATGGGAATCCATTGCCACCGGGCAAGCCCGCGGGGTCTTTCATATCGAATCCCCCGCCATGACCGGTTTGCTCGAAATGAGTAACTGCCGGGACATCGATTGCCTCACCGCAGTCGAGTCCATCATTCGCCCCGGAGCCGCCAACGAAGGAAAAAAACGCGCCTTCGCCAGGCGTCACCAAGGCCTGGAACCGGTCAGCTTCTCCCATCCATCGCTGCAGCCACTGCTGGCCGACACCTATGGACTCATGGCTTACGAGGAACATATTTTGCTCGTGGCCAATGGCTTTGCCGGTATGAACTGGGGCCGCGCCGACATGCTGCGCCGCGCACTCGTGAAGAATCGCGATCCAGCAAAAATTCAACAATTTGGAGAGGAGTTCCGGCAATGCGCCCGGGAGCGCGGTCATCCCCAACCCGATATTGAAGCCGTCTGGAAGATGGTCGCGGACTTTGCCGGCTACATGTTCAACAAAGCGCACTCGGCCGCCTACGCCGTGGAAGCCTACCAGGGAGCATGGCTGAAGGCGCGCTATCCGGTCGAATTTCTCGCCGCCGTGCTCTCCAACCGGCGCGGTTTTTACTCGCCCATCTTCTACGTGCTCGAGGCGCTCCGCAATGGGGCGCACTTTCTGCCGCCTGACGTCAACCTGTCCGCCGAACGCTGCCTGGTGACCGGCAACTCAATACGGTTGCCTCTGGACCAGATCAAAGGGCTACCTGAAACTACCGTGCAACGCCTCCTCCTGCAACGCCCATTTACAGACGCCGGAGACCTGTTCCGGCGCGGCCGCCTGCGCTCGGCCGAGTGGCTTTCGCTTTTGAAGGCGGGCGCCCTCGGCTCTTTGAACGAATCCAGAAGCCGGCTGTTCTGGCGCTTGGCGCGCCTGGAATCGGTGGCCGGAAGCGGCACTCTCATCGAACCCCTGGAACCGGAAGCGGCCGGCAATCCCCTGCCGGTTCCGCAATGGGAACAGGAACTGCTCGGTTTTCCCGTGAGCTGCCACCCCCTCGATTACTATGGCGCCGGAGTGAACTGGAGCCGCTATCTCCCCGCGCGCCAAATCAAGCGGCATCTGGACCAGCAGGTGGAGGTGTGCGGTCTCATCGTCTGCGACCGGCAGCATCCCACCAGTCGCGGCATAATGAAATTTCTCACCCTCGCTGACTATTCAGGCTTTGTCGAAGTGGCCCTGTTCGCCGAGGCCTATCAGAACTATGGACACCTCACCACTCGACCCATCGTGGCAGTCCGCGCACACGTCGACCCCTTTGACAACCGAAAGGGCGCTGTCTTGAATGCGCAACGCCTCTCGCTGCCCGAGCGCTCTCAACCGCCGCGCGGATAAATAGAGAGCAACCCGTCGCGCAAGAAATTCACGTCCATCGCGCTCGTGGCGCTTTATCGCGAGCCAGCCACGGATTCATGGACGCAAACATTCGATTTTAGTTACTGCTTACCTCAGGTGCTGGATGGCCAGCACGCTCACGATGCGTCACTGCGAACTGTCGATGCAGTCTGGGCGGATCAAACCCCATGAACTGGGTCTCATAGGAGGCGTTCGCGAGGCTTGGGTCCTGCTGAAAAAGCTGCTCGTAGATGACCATCGGCTCGACAATCTTTGCGAGATCGTCATAGTGCTTGTCGCCAAAGTTCTCTTCTGGCCCGCAACGCTTTGTGAAGTTCTGACGCAGGATGTCTGCGGCCAACGCGGGGTTGGCATCGATTTGAGTTCTTACGTTGCAAATTACCCGAGCCGGACCTTACCCACGAAGTTTTCTGACGAGCCAGCAGTTTAGACTCGGGCATGAAATAACGTTACCACCTCGTCTGGCTCGACGTGAACTTTCTGGTCTTAGGATCCGGCGGTGGCAAGCTTCTGCTGGCGGCGCCATTCCACACGGTCTTTGTACTCGTGGTGGAGCGTGGAGATGGAGGCCCAATAGTAGCCCGAGACAAAGATGGACAACAGCGGCACCGCGAGGAAATTGTAGGTCTCGATGGCGTAGAAGACCATGACCAGGAAATAGGTGCCGATACCAAATTCGATGTAGGGGAGCCAGCCGCTCCTGCTGCGGTATGCCGCGAGGGCCTGTTTTTGCGGGTGCGTGGAAGCCTCGCCTGTAACGGCGTACTTGGGGGTGCGCACGAAGCCGGTCTTGATTCCGAACAGCGCTTCCAGCACAGCGCGCGTATTAATGACGGTGAGCGCCACGCCGGCTGCGATAAGCGCGGGCATCAGCAGGATGGACCTTTTCCACCCCAACGGATCACGCTCCTTCTGCGCGTACACATAGAAGGCGATCACGGAGGCAAAGTTTGCCACCAGCAGAGGCATGTCCACCAGCAACAGTTGCTGCCAGCCCATGTAGAAGCGGACGATCATGACGGGAAGCATGAGCGCGGTGACGACAATCATCAGCGGGTAGCTGATGTTGGGGGTCATGTGACAGAACGCCTCCAGCTTGACGCGGAACGGGATGTCGGCTTGCAGCACCTTACGGAGCAGTTTCCGCGCCACCTGGGTGAGCCCCTTGGCCCAGCGCGACTGCTGCACCTGGAAACCGTAGGTGTCCACAGGCAGTTCCGAGGGGCACTCCATCGAGGGGACGTAAACAAACTTCCAGCCCTTAAGCTGCGCGCGGTAGCTGAGGTCGGAGTCTTCGGTAAGCGTGTCGTGCTGCCATCCACCGGCGTCTTCAATCATCTGCTTGCGCAGGATGCCCGCGGTACCGTTGAAATTGAAGTAGAGGCCGCGGCTGCAGCGGGCGACATGTTCCAGGACAAAGTGGCCGTCCAGCAGGATGGCTTGCACTTCCGTGAGCAGGTTGTAGTGGCGGTTGAGATAGCTCCAGCGGGTTTGGACGACGCCGATCTTCGGGTCTGTGAAGTAGTGTACGGTTTTCTGGAGGAAGTCGCGTGGGATGACGAAGTCGGCATCGAATACGGCTACCACGACGCCGGTGGCGGTCTTGAGACCGTTCTCGAGGGCGCCGGCCTTGTAACCGTGACGATTGGCGCGATGGATATAGTCGACCGGGTGTCCCTCGGCGCGGTACTGGTTGCAAAGGCGCTCGGTGAAAGGATGGGTTTCGTCGGTGGAATCGTCCAGGACCTGGATCTGCAACAGGCGCCGCGGATAGTCGATTTTGGTGACCTCTTCGAGAAGGCGTTCCACCACGTAACGCTCATTATAAATAGGCAACTGTATTGTGACCGCAGGCAGCTCTTCAAAGCGCGCCAGGGGTCCGTTGGGCATCTGTTTGCGGAACTTGCGATAGGTGCGAATGATCTCGTAGCGGTGGAGTCCATAAAAGGACAGGATCAGCAGCAGGGTAAAGTAGGGGATGAGGAGAGCGTAGTCAAACCAGCCGAGCTGGTGGATGCCGGCGAAGGTGTCGTCAAACAGGACACGCTCAATTTGGTCGCGAAACGATGTGGCAAGAAAAAAGGCCATGGACGCTATCTATACTGGCAATTCTACTCGAAGTCTTGCTGGTTGGCTATGCCCATTGGGACCAAGGCGCCGGGAGCCTGCATTGGCTCATCGGCAGCTTGTTGCTTTCCAACCTATTGTATCTCATTGCAGCCTATTTGGCCGGTAAGCAGGGGACTCCGGCCAGCCTGATCCTAGCGGCGGGCGTGGTGTTCCGGTTGACGCTTTGGCCGATGACGCCGGCCCTGTCCGAGGATGTTTACCGGTACCGGTGGGAAGGGATGGCGCAGGCGCGCGGGCACAATCCGTACCTGGTGCGTCCATCGGATGAGGCGTTGCGGCCGCTGCGGGATGCAACCTATGAGCGGATTCCGGCTCCGGCGTTCAAGGCCGGCTATGGTCCTTTGCTGGAACTGGTGGAGCGGTACACTTTTCCGCTGGCGGCGGCAATCACAGATGATCCGGCCCGGCAGGCGCACTGGTTCAAACTGCCGGCCGTGCTATTCGACCTGGCGGCGATGGCGGCTCTTTGGGCATTGCTGCGCGCCCGGGGACTGCCTTTGACCGCGCTGGTCTGGTATGCCTGGTCGCCGATGGTAGTGGTGGAATTCTGGGGAAACGGGCACAACGACGCCGTTGTGGTGTTTCTGGTGACGGTAGCGTTGTGGGCAGCGGCAAAGGAGCGCTGGACCGGATCGTACATAGCGCTGGCCTTGGCGGTGGCGGCCAAGTTTTGGCCGTTGTTGCTGTTTCCATTGTTCCTGGGCTGGAAGCGGCGGTGGGAGTGTTTATGGGCGATCCCGGTGTGGGCCCTGCTGTGCTGGCCGTACTGGTCTCCGGAGGTTGTGGAGAACGCGCAGTTTGTGAGTGGTTTTTTGGGCGGATGGCGGAATAACGACAGTCTCTACGGACTGCTGTTCTGGGCAACCGGCGATGTGTACAGGGCCAAGTACGCCACATTTGCACTGGTGGGCTGCGCGACGCTGTGGATTGCGCTGTGGATTGCAAGGGGTCGTTGGCCGCTGGAGCAAGGCTGTTTGGCGGCGGTGACGGTGATGCTGCTGTTATCGGCCAACTGCCATCCGTGGTATCTGACATGGCTGTTTCCGATGCTGGCGCTGTTGCCGTGGCCTCCGCTGCTGGTCTTGGTGGCGTTGATGCCGCTCGCCTATCAGGTATTGGTGGAATGGCGCGCGGCAGGGGTATGGAACGGGTCAACGCCAGGGCGCTGGTGGATCTACGGGCCTGTGTTCGCAGTGATGGCGTGGTATGCGGCGCGAGGTATGATGAAATCCGTGAAGGCTTCCCGTGTAACCGTGACAGGACTGCTTCTGCTGGCCCCGCTGCTGGCAAATCCGGTGGATTGGGAGCGCGCGAGGCGGCACTGGTCCTTCAAACCGATCGGGCAGGTGCGGGCTTCCAGCGTGGACGCCCTGGCTTTGCCGAAAAAACCTCCGATAGACCGGCGCAGTTGGATCCGGCGCGTGACGTTCGATCTGATCGGGCTGCCGCCAACCCCGGATGAAGTGAACGCGTTTCTCAAAGACGAATCCCCGCAGGCGAAGTCGAAGGTGGTGGAGCGCCTGCTCGCCTCACCCCACTATGGAGAGCGATGGGCGCGGCACTGGCTGGACCTGGTCCGCTTTGCCGAGACCAACGGTCACGAGTTCGACAACGAGAAGCACGACACTTGGCGGTATCGCGATTACGTTATCCGTGCATTCAACAGTGACCTGCCCTACAACGAGTTTGTGCGCGAGCAGATTGCCGGCGATCTGATGGAGAAGCCGCGTTTGAGCCGGGACGGGATGTTCCTGGAGTCGCCGCTGGGGACCGGGATGTACTGGTTTGGTGAGGTGTTGAACAGCGCCACCGATTCGGTGAAGACACGCGCCGACACGGTGGACAACCAGATTGATGTGCTGAGCAAAGCGTTCCTCGGGCTCACCGTGGCCTGTGCGCGGTGCCACGATCATAAGTTCGATCCTGTGCCGGCGGCGGACTATTACTCGCTGGCCGGCATTCTGCACAGCACGGCGGTGCAGGAGAAGGTGATCGATTCACCGGCGCGGCAGAAGCAGTTGGAGGCGGCGGCCATGGCCGCCACCACGGCGGGAGGCAGCGTCAAGGCACGCGGGGGAAAGTGGAAGCTTCGTCCCGGAGATCAGTTGTTTGAGGACTTCGACAGTTTCCAGGCATGGAAAATGAGCGGCCCAGCGTTCCGGGCCGAACCGAATGGAGTTGCTCACTCGCTATGGACGGGCAACACCGGCTTTACCGGCTCGTTGACCTCGGGCGTATTCAAGATGCCTAAGCTGTGGGTGCATGTGCGTATGCGCGGGTCGGTGCAGCCCAAGGGGTTGCAGGACAGGACACCGGTGAGGGTCACTGTGGTGGCCGACGACCACAAGAGCGCCCATTTGATTGCAAG
Organism: Terriglobia bacterium; assembly: GCA_016650235.1. Lineage (GTDB taxonomy): Bacteria > Acidobacteriota > Terriglobia > Bryobacterales > Bryobacteraceae > VFZE01. Next base: position 26,240 of record JAENWC010000051.1, read on the forward strand.
CGGCAAGCCGGAATGGGAGTGGCAATCGGCGCGAATGACCAAGGAGATCGGCCGCGCCTGTTACTTCGAGATTGTGGATCGCGACCGGTCCGGTTACCTGGCGGTGGACGCGATCGTGATCTCCGATGCACAAGAGCCGCCCCAGGTGGACGAGCCTGGTGAGTGGAACGCGGAACTGGCGACCGGCATCGATGTACCGGAGTCGGCCTTCGCGATGATTGCCCGTGAAGATTCTCCGCACAACGTGAGGGTGCATGTCCGCGGGGACCACAAGAGTTTGGGGGATGAGGTTCCACGGCAGTTTCTGCAAGTGATCGCGGGCAGCGCGCAGCCACCGGTGAATCAAGGCAGCGGCAGGCTGATGCTGTCGGAATGGATGGCCAGCGCGAAGAACCCCCTCACGGCCCGCGTGATGGTGAACCGGATCTGGAAACATCATTTTGGAAAAGGGCTGGTGGCGACGGTGGACAACTTCGGGTTGACCGGCGAGCGGCCCGCCAATCCCGAGCTGCTCGATTATCTGGCGGGAAAGTTCATCGCAAGCGGATGGTCCGTGAAACAGATGCACCGCATGATGGTGCTCTCGGAGACCTATGACCGGGAGGCGCCTGTGCGGCGGTTGGAAGCGGAAGCGATCCGGGACGCTGTGCTGCGGATCAGCGGGGCATTGGATCCGAGGATGTACGGCCCTTCGGTCATGCCGCATATCAGCAAGTATCAGGACGGGCGCGGGAAGCCGGCCCCGGGGCCGCTGGATGGAAACGGGCGGCGCAGTATCTATATACAGGTACGCCGGAACTTCCTCACGCCGATGTTCCTCGCCTTTGACTATCCATTACCGGTTTCTACAATTGGTTCTCGCGGATCTTCCACTGTACCCTCGCAGGCGCTACTGATGATGAACAACGAATTCATCGCTCTGAGCGCCGGGCGATGGGCGGAGAAACTGGTGCGGGAAGAGAGCGATGCGGAGCGGAGGATCACGCTGGCCTACGAGGCGGCGTATGCGCGTCCGCCGGAGGCCTGGGAGAGGAAGGAAGCGGCGGCGTTTCTGGAGGGGCACAGCCTGAAAGATCTGTGCCATGTGCTGCTGAACGCGGCGGAGTTCATTTATGTACGGTAGGCCGGAGTCTCTCAGCCGCAGGCAGATGCTCTGCCGGTGCGCCAACGGCATTGGAGGCATGGCGCTGCTGCATCAAATGGCGCAGGCGGCCACCCGCACTCCGCATCACGCCGCCAAGGCCAAGTCTGTGATCTTTCTGTTCATGGACGGTGGGCCGTCCCAGATGGATACCTTTGATCCGAAGCCGCGCCTGACGCGGGAGAACGGGCAGAAGATTCCGTTTGCCACTCCAACGACGGTATTCAACATCAGCGACAAGATCTACGCGTCGCCTTTCTCGTTCCAAAAGTACGGCCAGAGCGGGGCGGAAGTAAGCGAGCTGTTTCCCAACGTGGCCACGTGCGTGGACGATTTGGCCATCATACGGTCGATGGTGGCCGATCATAGTGAACACACGGCGGCCAACTACTTCATGCATTCCGGGTCCGGTTTTCAAGGGCGCCCGAGCATGGGGTCCTGGGTGAACTATGGGCTGGGGAGCGAAAGCGAGAATCTGCCGGGGTTCATCGTGCTCGAGGGCGGGTTGATTCCGCCGGGCGGGTTGGACTGTTTTGGCGCGGGCTTTCTTCCGGCGAGTTATCAGGGAACGCTGTTCCGCAAGGGCGAGCACCCGATTGCGGATCTGGAACCGGTGGGGGAAACGCCGGCGCAGCAGAGGAGCAAGCTGGAGCTGTTAGGGAAGCTGAATCGCGGCGTGCTCGAACGGTTCGGGGCGGTGAGTGAGATTGAGGCCACCATTTCGGGCTATGAACTGGCGTTCCGCATGCAGTCCGAGGTTCCGGGTCTGCTCGATTTCAGCACGGAGAGCGAGGCAACTAAAAAGTTGTACGGCTTGGACGGGGAGTTGACGGCGGAGTTTGGGCGGGAGTGCTTGATAGCGCGGAGGCTGGTGGAGCGGGGGGTGCGGTTCATCGAACTATTGAGCCCGGCGCGCCGCGGGATTGACCGTTGGGATCAGCACTCGAATCTGGAAGACGGGCATCGAGTGAACGCCAAGTCTACCGATCAACCGATTGCGGCGCTATTGAAGGATCTGAAAGCGCGCGGGCTGCTGGACCAGACGCTGGTTGTTTGGGGCGGGGAGTTTGGGCGGACCCCGTGCGCGCAGTATCCCGACGGCGGCTACGTGAAAGTGGTGGGGCGCGACCATAATCCGTTCGGGTTTACCATGTGGATGGCGGGCGGCGGCGTGAAGGGCGGCATCGTACACGGGGCCACCGACGAATATGGCTACTACGCGGTGGACAAGAAGGTGCACGTGCATGATCTGCACGCCACTATGCTGCACCTGTTGGGGCTCAACCATAAGCAACTCACGTTCCGCTACAGCGGGCGCGATATGAGGTTGACCGATGTCGCTGGTGAGGTAGTGAAGGAAGTGCTGGCATGAGAGAACACCTGGAGCGGATCATCCGTGATTTTGGGGCCAACAGCGGAACCATACACCGGATGGGCGCCGATGGGCAGTTGCATCTGACGGCATCGGTGGGAATTCCGGAGCAGGTGCTGCGAATTGTGGCGGTGATACCGGTTGGCAAGGGCATGGCCGGGCTGGCGGCGGAGCGTCGAGAGCCGGTGTCGGTCTGCAATCTTCAAACCGATACGAGCGGGGATGTGCGGCCGGGCGCCAAGGCTACCGGGATGGAAGGGGCCATTGCACTGCCGATGTTTGCCGGCGATCAAGTGGCGGGCGTGTTGGGAATCGCGAACAGAGATCCGCGCACCTTCACCGCGGAGGAAACGGAACGGCTGCTGGACGAGGGGCGGCGGCTTGCGGCGTTAGCCAACTTCGCAGTGAACTAATCACCTAAAGCGGATCACCCCGGTCAATGATATCCTCTTCCTAACCCGGCGCAGCCGCAACCAAACAGGCCGGCAAGAATTCTCCGGGCCGAGGTAGAAGTACGAGTGAGCTTCTTGGCGTCCGTCTTTGCGTCGTGGCGGCTTTGCGTGAGAGCCTTCCGCAACCCCATCTCCCCAATACGCCGTGGTTCTCGGTAGAGTAGGAGAGAGGGCGACACCGAAGGTGCGACCCACTCTCCCCT
>JAENWC010000052.1 GCA_016650235.1 Terriglobia bacterium
GACAGGAGGATGTCAGAGAGTCCGTGAGTGTTGGGGATGTTGAGACGCTTGTGGACGCTCGGGCGGCGAAGGTCGCCGTCGATGATCAGTGTGCGGTGGTGTTGTTGGGCGTGGGCGACGGCGAGGTGAATCGCGATGGTCGATTTGCCTTCGGACGGGCTCGCGCTGGTGACGAGCATCGTCTTGAGGCGGCGGTCGAAGTCGGTGAGCAGGATGCTGTTTCGCAGGGTTCGGATGGCTTCTTCATACGTGGAGAGATTGCCGCTGCCGTATTTGGATTTGGCAAGCGGGACGCCGTTCGAGGCTCCGTTCTGGATCACCGTGGGGAGTTGGTTGCGCCAGGGGCGGACTTCAGGCAACGAGCCGACAACCTGCGTGCCGAGGCTGCGGGATACCTGCTCGGGGTCGCGCACAGTGTCGTCAAGTACGTCGCTCATGACGGCGATGCCGACGGCTAGGAGCGTCGAGGCCAGCAGGGCCAGGATCAGGTTGAGTGGCTTGTTCGGGAAGACCGGTTTCTTTCCGGGGCGGGCTGGGTCGGCGATGCGGGCGGCGGTGTTTTGGAAGCTGGAATTGATGGTGGCTTCCTTGATGCGGCGCATCAGTTCTTCGTAGAGCTTCTTGTCGCCTTCGGCTTCTCGCTTGAGGGATTGGTATTCGAAGGAGCGGGCGTTGAGGTTGTCGAATTCGGATTTCGATTCCTGGACGGCGGTGCTTAGCATCTTTTCGCGGTCGGCGGCGCGGGAGAATTCGATCTCGACACGGTGCTGGATGCTGCCGGCGGTGGCGTCGAATTGAGCCTGCACCTCCTTGAGGTCGGCGGCGGCGGATTGATATTCGGGGTGGTTGGGGCCGTAGTGGGAGGCGGCGGTGGTGAACTTTTGTTTGGCGAGGTTGAGCTGCTCGGTGAGTTTGTTGAGGGATTCGGCTTGGGAGGAGACATGGGCGGCGTCGAGGGAGCCGGATTGAATGGAGCGGAAGGCGGATTCCTTGTCGACGCGGTCGGCCTGTGCCTTGGTGTATTCGGTGTTGAGCTCGAGGAGGCGTGCGGCGAGGATGTTGGTGCGCTCCTCGGGGTTGATGATGTTGAGTTCCTTCTCGTATTTGAGGAGCGCGTCGGAGCTACGCTCCATTTTGGCGCGGAGCTCATCGAGTTGCTTTTCCATAAAGCGGCTGAGACCGGCGGCGGCCTTGTAGCGTATGTCGAAGGCGTGTTCGAGGTAGGACTGGCCGATGGCGTTGGCGACGTCCGTGGCGAGGCGGCGGTCGCTGGAACGGTAGCTGATCTGTATCAAGTAAGTGTTGGGGGAGCGTGTGACCTTGAGGCGTTTGAGGACGATGGGGGATTCGGGGTCATTGAGGGCGGGTTCATCGCCGAAGGAGGGGGACTCCTCCGGGCGCGAGAGGAGCTTGAACTTTCCGGCGACGGGGCGGAGCACGGAGTCGGATTGGATCATCTTGACCTGTGTGGCAAGGAACTGGTCGGCATCGTTGTTGACCATCTGCTTGCTGTCCTGGCCGACGATGTCTGTGGGAATGTTGCGGTCAATGTCGATGGTGGCGGTGGACTCGTAGATGGGGGTGAGGCGGAAGGAAACGATCAAGGTCATCAGGGTGCAGGCGGCGACGAAGGAGAGGATTTTCCAGAGATGGCGGCGGAGGATCCAGAGGTAGTGCGCGAGGGGGACGTGCGTTTCCTCGAAGTCCACATCAATGACGGGGGAGTGATTGGGGACAGGCTCGGGGAGGGCGGGGAGAGGACGGCTGATGCGTGGGCTGGCCATTGTTTATCTTCTCCAGATGAGGACGCCGGAGGCGGTGGAGACGGCGAATCCCGTGGCGCGATCGATTACGGTCATGGCGGCGCGGCGGCCCTTGTTGTCGGTGATGTAGAGGAGGTCATTGGGGAGCAGGAGCTGGTCAGGGGCTTTGCGTTCCAGGATTTTGGAAAGCTCGACGGGGATTTCGGAGGGGCGCAGAGGGTCGGGGCCTTGGCGGTAGATATAGGCGGTCTTGCCGGCGAAGGGGATGAGGCCTTCGGCGACGGCGATGACGCGCATGACGGTACCGTCGGCGGGGTTGCGCAAGGGGTATGAGCCGGGCTTTCGGACATTGCCTGCGACAAAGATTCGCGGGGCTTCCGGGACGCGGATCTCTTCACCGCCGGTGAGGAGGTGGTTGAGTTCGGGGAGGGCGTTGACCATGAGGTCGTGTACGGAGATGCGCAGGGGGGGCTCTTTGGAAGAGGAGCGGGAGAGGATGATTTCCGCGCCGGACTCTGGAGTGAGGCCTTCGGCGCGGGCCAGGGCATCGAGAAGGGTGACGCGGCCGGTGGCTTGAAAGGTGAGCGGTTTTTTGACGGCTCCGATGACGGAGACGGGGCGGCTGGCGTATTCGGCTACGGTGACTTTTACTAGCGGGTTGGCCAGGATGCCTTGGGATTTGAGAGCGGCGGTGATTTGCGATTCGAGGTCGCCCGGGAGGAGTCCGGCGGCGTGGATGGGTTTGGCGAGGAGCGGGAGGGTGATGGCTCCGGCCTCTTCGACGCGGACGGTGCGGGTGAGTTCGGGGGAGCGGTAGACGGAGAGGGAGATGAGGTCGTTGATGCCGATGATCTGGTGCGGGAGGTTGGGGCGGGTGGCATCTTCCATGACGGGCGGGGATTGGGCGCTGGCGGCGATGGCGGCGGCGAGCAGAAGGGCGAAGAGTTTCATTGTTGGGGCCGGTTTTTTACGATAGCTTCGAGCATCCCGGTGACGTCCTGAACGGCGGATTGGAGTTGGTTAAGACGTTCATTGACGCGATAGAGATGGCCTTCGATTTCGGTGTCCTGCTGGTCGTCTTCGAGGCGCTGCAGGAGTTCGGTACGGGCAAATTCGGAGAGTGTGCGGCCGCCTCGTTCGGCGCAAGCGGCCAGGAGGAGATTGTACTCATCTTGAGTAAGGCGAAACAGGAGAACTTTGTCTCTACGCTTGAAGGCGGTCATGGACGGGTGTCGAGAGGGGGGAGAAGTTGGAACACGGGGAGATGCAGTCGCGATCGAGCTGGACGGCGACGGAGCGCTGCAAGAGGGAGACATTGACGACGATGCGCCAGGTGGCGGCATCGCGGGCGAGTGTGCCGGTGAGTCCGGCGAGAGGTCCGTCGTCGATGCGGACGGGCTGGCCTTTACGGAGGTAGGGCCATGGGAGGACGGGGCGGCCGGATTCGATCATGGTTCGGACGGCGGAGAGTTCGGAGTCGGGGACAGGGATGGGAGTTTTGCCGGCTCCTACGATGTTGTGGACGGAGGGGAGGTTGAGGACTTGGAGGCGCTGAGAGTAGGAGAAGCGGCAGAATATGTAGCCGGGGAAGAGGGGGGCTTGGATGCGCTTGACACGGTCTGACCAGCGGCGGCGGTCGTGGTAGAGGGGGAGGTAATGATCGATACCGTGGCGGTCGAGGCCGGCTGCGGTGGCCTTCTCGGAGCGGGGCTTCAAGGAAAGAACGAACCAGGGCAAAAACAGTTCTGGCATGGGCAACCGATCTGGGGGAGGATCGAAAAGGGGGAGGCAAAGCTATCGCTAGAAAAGTCCCAGGGGGATTTTTCTTCAGAGCAACAACCCTGAACAGGTATATTGAATACAAATCGTATACAAGTCAAGAGGGATGGGGAGATTTAATTTTTTCGCCCTGGTGGGGTGGGTCGATTCACTTGGATCTGTCTTTGCCCTGGGTGGCTAAGTAGGCGGCAGCTCCGCCTCCGCCGGCAACGGCGGCGACGATGGCGACTTTAGTTCCGGCGGACATGCCTGTGGACTTGGTGGCTGGCGGGGCGGTGGAGACGGAGGTTGGCGTAGCGGGGTTTGCGGTGGAAGGGGCGGGCTGGTTGGGGAGTTGCGCGTTGAGGGCGGAGGCGACCTCGGAGCAGCCGCCGGTTTCGAGGCGCGTGAGAGAAGTTACGAAGAGGACTTGGGTGGTGGCGGTGCCGGGTTGACCGGTGGAGCGGGCGGTACCGTTGGCTTGGACGCGATTGCCCCACTCCTTCTCGATGCCGGCGCCCTGTAGTTCGACTGTGAGGCGTGTAGACTGATCGAAGATCACGAACTTGTTGTCCTTCTTGAGCACGCAACCGAAGGCGGAGGAAGGAGGAGCGGGGCCTTGATCCTGGGGTTCAAATTCGAGGGCATCGCCGGGTTCGAGGCGAGAGATGAGGACGCCGCTGGCGTTGTAGACGCGGAATGCGCCGGAGGCGGCGGCGACCCGGACGAGATTTGCGCCGCGGAGGGCGATGCGTCCGCGGGAATCGGATGAGGCAGGGGTGATGAGGAGAGAGCGAGCCTCAATTGTGGAGGCTTTGCCAGGGAGGACGTCGGCGAAGCCGCGTTCGAGGACGAGGCGTGAGTGATGCAGGCGCGCGCGGGAGTTGGGACTGAGCTGGAAGGAGGCGCCGGAGGCGAGACCGAGGCGGGAGGGGGAGTCCACGGTTTCAATGATGGAGCCGTCGAAGAGGGTGGCCGAGCCTGTCACGGCGGCGTTGTTGAGCTTGAAGCCGCCGGGAGAGGAGGCAACGCCGAGGGAGGGTGATCCGGCGGCCTGGAGTGATGCGGCGAGGAGAAAAGCGAACAAGTATGAAGCCATGGCAGGCTATAGTATGACTACCGTTTGGCTGACAATGCAAGGGGAGTGTGCGCGAAATTGAGTAAGAAAGTGGAACAGGTGGCGAAGGTGGCGGCGCTGTTGGTGTGCGCGCTGGCGGTGCGTCATGCGGTGCGCCTTGCGGTGGCGGACGCGTGGATGGGGAAGGGGACGATTGCGGTGGCGCGGAGGGCGCTCGACTGGGACGCAGCCAATGGCAGGAACTGGGAGCAGTTGGCGGGGTTGCAGGAAGCAGATGGCGGAGATGGGCGGGAGGCGCTACGGCGGGCGGCCGAGGTGAATCCGCGCGAGGCGGGGATATGGATGCGGCTGGGCTTGTCGGAGGAGATGGCGGGAGATACGGAGCGCGCGGAGGAGTACTTACTGCGGGCGTCGCGGCTGAGTAATAAGTATGCCGCCAAATGGACATTGGCGAGTTACTATTTCCGGCGCGGGGATACGGAGCGATTTTGGCAATGGGCGCGTGAGGCGCTGGCGATGTCGTATGGGGATCGGACGGCGCTGTTTGACCTGTGCTGGCGGGTGGCGGCTGATGGCGACGAGATCGTGCGGAGGGCGATTCCGGAGCGGGGTACGGTAAGAGTGGCTTTCGGGCAGTATCTATTGAATAAGTTTGCGGATGGGCCGGAGTTACTGGCGGCGGTGCGGGTATGGGGTCAGTTGGATGTGGAGCGCGGTGCGTTTGTGACGAATGGGGATTTTTCGCGTGCATCGATGGGGACGCGCTTGGACTGGAGAGTGTCTGAGCCTGAAGGGATCACGGTGGAGCAGGGGGTAATTGTGCTGCGGGGTAATCAGCCCGAAGATTGCGAAGTGCTGAGTCAGACGGTGCCAGTGCAAGGCGGGGTGGGGTATGTGGTGAAAGTCCGGTACCGGGCGCACCAGCCGCCGGGGGCTGTGCCGGCCAGCGATACGGGGCTGGAGTGGCGCATTGGCGGTGAAGCGGTGCGGATGCCGGTGCAAGGGAGTTTGGTGCAGGTTCGGTTTCGGGGGAAGGCGGACGGGGCGGCGCGGCTTGTGCTGGCGCATCGTAGATTGCCGGGGCACACGCGGGCGGAGGTGGAGGTGCGGTTGGAAGAGGTGACGTCGGAGTTGGAAAAATGACTCGGTGGATCTATTTGGGACTGCTGTGCTTCGGGATTACCACGGCGTGGGTTACGGAGCGATGGGCTGTGTCCATCTTGCAGGCGGGGTTGGTGATTCTTGCGGCGGCGTGGTGGTGGCGCGCGCCTGAGGTGCGGTGGACGGCGGCGCTGTTGCCACTGGCGGGGATGGCGTTATGGGGATTTGCGCAGATGGCGGGCGGGTGGACGGTGTACCGATGGGCGAGCGAAGAGATGGGGTATCAGTGGGTGACGAGGTGGGCGGCATTTTTTCTCGGCGTTCAGTTGGCGGGTGAGAAAGAGTGGTTTGCGCGGTGGGCGTTTGTGTTCGGGTTTGGGGTAAGTGTGGCGGCGGTGCTGATGCATTTCTTCGCGCCTGGACTGGAGAGCGGGGCCATGGGGCCGTTTGTTTACCACAATCAATACGCCGCATTCATGGAGCTGGTGATCCCGGTGGGATTGTGGCTGGGGTTTCGGGGGGACAGGGGGTGGATGATGTGGTCGGGGATGAGCGCGTGGATGGTGGCGAGCGTGGTTTTGGCGAATTCGCGGGCGGGGACGGCACTGGTATTGGTGGAAGTGCTGGTGGTCGCTGGGTTGTGCGGGGGGAAGAGGCGCAGACTGGCATGGGTGGCGGCGGCGGTATTGCTGTTCACGGGAGTGGTGGGATGGGAGAAGTTGTGGGATAAGTTAGGAGGACAGGAACCGTATCAGGCACGGCAGGA
>JAENWC010000053.1 GCA_016650235.1 Terriglobia bacterium
CTACGAGGGATACGACAGGGTGCTGCGGGGAGAGGAGGAGCAGGCCTACCGGGAGTTTATCGCGCCTATCAACTGCCAGGGGGTGAATGTTACCCCGCTGTTTGAAGAAGGCGCTAACGTGCCCCACGTCATCAACAGGGTGGCCGCCAGACAGGGCGTCGATCTCATCGTAATGGCCACGCGCGGCCGCAGCGGATCTTCTTCCATCCTGCTGGGGAGCGTCACTGAGGAGATGATCCTGGAAACCCGCGTGCCCCTGCTTGCCGTGAAGCACTTTGGCGCACGGCTAGGAGTTCTTCAAGCGTTGCTGGACCGCCGTTTTCTCCAAAAGGGCGGCGTGCGCACAGACTAGACTAGACTAGTTTCTTAGACTAGATTGGGACAGGACTTTAGCGTGTCACGGCGGATCGAATCGCACATGCTCGCCGGCCCGGCCGGCCGCATCGAGGCGCTGCTGGAAGAACCGGATCAGGCGGAGCCCACCTTTACCGCGCTCGTCTGCCATCCGCATCCGCAACATGGCGGCACCATGCACAACAAAGTGGTGTACCGGCTGGCGCGTGGCCTGCGCAAGGCCGGCGCTGCCGTGTTGCGCTTCAACTACCGCGGCGTGAACCTCAGCGAAGGCGCATATGCCGGCGGAGTGGGTGAGGTGGAGGACGCCGCCGCGGCACTTGCCTGGCTGCGCCAGCGCTATCCTGACCTGCCTTTCTGGCTGGCCGGATTCTCCTTCGGCTCCCGCATCGTGCTTCAGCTTGGGTGCCGCGAACCATTACCGGAGAAGATCCTCGCCCTCGGTTTCCCCTCTCTTCGTCCGGACGCGGACGACGCCCTGCACTGCCCCGCCCCGCGCGTCTTCATACAGAGTGAGAACGATGAATACAGCCCGCCGGAGTCGTTCCGGACCTTTTTTGATAAGGTGTCCGGAGCCAAGCAACTGATCTGGATCCGGGGGAACGATCATTTCTTCACGGGCGCGTTGGATGAGCTGGAAGAAGCCATACGGTCGATGGCTATACACGTCTGAGCAATTTACCTATTCCCTTCAACTACTTACTCGGTGTAGTATGGAACCAGGGAACCCTTATGACACAAATGGGCAGATTTGTTTCGGCCTCTCTTCTCGCCGCAACGGCATTCGCGGGAATGGACTCATTACCATTGCGCTTTGAACCGAACCAGGGGCAGGCGCCGGCAGGCGTGCAGTTCCTCTCGCGCGGCCATGGCTACTCGCTGGCGTTGACCAGTACGGAGGCCTCCTTCCAAACCGGGGACGCGCTGGTGAGGATGAAGCTCGTGCAGGCCAATGGGCAGGCGCAAGCAACGCCGGAAGGCCAGCTCGCCGGACGCAGCAACTATCTGCTCGGCAATGATCGCTCGGCTTGGCGCACGGGCATCCCGCACTACCAGCGCGTGCGCTTCGCCGGCGTCTACCCGGGCATCGACCTTCTCTATTACGGCAACTCCGGGCAACTCGAATATGACTTTATCGTACAGCCCGGCGCGGATGCTTCCGCCATCGCGATGGAGTTTGATGGCGTCCGGCAGGTACGGGTGTCCCGGGGCGACCTCATCCTCGACACTGGCAACGGCGAGGTACGGCACAAAGCACCTCACATATATCAGGACCGGCAAGCGATCCAGGGCAGCTACCGTATGCTGGCGCACAACCGCGTCGGATTCACGGTGGCGGCCTACAACCGGTCGCGTCCGTTGATCATCGACCCGGTACTGCTGTTTTCCACTTTCTACGGGGGCCAGTTGAAAGATGAAGCCAAGAGCATTGGCCTGGACGCGCAGGGAAACCTATACGTGGGAGGGCTGGCCTCCTCCTCTGATTTCCCGGTCACACCGGGTGTTGTACAAGGCAAAATCAACGGCTCCGGCAATGACATCTTTGTGGTCAAGCTGAACGCAACCGGCACGCAGGTGCTCTATTCCACGCTGATCGGCGGCAACAGCGAGGACAGCGATGCCTCCATCGCCGTGTATCCGGGCGGAGAGGTTGCGGTGGGCGGCACCACCACTTCCACCAACTTCCCCACTACCGGCAGCGCCTACCAGAACTCGCCGCGCGGCGGCACGGACGGCTTTGTGCTGAAGTTGGACGCGGCCGGTTCGGCGCTTCTGTTTTCGACGCGGATCGGCGGCCGGGGAACCGATTCGGTGCATGGCGTCTCGATCGACTCCAGTGGCTACGTCTATGTCACCGGAGAGACGGACTCCTCAGACTTCCCGGTAACAGTGGACACGTACCGGACAGAGCGCCTAGGCACCTCCGATTGCTTTGTGGTCAAGTTCAATCAAGCCGGCAGCGCGCTGGTGTATTCAACATTCATCGGCGGCGACTCGGACAGCTTTGTCACGCCGTTTGAGAGCGCACGCGCCATCGCGGTGGACCGGTTTGGACAGGCCCACATCGGCGGCGTCACGACGCTGCGGGACTTCCCCATCACCGGAGGCGCTCACCAGAGCCTGCACCTGGGCCAGGGCGACGCCTTTGTGACCAAACTGAATCCGAGCGGCACAGCGCTGGTGTTCTCCACGTTCCTTGGCGGCGAGGGCATTGACCAGGTGAACACGCTGAGTCTGGATCTGGCCGGCAACATCTACGCCGGCGGATTCACATCGAGTTCCCGCTTCCCCACCACCCCGCAAGTGTTCCGGCTCAATGCCTCGGGCGGTTCCGAAGGCTGGGTGGCCAAGCTCAACGCCAATGGCCAAGCCACTTATGTCACCTTCCTGGGCGGATCAGGAGACGATCAAGTGAATGGGATAGCCAGCGACGGCGCAGGCAACGCCTATGTGATCGGCACCACAAGCTCCAGGGATTTCCCTGTATCGTTCGATGCGTTGCAGGCCTCCATTGGGACGGGCTCCTCCGAAGTGAGCGACGCCTTCATCACGCAACTGGACCAGTTTGGACAAACCGTGCCCTACTCCACCTACCTTGGCGGGAGCCGTAACGAGATTGGCGCGGCCATTGCGCGAGACGCGATGGGGAATCTGTATGTGGCCGGCTACACACAGTCCAGCAACTTCCCCGTCAATCCGGGCGCGCTCAAGAAGACCACGGGCTTTGGAACCAGCACGGCGTTCATCTCCCGCATCGGCGAAACGCTGCGAGCGCCTTCTCAAATCATCATCATCTCCGGCAACTTCCAGATCGCCAACCAGGACGCTGAACTGGGCCAGTTGCTGGTCGTGGAGATGCGCGATCAATTCAACAACCCGCTGCGCAACCTCACTGTGAACTTCACGGCGCTGAACGCCGTCCTTTCCGCGGCGGCGGTGAACACGGACGCCTCCGGCCGCGCGGCGGTCCAAGTGCGGTTGGGCAACCGGCCCGGTGCAGCCATAGTGACGGCCAGCTTCGAACAGCTTCCTTCCGCTGTCTTCAACCTGACGGTGGTGCGCGTGGGCCCGCCATTGCCGGCCATCAGCCGTAACTCCGTGGTGGGGGCGGCCAATAGTATTCCGCTGGTGCGGCAGATCTCGGGCGGCTCCATCGCGCTGGTCTCCGGCGAGGTCTTTGCGCCAGCCGGCGTCAATCGCACGGTGGGACCGGATGATCTGATCGATGGCAAGCTTCCCAATAATTTCCTTGGCACGTGCCTGACGGTGAACGGGGTTGCGGCACGCCTGTTCAGCGTGTCCTCCTCGCAGATCAAGTTCCAGACTCCCGAGGATGGCGTGATTGGCGATGCCAGGATCGTGGTGATCACCAACTGCGGGCAGACCGGCGAACTGCGATCCGATCCGGAAACGGTGCAGTACCTTTCCTCCTCGCCTGAGTTTTATTCGGCGGCGCAGTCGGGCGGACGCAGTTGGGTGGCGGCCACTAACGCGCTTACCGGCGCTGTGATCGCTCCGCCGGATCTGGTGCCTGGCGCCGTGGCCGCGCGCCCCGGCGACATCCTCAACATTTCCGGCAACGGGTTCGGACAGACCAACCCGCCGGTGAGCACCGGAGAGCCGGCCCGTCCGGACACTTTAACCGTCGAGACCCCGGTGGTGAGTTTGGACGGCATCGATCTTGACCCGGCGAACATCCTGTTCAGCGGCCTGACTCCAGGCGAATTCGGCATCTATCAACTTAGGATCCGCGTGCCGGCCGATGTACGCAACGGCAACCTGCGCCTCCAGATACGGTTCAGCTCGCAAGCATCGCCGGACACGGCCTATTTGCGCGTGGCCGGCGGCGAGGACCGCGCGCCGCGTCTGGCGGTCTCACCGGCGCGGCTGGATTTTGGCGAGGTGATTCTGAACGAAAGCCGCGAGTTGCCCTTCACGGTTGCCAACGGCGGGACATCCCCGCTCACCATCAGCGGGTTCGCCATCAACAATCCGCTGTTCACGGTCACGCCGCAGTTCGGTCTCCGCCTCAACCCGGGCGAACAGCGTCTGCTGCAGGTTCGTTTCAAACCGGCCGAGCCAGGCGTAGTGAATGCGTCTCTTACCATCCGCAGCGACGATGAATCCGCCCTGGAACTGGTAATACCGCTGACGGGGACCGGCACCGGCATTCCCCCGGTGCCCAATCCGGCCCCGGTCCTCAACAACGTCTCGCCCACCGCGGTGGATTCCGGCGGCGGCGGTTTTAATCTTGTGGTCAACGGGAGCGGGTTTGTACGGACTTCCCTGGTCCAATGGAACGGCCAGCCTCGCTCGACCTTCTTCAACCATGCCGGCCAGTTGATCGCCTTCATCACCTCGATCGACATTGCCGCCGGTGGCACGGCGCAGGTTTCCGTATTCAGCCCGGCTCCGGGCGGCGGCCTCTCGAACGAGATTCTGTTCACGGTAACAGGAGTAGTGGAGTCCGGCGCGAGGCTGCTCATCAGCCAGTTTGAACTCCGCTCCTGCCCCGACATCGTCTCCTACGTTTCGGTGCTCGATGCCAACGGCCAGCCGGTGGGTGGATTGCCCAAGACCGCGGTGGCCTGCACCGAGGATGGCGAACCGGTGAACTGCACCGCCACTGCCAACCCGGAGGCGCCGCTCTCGCTGCTGATCATACTGGGCTTCAACGGTCTTTCGACCAACGAGGAACTGAGCCTGATGAAAAGCGCGGCTACGCAGTTGGTGAATAGCTTGACGGGGCCGGACCGTGTGGCGATTATGCACCTGGAGACCGACGCGCGCCCGCTGCTTGACTTTACCAGCGACAAGGACAGCGCCGCCGGATTGATTGGCCTGCTGCGTCCCGTGGGCGAGGGCAACGCACTGCTGGACGGCATCAGCCTGGTGCCGAACATCATGCGATCGGAGGTGAGACGCCGGCAAGCGGTGGTGCTCATCACACCTTCGGACACTCTCTCGGGAATCCTGCGCGACCAGTCGCAGGTGTTTGGAACCAGCCGCGCCTTGGGCGCTCCCTTCTTCAACTTCGCCGTTGGCGCCGGAGCCAGCAATCTGAATCTGACCGGGTTCCTGCGGCAGTTGTCGCGCGACACGGGCGGCCAGTTGATCACCGAAAGCTCACCGCTCAACTTTGGGCGGATGCTGCAGAACGTATCCAACATTCTCAAGGCGCAGTACCGTGTGGAGCATACCAGCCGCCAGCTCGACGCGCAGTCGCACATTCTTGGATTGACGTTCCAGACACCGGGCGGAGCCATCAGCGGCACACGGACGTTCGCCTGCACGCCGTAGCCGGCGCTCCCGAGCGGCTGGTTGTTGTAAACTCGGCTGCATGTTCTCGAAGCTGATCCGGCGGACGCATATGTACCTGGCGCTGTTTCTGGCGCCCTGGATTCTCATGTACGCGCTCAGTACGATGGCGATGAACCATCGCAAGACACTGCAGGGCTGGTTTGGGGAAGGTCCTCCGCCATTTGAGAAAGACCGTGAGGTGGACATTGGCGCCGGGGTTGATTCACCCAAACGGCTCTTGGAAGCGCTGGGGATGGATGGGATGCACGGGCTCCCCAAGGCAGGCCCAGGCAAACTGGTGGTAGTGCGGCAGCAGGCCGCCTCTCCGGTACGCATCACTTATACGCCTGCCTCCGGTAAGGCGGTGATTGAACGGCAACGTTCCAGCTTCCACATTTTTCTGGAACGCATGCACCGTCGCAAGGGGTATCAGCACCCGTACGGGACGGACCAGGCATGGGCTTTCTCGGTGGACCTGGTGGTGGTTGTAATTGTCTTCTGGGTGCTGAGCGGGCTGTGGATGTGGTGGGAATTGAAGGCCGCGCGGGCGCTGGGCGCGCTGTCCGCCGTGGCGGGACTGGGGCTGTTTGCCTGGCTTGTGTCTGTCCTATGACGTTCAACCATTTCAACCGCCGCCTGCACCTTTATCTGGGGATGGGGCTGCTGCCCTGGTTCTTCATGTATGGAATCAGCTCCTACGTCTTTAATCACAACCAGTATTTTGACGAGCAGTTCAAAGCCAAGGGTGTACCGTTGTGGAAGGTGCGCTTTGAGAAGGCCTACGATGTGCCCGTTCCGGAGGGGAACGACCTGAAGGAACTGGGCGCGCGGATCATGAAGGACTCCGGTATCACGGGATCCTTTGGAACCTACCGGCAGAACGAAAACCAGATCAACGTCTACGCGCACACGTTCTGGTGGTCCACGCAGATCAAGTACTTTGTAAAGGAGAAACGGCTGGTGGCCGAGGACCGGGCGTTCCGGTGGGACCATTTTCTGACCGGGATGCATGCGCGGGGCGGCTTTGACCAGGACAGCGCGTTGTCGGATCTGTGGGCGGTGCTGGTGGACGTGGTCTGTGTTGGGATGCTGCTTTGGATCGCCTCCGGGCTATACATGTGGTGGAAGATCACGCCGGTGCGGGGATGGGGCTGGCTGGCATTGTTGTCCGGGATGGGTTCGTTTGGCATTTTCCTGTGGCGGCTGTAAATTTGGCCGCAACTAATTGACGCCTAACCGCGTTCATTAGATTGGGTATGAGAAGGTTCCTTATCTTTTTGGCGGCTTGCCTGGGGCTGGCGGCGCAATCGCCGGACTATTTCCCGTTACATGTGGGCAACCAGTGGGTGTACCGGGTGACGGGGGTAGCCGCGGGCGGTCCGGTGGTGGTGGACATCCCTCGCAGCGAAGTGTTCGACGGTCGTAACTATGCGCTGGTGCGGGGGTTTGCGGAAGGGGACGCGTACTTGCGGATGGAAGCGGATGGGACCCTCTACCGCTACGACGCGCAGACGCGGAGCGAGTCGGTTTGGGCGGTATTCAGCACCCCCGTTGGCGGCAGTTACAAGACCTCGATCAACCCGTGCAATCAGACCGCGCGAGTGGAATCGCGGGAGGCCACGGTAACAACTCCGGCGGGCGAGTTTGGGAATGCTTTGACGCTGAGCTACCCGGCTGCCAACTGCGCCGATGCGGGGCTGACGGGCGAGGCCTACCTTCCATGGATCGGGCTGGTGCAACGTACGGCGACAACGATCGCCGGACCGCGCACGATGAGTCTGGCCTATGCGCGTGTGGGCGGGGTGACGGTGTTGTCGGAGCCGGAGGCCTCCTTCAGCCTGGCGCTGGACCGGACACAGTATTCGAGCGGAGAGACGGCGGCGGCGGTTCTGACGGCGCGCATGACGCTGCGGGTGACGCAAGGCGGGCCGCTCGCGTTGCCGTTCTCATCGGGCCAACGATTTGATCTCGTGATTAGCAATGATTTGGGCGAGGTGCTGCTACGGTGGTCCGAGGGCCGCGTTTTTACGCAGGCCCTCGGCACCGAGCGCATCGATAACGGGGAGAAGAATTACGTGGTGCAAATGCCGCTTGCGCAAGCGGGTAGCAGGTTGAAGCCGGGTTCGTATGTCGCCGAAGGATGGTTGACCACAATGGATGAACCCGCAGGAGGGAAGCGTTATGCGGCCCGTGTTGGCTTTGACATTATTGCTGTGCGCTAGCGGGGCCGCGCAGCATCCGGACTACTTCCCGCTGCAGGTGGGAAACCAGTGGGTGTACCGTGTGGGAGGAACGCGGGCGGCGGAGCCATTGGTGCTCTCGATTGCGCGCAGCGAGGTCTTTGACGGCGTCCGCTATGTGCTGCTGGAGGGCTGGCCGCGCGGCAATTACTGGTTGCGCGAGGATGAACAGGGCAACGTGTACTCCTTTGACACCGAGGCGCGCCGCGAGCGGCTTTGGTACAGCTTTTTTGCTTCGGTGGGCCAGGTCTACCGGAATGAGCTGCCGTGGTGCTGCGGGCAGGGACGCATCGCGTCGAAGAGCGCGGACTACAAGGGTCCTATCGGGGAGGTGAGCACGGCGCTGGAGGTGGGCGATCCGGCTGTGTTTCAAATTGGCTTGGTGCGGGAACTGTTTCTGCCCTACATCGGGATGCTGCACCGGATGGAGAATACGGGTGGGCCGTCGATGGCTACCTATGACCTGATCTACGCGCGGCTGGGCGGGATCACGGTGGTGGAGGAAAAGCAGGTGAGCTTCCGGCTCACGCTGGACCGCGGCGTTTACGTCTCGGACCAGATGCCGCCGGTGACGCCGCAGCGCACGATTCCGCAGATGACCGCGCGGATCACGCTGCGCCAGACCCAGGATGCGCCGCTGGATCTGAAGTTCGGCTCGGCGCAAGTGTATGACCTCATCATCCGCAACGGCAAAGGCGAGCAGGTCTACCTGTGGTCGGAAAACAAGCGGTTCATACAGCAGGCGCAAACGATACGGTTCGATGCGGGAGAAAGCAATTATGTGATTGTGGTTCCGCTGTCGGGCCAGCGCGGGGTTCTACCGGCTGGCCGTTATACGGCGGAAGC
>JAENWC010000054.1 GCA_016650235.1 Terriglobia bacterium
GAAAACGTAGTCCACCGAAGTGGTGATGAAGTTTCGTTCGAACTGGTTTTGTACGAAGCTGGACATGCACTCTCCCTGGGTGGTCATTCTATCACTGGCGGGCAGGGGTTTGCTTGAAAACGCAAAGGGCGCATCCTGTACTGCCGCCCTTGCCAGCCGGGCGCGCCCGGCCGATGGAACCGGATCGACTCTGCGTACCTTGACCATCGCCGCCTGGCGCAGAACGTTTCCGATGCGGTGACGGCAATGCGCCGGGAAGCGGTCTACCGGCTTTTGGAATCCTGCGAAATGGTTCAGCCGACCCCCGCGGTCTACCTGTGATCGGGTGTTGATGCCGGGGGGAAACCGCCGGGAAAGCGAATCTGCTACGCTAGCCGAGTGTCTGCCCGCGCTCCCTCCACCCAACCCATGAAGGATCTGTACGCCTTTGACCCGTCAGAAGTAGCCGAACCGCCGCGCACTTTTTTCGCGATCATGCGGCGCATTGGGCCGGGCATGATCCTGGCGGCCTCGATTGTTGGGTCGGGCGAATTGATTGCGACCACGACGCTGGGGGCCGAGGTCGGCTACGTCTGTTTGTGGGTGATCCTGCTGAGCTGTTTTATAAAGCCGGCGATACAGGCCGAGATCGGCCGGTACAGCATCTCCACCGGAGAGACGGGCCTGGAGGGATTCAACCATGTTCCCGGTCCGAGGGCCGGAGTCAACTGGGTGGTTTGGGGCTGGCTGGCGATGATCTCGATGACCCGGTTCCAGATCGGCGCCATGTTCGGCGGGGTGGGGCAGGTATTGCATCAACTGCTTCCCGCGGTGCCGGTGACAGTTTGGGTGGTGGCATTGTTAGGGGTGACGTTGCTGCTCCTGTTGGGCGGCGGCTATGAGCGGATCGAGCATCTGGCCACAATCAAAGTAGGGCTTTTCACAATGCTCACGTTCTTGTGCGCGGCGATGCTGTTGCGGCGGCCGGAAGATTTCAGTTGGGGGGAAATTGCGCAGGGGTTGACATTCGACTTGCCCCAAGGCGGCTTGACGACGGCGGTGGCAGTGTTCGGCATCACCGGTGTTGGGGCATCTGAACTGTTCATGTACCCCTACTGGTGCGTGGAAAAGGGCTATGCGAGATTTACGGGAAAGCGCGAATCGACCCCAAAATGGATCAGCCGGGCCAAGGGCTGGATCAACGTGATGAACATGGACATTCTGGCTTCGATGGTGATCTACACCATCGCGACCATCGCGTTCTATTTGCTGGGGGCCGGGATCCTGCACAAGCGCGGACTAGTACCGGCCTCCCAGGACATGATCCCGGTGTTGTCCCAGATGTATACACAGACGCTCGGAGAGTGGGCGCTTCCCATCTTCTATGTGGGGGCGATTGCGACCCTGTACGGGACCATCTTTGCGGCGACGGCGGCCGAGTCGAGAGTGGCCGCCGACCTTTGCCGTCTCCTGGGCAAGTTTGAACCAGGCGACTACCAGACGCGGCTGAAGTACCGGCGCGGGTTCGTCTGGGTGCTGACCTGCACATCCGCGGGATTGTACCTGATTGTACAATCGCCGGTGGCGATGGTAAAAGCGGGCGGTGTGGCGCAAGCGTTGATGCTGCCGGTGATCGCGGGAGGGGCGCTGTATTTGAGGTACAAGCGGCTGCCGCGCGACGTGGTTCCAGGGCAATTGGTAACCGCGGCATTGTGGGTAGCCTGTGTCACCACGATAGGGCTGATGGCTTACTACGCCCTTTTGCTGATTTCTAAAAATTAGTACTATTATGCGGGGAAAAGTCGTGGTAACGTAATAGTCATACATACGTCCATCTAGACGTTTGAGTTTAACAGGCGATACCTCCGAGTCGTCTGTTAACAATGGTCCACTTGCCTCGCCCAGGTGAGTGCGCCCGCCGGTGGGTATCTTCCTCCGAGTACCCACCGGCATATTGTTTTCAATCGCATACAATTGGCCGCGTCGCCCGGTAGAGCCATGAGACCGGTGCCAATGGCGACAGTTTTTCGCCCCAACCGGAAAGCAAAACTTCACGAAAAAGCGCCGAAAACCGTGTCGGACGAGCTAAGGCCCGGCGGCACCGGAGCAGATGCTGAACCGGGCTCGGATCTAAGGTGGCTCCGCGTCCGGCCGAGGCTCCGGTGAAGACGGCGTAGGTCATGCCAGTTCCTGTAAAAGGATCGACAAATGAGAGGGCGTCGCCGGCTGGAAAGACGCAAGGGCCGAACTCAGCACGCAACCGGTTCTCGAAAACAAGGGGGCCTGCCGAGAGCCAATCCATGGCTCGGGTGAGTGGCGCCAACCTGCGGGCAAGAGGCGGGAACGAGTGTACGAGCTCGTCATAGTGAAAGCCGCATCGGGACAGAACGCGCCAGGAGGCAAGGCCGCAGACGTTGGTGATTTCGTTCTCCACTGTGTTGACGCCGCAATAGCCGCCGGGAAAGAAAAACAGGTCAGTGGAGTCATCCACTGGGCCGTGGAAATGTGCTTTGAAGCCGAACAGGCGCGACGGGTGCGAGGCGGCGTGCCTGCGGCCGTGGGCCAACACGGTTGGAGTAGTGAAGGGTTGCGCCGGGCCGCGTGCGCGTTCCAGCTCGGCGCCTTGTGCCAGGGCGCCTTCCATGAGGATACGGTCAAACTGAAAGCGGCTCAGACCGAAGGCGGCTTCCGGGAGAATGTCTTTTCGAGTGCGGTTGTGAAAGTGAAGCTGGATGGCGGCGATGCGCGAGGGCCGGGCATCGAGGACGGACTGCCAGAGCCCGAGCCGGTCCAGCAGCGGCGCAATTTCCGGCGAAAGGAATTCGCCGCAGACCTTGTGGCGCGGCAAGGTGGAGGGTTCAAACAGACGAACGCGCGCGCCAACAGATAGGGCGGAGATCGCGGCCGCGGAACCGGCCGGACCTCCACCGATGACCGAAACCTGGGTCTGTTTATCCCTCTGCGACTCGCCTTCATTGGGCAACACCGCTGTGCCAGAGACGCACTGCCGCCCGGCTAAGGGCTCAGAATGCGGACGAAGGGGAAGCCTTGGAGCCATGCTGCAAATTACGCAGGCCGGACTCGGAGGCCGCGCTATTGGGGTACTGTTCGAGCGCCTGCCGGAAAGCTTTTTCAGCCAGCGCCGTGCGTCCGTGCTGGAGCGCGAGCTTGCCCAGCACCTCGTAGGCAGGGCGCGGATACTGTGGCGGCTCGTTGTATCGGAGTGCGCCTTCCTTGACGGCGGCCTGCTCGAGTTTTTTAAAAGCCTTGCCGATGTTTCCCTCGGCGAATGCGAGATGGGCATCGAGTTCGGCGCGGGCCACCAGGAGCGGTGGGGGCGGATCCTGTTTGACCTTCTCCTTAAAGTCCTTGAGCGCATCCTCCATCAGGCGGACCTGTTCCACAGCAGCGGTCTTGTCCTTCTTTGCGGAATAGGCCACCGCGGCGGCCCAATGACGCCACGCGCGTTCGCGTGGCCTGTCGTATTGCGGAAGCGACGATCCATCGAGAATGAGGTCCCATTTTTCATGCTGCACGAGAGTGCGCAGGATGGCGAACCAACCCTGGCGCCAGGCGGTGCGGTAGTTGTCCTGCTGCGCCAGTTCGCGCGGCGTCTCTTTGTATTGGAGAAGGCTGCGCGCGGCGGCGAGCGCCAGTTCATAGTCGCCGTGGAAGGAGTAGGAAGTGGCCAAGAAATGCACGTTGTGGCCGTGGTGGCCGTTGCCGCTGAGCGAGTCCTGATCCATCCAGTAATACTCGTTTGCCGCGGCGGCGGAGAAGGACTTGGCGGCATCCTGCCAGCGTCCGGTTTGCGCGTAGATGTGTCCGGGCATATGCAGGCCGTGCGGGATGTTGGCGGCAAGGGCGGCGTAGCGCTCGCAACTGGGCCAGGCATCTTTGGCGAAGGTGGATCCTTCAAAACCGTGAATAACGAAGTGATGTACGCCGGCATGACCGGGGGCGTCCTTGAGAAGCTGGCGCAGGAGGTCGACTGCCTCAGTGCTGCCGCGGCGTGGAGACTTGGCGGGCAGCTCAAAGCCGCTCATGATGTGCAAGGCGAGGTAGGAGCGGGCCTCCACTTCCCGCGGATTGCGTGCAACAACGGCGCGCAGACCGGCCACGTATCCAATATTAGGGTCTTTGGTATTAGGGTCTTTGGTATTAGGGTCTTTGGTATTAGGGTCTTTGGTATTAGGGTCTTTGGTATTAGGGTCTTTGGTATTAGGGTCTTTCGTCGAAACATCACGGCGCGCGACAACGGAGGCGATATAGAGCTTTTCCAGCTCCGTGGCTGCGCCTGGGACGGCGGCCAGTTCCTGTGCCCGCTTAGCGGCCTCGATGGCGCGGGCCGCGGCGCCAACCGGCTGCGAGGTGCGTGCGGAAGGTTTGGGATTGACGCCGTTGACCA
>JAENWC010000055.1 GCA_016650235.1 Terriglobia bacterium
CCGGGCCGGACAATATCCGGCGACCGCCAACGCCTTCAAGCAGGAACCGATCGCATTCAACGACATGATCGTGTCGGTGATAGACAACACCAGAAGCACGCCCGGTGCCAGCAGCCTCTCCCGGCAGCGGGATGCCGGAAGCCAAACCATCGATCCGATCACCATCTCGATTCCATTCGGAGATTCCGCGCAAGTCACCGCTCGCGTGGCCCTTCCCTTCGGGAATTCCGTTGCTGGGGTCACGACACTGGATGGCGCGGAATGGCTGTCCGTATCGAGCCTGGGAGAGATTGCGGTGGATCCGGGCGAACTCGCCATTGGTGTGCACACCGGCGTCGCCGTTCTTTCGGGTGACGGGGAAACAGTCATCACCGTTCCCGTCACCGTGAACATCACAGCGCGCTAGCGCGATTGCGGTGAAAAGCGGACAAAACCCCACTGCTCCGGCACATGCATGTTGATGACATGCTGCGGGGACCAGACCCAGTTATCCTCTTTCAGTCCCGGGAGTTTGCGGTAGCGGCCGTCTACCACCTCCACGCGCCATTCGACCCGCGAGAAGTTGACGCGCCAGGAGGCTCCGGGGGCGGGGCGGACATCGCCGCCCGCACGCTCGCGGAACGCCTCCCACGGGAAAGCGATTTCCACCGACCAGCCGCGGTCGCGGTCAGCGGGATGATTGAGCGTACCCTCGATGTGCACCCCCGTTTGGAGGCCGGGGATCTCCCAGGAGTTGTCGGCTTTTCCACCCTGGTTGTAAGGTTTGGGGAGAAAAAGATCCCAGCCTGTGTTCAACGCATTCATCTCGAATTCGAAGTAAAGATGCTTGGTCGCATCAGGGCGCAGGAAGACTTCAAAATCGTTGTCGCGGAAAATTACCGCATCGTGCGCGGTGAGGGTGCCCCAGACGTGGGGTTCCTCCATTTGCGCGGCGACGTAGAAGAAACGGTCGTCCCAGGCCATCTTGACGCGGGTGCGGAAACGCGGGGCCGGTTTGCGATTGCCTTCAATATCGACGAAATAGTCCGTCCAAGGTGTGCGCCTCCAGAGTGGATCGCCGAGTTTGCCATCAATCGCGGGCGGTGTGGCGGCGCGATAGCAGGTGTAGTTCTTGGGAGCCGGATCAGCGGCCATGAGTGTGACGGGCAGCAGTAGGGCGATGTGTTTCATGCAATGTCCGGGAGAAGAAACCTGGCCGGCGCGCCCAGCGCCGCCGCTGCGGCTTCGGCGGCAAGGTAGCCGCTGCGGACCGCGCCTTCCATCGTAGCGGGCCAGCCGGAGCGGGTCCAGTCACCTGCTAAAAAGAGGTTGGGGATTGCGGTGGTTTGCGGTGGGCGGCGGCGTTCCAGACCCGGAGTAGCAGAAAAGGTCGCTCGAACTTCTTTGACTACGTGGGCCTTGAGAAGCGTTGCGCCCTTTACTGCTGGCAGAAACTCAGCGAGTTCACGGCAGGCAAGATCAATCACCTCCTGGCGGGGTGTTTCGAGCAAAGATCGCGAGGCGCTCACCACGAGTTGAATGTAGCGCCCCTCGGACTTGTTAAAAAACCACTGTATCGTCCGGTCGAGAAAAGTTCCGTGAGGAAGATCGGTAACAGGGCGATCAAACCAGAGATGGATGCCAGTGATAGGCGAGTGATCCCAGCCCCGCAAGTCGAGATTGAGAGAGGGGATAATTGCGGGGACGCGTTCAAACGGAAGCGCGCAGATGACGGCGTCGGCGGACCATTGCCGGCTGCCGGCCTCGACCGTAGTGGCCTCGATAAGGGCGACGGGAGTACGCAAGTGCACGCGGACATTGGGGAGATTGGACCATGCAGCCGCATCGTAAAGACACCCGAGCGGTATGGCGGGCACGCCCATCTCGTAAGCGTCCGAGGAGGAAAGGAAGCCGAGCCAGAAAACCTGTATGCCGTGCGAGGCGGCCATGCGGTCCAGTTCCTCATTGATGGCGCTGACCAGAATCTGACGCCAGAATCTTTCGATGGCAATGGGTGTCTGGCGGTGTTGCCGGAGCCAGTCGAGCATTGTGATGGTGTCCAGGTCCTTGCGGTGGCGTTCCCGCCGTATGGCCGACAAGGCACGTGCGATGCCGAACTTATCGGCGAGCGGGAGACATCCCATCGAGAGAAATGATCCTGTGAAGTGTAGTGGGGCTGGGAGCGGGCCCGCCTGAAACGTGGAAACCCGCCCGCCCGGTTCGATGAAAAAGAACTCGCGGTGAAAAGTAACTTGATGGGAAACGCCGAGGCGGCGGTAAAGATCCAGGAGGTTCACGCAGCAGCGCAGCAGGATGTGCTGGCAATTGTCGATTACTTCGGGACCTTCGTCTCCTACCACTTCGTCGCCTACCAATGGATAAGAGGTGGCGCGGCCGCCAAGGAAAGGGCGGGACTCGATCAGGTCAACGTCAAAACCGGACTGGCCCAGCGCAGCCGCGGCGGCCATGCCGGCAAGACCACCGCCCGCCACAATGACGCGTGGCATTTAGCAAGGGACCGGAACACGGGCGCGGCGTCCGCCTCCGTCACCGTCATCAAACTGGATGGCCAGCCAAATAACAACGGCTAGGAAGAGAATGTACACTAGATCGCCCATGTAGATATCAGTATGAGTCCAGGCGCCGGCTAAGCACAAGAGTCGTTATTCCCAGTACCCTGTGGACCACCCTAGTACCAGCGCCAGTAAACCGCCTGATACCGGGGACCCAGCCAGACTGGCGGCAAAGCGGGCCGGCCAGGGCCAATGGCGCGGGAAAACGCTAAGAACGCCTTGTGTCAGCAGCATGGATCCGTAGACGGTAGCGTAGCCGGCGTTGCCATAAACGCACCAAGGGCAATGTTTTCCCGTGGGGTTGTGGATATTGCAGTGGGCGTCGCCGGCAGCCCAGATCGCTTCACAGCCGCAGTCATAGACGAGGTTGCAGAACTGAATAAGGAAGACGCTGGTGATAGCGGCGGTGGAAAGAAAGATGAGCAGGGGACCGGCCAGGCGACCCTGTGTCATTTGGTAACTCCGGCCAGAGTCCGTGACTGCACCAAATGTTTCACGACATTCTCAATGAGACGGAGGCCGCAACCGTTTTCCATCGTAAGGATGGATTCGGGATGGAACTGGACCGCTTCAATGGGAAGGTCGCGGTGGCGGACGCCCATGATGACGCCGTCATCCGATTCGGCGGTGACCTCCAGCACGGCGGGAAAGGTTTCCTTGCGCGCAAAAAGTGAATGGTAGCGCCCCACCTTGAACGGTGTCGGGAGACCCTCGAAGACCCCCTGGTTGCGGTGGGTCACTAGCGAGGGCTTGCCGTGCATGGGATAGTCGAGCACGCCGAGTTCGCCGCCGAAAGCTTCGACGATGCCCTGCAAGCCGAGGCACACACCGAAAACAGGAATGGCTTTTGAAGCGGCGTAGAGGACGAGATCGGGAACCCCAAAGTCGCTCGGGCGGCCTGGTCCCGGGGAGATGAGGATGAGGTCTGGCCCGATCTCATCGATGAGGGAGTGCGGGAAACCGGCGCGGTAGGTGACCACCTCCGCGCCGGTCTGGCGCGCGTAGTTGGACAGGGTGTGTATGAAGCAGTCGTCGTTATCGGCAAGGAGCATCTTCAGGCCCTGGCCGGCGGTGGATTTTTTCGCCGAAGATTTGCGCGAGGAAATCTTGGGGGACAAGGCCTGGAAAAAGCCTGTAGCCTTGTGCCGCGTTTCCAACTCCTCGTTTGCCGGGATGGAATCGTACAGCAGGGTCGCGCCCACCGGATATTTTGCGATGCCGTCGCGGAGGTGGACGGTGCGGATGAGGATCCCTGTGTTGATGTCGCCGCTAAAGGAGATCATCCCGACGGCTCCGCCATACCAGCCGCGGGCGTTTTTCTCGATCCGCTCGATGTCCTGAGCGGCGGCCTTCTTGGGGGCGCCGATGACGGTGACGGCCCACATGTGAGTGAGGAAGGCATCGAGGGCGTCAAAGCGCGGATCGAGCATGCCCTCGACGTGATCGACGGTGTGGAAGACGCCCGCATAGGATTCGATGAGGCGGCGGGCGATCACCTTGACCGAGCCGGGCACCGAGACGCGCGACTTGTCGTTGCGGTCCACATCGGTGCACATGGTGAGCTCGGACTCCTCTTTGGGCGAGCTCAGCAGTTCACGGATGTTGTCGGCATCAATCAGCGGATCGCCCGTGCGCCGGGCCGTCCCGGAGATGGGGCAGGTCTCAATGCGTGATCCTTCAATGCGGACAAACATCTCCGGAGATGCGCCGATGAGGCATTCGTCCCCGAACTGCAGAAGGAATTCATAGGGGCTGGGAGAGGCTTTCTGTATGCGGGAAAAAAGCTCGGAAGGGCTGCCGGAGTAGGGGGCCGAGAAGGTCTGGCGCAGGACCACTTCATAATAATCCCCGCGGCTCATTCCCTGGCGCACACGCTCCACCGCGGCCATGTACTCTGCCGGGGTGTGGTCGCATACAATGTCGCCGGACCCGGTATCCGGCTGCGCCGCGACCAGGTCCCCGCCGCCTCCGAGGGCGAGCGTGGCTACCCCGTCCATATCGAAGTCGTACTGATAGCGCTCAATCATCTCCTTCTTGCGATCCATGAAATAAATGTCGTCGCAGAAGAAGAGGTGCAGGTCCTTGACGCCCTGGCGCGGGAGGGAAAGCTCGATCGGATCGAATTGAAACAGGAGGTCGTAGCCGAACGCGCCGATCAGACCGAGGCGGCTGTCCTTGGAATTCCGGAACTCCTGTATGAGCGACCGCAGGATGGAAAAGGCGGACGGTTGGCGGCTGCGCTCCTCTTCCGGAAAGATTCCCGGGAGCGGTTTGAGGCGGCCATGGATGGATGCTCCTTGCATCGCGAAGGATTCCCAGTGCGGGTGTTTTTCCAGAACTTTGTAGAGCATCTGGCACAGCATTTCGCCGCGCAGATTGAGCGGATGGAACTCGAGTGAAGAACCCGCGCCTATGATTTCGAGCGGCGGGCAAAGCGAGGCAACGTCCCAGCGCGAGTATCGGCCCGGGTATTCGTAGCCGGAGGAAAGGTAGACGCCGCGCTGCCGGTCGAGCTGTGTCAGTAATTGCTGTAGTCCGCGTTTGTAGGGAACCTTGGAGATGGAACGCGTAACGGAAATGCCGCCGGGAGTCTGGTAGCGAAGTTGCCTCATGGAAAGACCTGGGTCGAAGGGCTTGTTTTCAAGAATAACATGCGTAAGCGCACAGGGCCGCAGGCTCCGTTGTGCGCGGTCAAAAACGTAAGCGCACAGGGCCGCAGGCTCCGTTGTGCGCGGTCAAAAACGTAAGCGCACAGGGCCGCAGGCTCCGTTGTGCGCTTCAAACAACGTAAGCGCACAGGGCCGCAGGCTCCGTTGTGCGCTTCAAACAACGTAAGCGCACAGGGCCGCAGGCTCCGTTGTGCGCTTCAAACAACGTAAGCGCACAGGGCCGCAGGCTC
>JAENWC010000056.1 GCA_016650235.1 Terriglobia bacterium
TCATAGGTCGTCTTTCCGCCTTCGTCTGCGGTCACAACGCCGAACAGGTATTCACGCCCTCCGAGCCCGACGAAGGGGTCACCTTCCAGATCAAAGAAAACGTCGCCGGGTGAAGGCTCCGGCAGACGTGAAAGGCCGCGCGCATCGATGACTTCTAGTAGCTCATGGATCGGTCGCGCGTGATTGCGACCGGCCACCTGCACCCGCGCCTGTTCGCGCACACGAACGTATCCGTCTTTCGACCCGTGCTCCGGGCGCTGTTGGAGCGGCAGGGGGAACTTGGCAAGCTGCTCAACAGTGACGGTTTCCCAAGTCTGCAACTGCTTTCGTTGCAGTTTGCTGATGCCGGCCACCAACGACAAATGATCGTCCTTGCGCCACTGGGTGTCGCATTCCAGCCACCAGCGGCAGGCCGAACAGTGAGGATTCGGCTCTGGGTAGGTTGGTGGGTTGCCTCCCATTCGTTCAGTCGCCTTTTCAAGGCGCGCCTTTACGTACCGATAGTAGGCCGCAAAGTCCAGTATTCGGTATGGTTCCGGCCGGAAACCCTCCACTGGGGGCACGACGTACATCCACTCCGGCGGAACGCCCTGAATGACTGCAAGAAGCTCCGAGTAGAGCGACAACTGAAGAATGGTTGTGGCCTTAGTTTCGCGGGCCAGTTTGCAATCATAGACTTCGTAGGACCAGTCGCCGAATCTGCTCGGGCGTTCCACTCGGCGCAGCACATCAGACCTCCCGAACCAGCGTCCGTTTGCCAACGTCGCCTGAGCGATTACGGCAACGCCCTTCTCCATCGCCGCGCATGTTTCGGCCAACGCTCGCTCATCATTCTCCAGCTCGCGCAAATTGGCGACCGCGAGTCCCGCGCTTTCCAAATGCCTGAGATACGCTTCTTCGTGCTCCATTCCGCGCTGTTGGAGCACCCAGGCATCGGGTGAGTTCCAGTCGGGTGCCGCTCTCTCACCGACCGCCACGTTGAGATCCAACGAGGTGAGATGATGGCACGCCAGGTGATTACTGAGGTCAGTGGCCGATAATCGAATCTGTCCCGCGCCAGCTTTCATGGTTCTGCCCGCACCGCAAAAATTCAGCTTTTGAATAGGCTTCCTGCTTATATTCCCCGTTATGCTCGCAGAACACAAGCAGCGAGGTTTGATCGGCCTGACGACCTAGGGCCCGGGCCGTCGTCGGCTGGAGAGTACAGCGAAGGCACTTGGTGGCTTGACTTCTTGCGAGCTTCATAGCAACATTGAATGTCAATCAACGTTACAGAATGTTTCAGATCGTTTCCCATGGCCACCGAAATTGACCGAGACGCCCTTCTGACGGAAAGGGAGCTGGAGCAGTTCCTGGGAGTCTCCCGCACAACTGTGTGGCGCCTGCGCCGCGACGCCGGTCTGCCATTTGGAAGAGTAGGCAGGAAGTACCTTTATCGCAAGTCGGAGATCCTGCAATGGCTCAAAGAGGGCAGGGCCCAGGGACTCCAGTACATGCTTGACTTGAAAGTGGTTACCAAATGAGACGCGTCGTCCGGAATCTGAACTCGCAGGCCCCTCGACACGACATCTACAGCCCAGAAAAACGCTCCGAGATCATGAGTCGGGTGCGGTCCAGCGATACCGGTCCGGAGCTGCGCGTGCGTAAGCTATTGCATGCGCTGGGCTTCAGATATCGGCTCCACTCAGATTCGCTGCCTGGCAAACCCGATATTGTGTTGTCGAAGCACAAGAAGATAATCATGGTTCACGGATGCTTCTGGCACCAACACAAGAATTGTCCTAGAGCTTCCCTGCCTGTGACCCGATTAGAATGGTGGAGGGCGAAATTAAGGCGAAACCAAGCTCGGGACCAGATTGTGGCTCGCCAACTTCGAGATCTCGGATGGTCGGTAGGTGTGATTTGGGAATGTCAGACGAAGAACGTCAAAAGGCTCCAACTACGTCTCTTGAGATTTGTCGGGATGACCGGGAACTCATGATCATGCGTAGTCGAACCCAACTAGCGAACGGACTTCAGGGTCGCAAACTCGTGCAGGTCCTCGATTTGTTTTGCGGGTGCGGTGGGATGTCCTACGGCTTCGCAACGGCGAAAACCCGCAACGTCAAATACGCGGTCACTGGCGCCTTGGATTTCGATAAACACGCCGTCGCAACTTACAATCGAATGCTCGGCGTCGAACCCCTGTGTATCGACATCCGCTCATTGGTGGAGCGTAGCGAATTGAAAAAGGCCACACGGCATTGGAGCCATATCGGAGACGCGCCAACCATCCTAATTGGCTGCGCTCCATGCCAAGGGTTCAGTTCTCATAGGAAGAAGGATACCCGAAAGGACGAAAGGAACTCGCTCCTTGAGGTGTTCGCGCACATCATCCTCAAGCTTCGGCCGGAGATCGTCGTCATGGAGAACGTGCCGGAGATGCTCGCCATCAAGCACTGGAAACACTTCGAGGATTGGCAGAGACAGCTAACGCAGGCGGGCTACCATATCAGGTCCACGGTCTACAACCTAGCTCAGTTTGGCGTCCCTCAAGAGAGATTCCGGACCCTTGTCCTAGCTTCTCGAATTTGGCCCAAATTCGATCTTCCAGCGCCAACGCGCACTCCGGATCAATACGTCACTGTCCGCCAAGCGATCGCTCAACTTCCGCCTTTGAAGGCGGGCGGAATCGATCCGGTTGATCCGATGCACCTCACCTCACGTCACCGAAAGGAGACGGTTGCCCTGATTCGCATGATCCCGCCAGACGGCGGAAGCAGACGGTCACTGCCACCCGGCGTAGGGCCATCCTGCCTCCAGAGGGTTGATGGGTTCAGGGACGTATACGGGCGGTTGGCATGGGACAACCCAGCCGTCGCAATCACTGCCCGGTGCCGGACGCCTTCCTGCGGGCGCTACACTCACCCGGAGCAGCATCGGGGCCTTTCCGTGCGGGAGGCCGCCCTACTCCAAGGCTTTCCATCGGACTACTACTTCGAAGGCCCGTTCGACGACAAGTATAAACAAATCGGAAACGCCGTCTCGCCCATATTCGCAAGGGCGATCGCCGAGCACTTAGATCGCGAGTGGGGTCTCGATCACGCAGGGATGTCAGAGAAGCAGACGCCCGCTGGCGATATCACGGGACCATTCCTAAAATCATTCTCTTCTTCGATCGCGTCAATCAAGCGACGCGAACGTTTGGATCAATCGTTATGCCTGTTCTAGCCGCGGATGTTTTCGCGCCATTTGTTGACTGTTTTGCAGGTGCGGGCGGACTCTCGCTCGGGATGAGAGATGCTGGCCTCACGCCTGTCTTTGCGTTCGATTCCGATCCGTACGCTTGCAAGAGTTACAACCTGAACATTGGTGACCACTCAATACAGGCATCTGCTGAAGGCATCACTCCGGAGCGGATCGTCGCGAAGACCGGAATCGAGCCGGGCCAATATGCATTGGTGTGCGGTGGCCCGCCATGTCAAGGCTTCTCTGTCCAAGGCCGAGGTGATCCGGTGGATTCGCGAAACAGCTTGGTGGTTGATTTCGGGCAGATTGCGCTCTCCCTCCGACCAGCTCTTATTCTGATGGAGAATGTGCCTGCGTTCTTCGGGCATCGTGGCGAGCAGGAGCGGAATGCGCTGCTCTCAAATCTGCACCACGCAGGGTACGAATCTGAATGTAAGGTTCTAAATGCCGCGGACTATGGTGTGCCGCAGGTGCGTCGCCGAGCTTTCATAGTCGCTTGGAATCCAGACAGAATAGCTGATTTTCGATTTCCGGCTCCGACGCACTATGAGGCCGATTACATTACGGTTCGCGACGCGCTTAAGGGACTTCCGGAACCACCTGACGATTACTCCGAACACTCAGCCTTCCCTAATCATAGGAAGGTCCATATATCGCCAATTAACGAACAGCGGATCTCCCACGTGCCTCCGGGTGGTGGCAGAGCGGACCTTCCCCAAGAGCTTCAGCTACCCTGTCATAAGAGCTCAAACGGGCATCGGCATCTTGATGTGTTTGGGAGAATGGACTGGTCAAGGCCGGCTCCCACTATCACGGCCATGTTCGATAACTTCACGCGCGGCCGCTTCGCGCATCCGGAAAAAGATCGGTGCATCACCGGCCGTGAGGGAGCCAGGCTCCAGAGCTTCCCCGACAGTTTTTGCTTTGTGGGACCGAAGAAGGACGTTGCACGGCAAGTTGGAAACGCCGTTCCACCACTTCTCGCGGCCGCGATTGGGACAGTTATCATGGAACGGATGCGCGTTGGAACAGATGGCCCACGCAGGGTCCGGCAACTTACTCTGCTTCAGGCCGCAGAGTGATGATAACGGCCGGATCGTCTCCGTCAGCCACGCCTAATCTCCGCGGTGATCCGCTCAGCCACGCTGAGTAAGCCTGTTCGCACCGAGTCGAGGGGCACTCCGGCGGCAAAGCACTTGGTGCCCTGGCTCGTGGTGCCAATCTGCACAAACCATGCGCCTCCTGGCTGTGCAAGATAGACAAGCGCAGCAAATCTGCTCCCTAACCTTGATGAATAGCAGACGATCTGGTAAACGTCGTCAGCTGACGGTTCTCTGGCCACGCTGTATTTCGCATCGATCACGGCAGCAGGTTGGCTCCGATCGAAAACTACGATGTCAGGGTCAATTTCAGGCCCGCCCTCTTCGAATAAGAAAACACCGGAACGCCTGAAAGGATGAAACTCGGCTCGAAGATTAGCCGAATGAGCGGACTCCTCCAGCGCACGTAGCACCCCAACTTCCCAAAGGCGGTCCATGTTGCAGAACCTGCATTCACCGAAGTCCAACTCGTGCTGAATGTTCCAAACCTCGTTGTCCCCGGAGAGAATGCCCCTACAGATCGAAATCAATAACCGGATCTCGGGCCAGTCATCGTATTCCGTCACTAACTCATCCGCTACGCCAATTGCCTCAACCAGCCGGAGCGTCCTCGTTTCGACGATGGCATCCAAGAGATCGAGCTTCGACCGTTGCGAGGAGCCATGCCAGAGGCGGTCACGGAGGACGGACATAGTCGTACCCAGGACGCCTTCCAAGCGGGCGTTTCCCTGCCGAACAGTCTGCTCGCAAACCACTTTGTGACGAATTCCCCGGCTTTGCAGTTGCCGAATCGTGTAGCGGAAGTGAACGCGGCCGCGTGGACGGGCAGTTGTCACCAGATGCTTCGAATACAAGAACGGAAGCCCTGAATGGACCGCAGCTTCACAGGCCGAAAGGAACGCGTCTTCGGCAACCAATGGTCCAGTTGTCGAGGCGTCGCGAACTTGATCGCGCGTCTGGAGGATCTTTGCTGGCCAGCGCGCTACGAACTCGCATAGCTCCCTGAACAACGCTGGGTGCCGTGGGTCTACTGAGATCGACCAATAATGTGACCTGAAAATGCCCACGAACTGGCGAGGAGTCAACAACCGATAGGGACCGCTGATCTGCGCCCCTACGATACGGAGGTCCGAGAATATCGGCCAGCCCTCGTCCTGCTCAAGCGAAGACCATTCGTCTTCTGTAAGGACGATCGACGGTCCTCGCTCAACGAGGGTGAGGTGATGTCGATCTATCGCCACGGGAATTTTTGGTCAAGCTCCTTGTATCGGTCCCTTATCTCACCGGACACATCCAAAAGGAAGTGACGCAACGTGGCGGTCCAGATTTCATGTAAATCTTCAGCGGACCTGGCGTCAACGAAAGCCCCCTGGCCGAACGGCAGCACCTTCTGATACTGTTCAACCCATCCGACGAGTTGAACAAGGAGCGTCTCCTCCAGCTTTTCCTTCAACATAGCCCTAAGAGCGCCGATGGACGCATCAACCGGTATGCGGTGCAGCCGGCGGGTTATAGCGTCATCAAGAACCAGCGCCGACTTGTCCCGCGGATTCATCGTCGCCAGGACAACGAGATTGGGTGCAATTTTTTCCTGCTCTTGCGACAAGGCCAGCCGAAATGCTCGATCCCTGTGCTCGATGTAGGTAAGCAATTCGCCCAGCACCGCATGCACGTTTGTGCGTGTGAACTCTTCAATGAGCAGCACGTAAGTCTTTCCGGCGGGATCGAGCCTAGCGCGTCTGTTGATTTCACGGAAGGTTTTCCGGACGAGTTCGAAACCTTCGCCGCTCGGTTTGGGGACGAATCCTTCCATGAAATCCTCGTAGGTTGTGGTCTCATGGAACTGGATTTCATCGTAACGGTAGGGATCGTTCTCGGTAAGGCGAGAAGCAACGAGCTTGGCTAGGCGTGTCTTACCGGTCGCCGGAATTCCGGATAGACAAATGATCTTTGTCCTTCCGTAGCGTTCGATCGCCTTAAGGACTCTCGCAATGTCGGCTTCATCGCCAACAGATGTCGCTTGTTGAGTGATAACTGACTCGTCGGCCAGATACTTGAGATATGCCTGCCTGCTGACCACTGACTCGGCCGGGAAGGGCAGATCCAATTTCAGCGCTCGATCAATGAGATGCTTATACGTTGGGACCAACCGCCTGAAGCCGTCTTCATCGTCCTCGCCGGTGATTAGGATGCCGCCAAACCCTGCCCTTGAGAACCACGGTGTTATGCGACGCTTGGTCTCCTCGTCCTCCTTGACCGCAGTCTTTCCGAGCTTGGCGAGCGATTTGGCATCGTAGGGTCCCGCGAGAGTCTTTCTGATTTGGCGGATATGCTCGATCGCCGCATCCTCTTCGTGGTTGTAATTCACCCACATGAGCACCCGATTCATTTCTTGCCAGTGAATCTTGTCATCAAGAGCTCTCATCGCCTTCCAGACCAGTCTGAAAGGTCTCACATCGGAGTCCTTCGGGTATCCTTGGCCGTCGATTGGGTTATAGAGCGTATGCCGGTTCAGGACAGCAATAGCCAAAGTTGCGAGATGATCGTTGGCCCCGTCGATCTTCCGAGTCACATCGCCGTAGA
>JAENWC010000057.1 GCA_016650235.1 Terriglobia bacterium
CACACGCCCTCGGCTCCTGCCCGACGGCATCGGCATGCAGTTGCCTCCCGGTGCTCGCGTCGTCATGCAGATTCACTATTTCGCCCGGGGCGGCACAGCGCCGGATCAAACCAAAGTCGGTATCTACCTTGCGAAATCGAAGGTCGAGCGGCGCCTGATTTTTGTGCCCATCGTGCCCCTGGACAGCAGGGGAAGAGTGGATCTCACCATCCCCGCCGGAGCCGCCGCGCATGAGGTGACAAGCGAATTCATCGTCCCCCCGCTGCTCGACGCGCACCTGATCAACATATTCCCCCACATGCACCTGCTTGGCCGTCAAATACGATCCAGCGCCATCCTTCTCAACGGAACAGAGGAACCACTGGTCTTCATCGACAACTGGGACTTTAACTGGCAGGGTTCCTATACTTACATCGAGCCGATCGCCCTGCCCGCCTTCTCCCGGCTCAAGCTAAGTTGCACCTACGATAACTCCGAAAATAACCCCCGCAATCCCAGCAACCCGCTCAAAACCGTCCATTGGGGTGAGGGCACCGAAGATGAAATGTGCCTTGTCTTCCTCGGGGTCACCTTTGATCGGGAAAAGCTCCCCTAGTGTAGTTTTAGGCGGCCGGGCGTCCAATCATACTATTCTCGATAGACATTAAGATGATCCCCTGTTATCCTATCCTTTAGGTGTCCTATTCCCTGCCCCACCTCCGCGTCCTCGAGGCCGAGAGCATTCAGATCATCCGCGAAGTCGCCGCCGAGTTCGCCAAACCCGTGATGCTCTACTCCATCGGGAAGGACTCCTCGGTGATGGTGCGTCTGGCCCAAAAGGCATTTTTTCCCGGCAAGATCCCCTTCCCCATGCTGCATGTGGACACCACCTTCAAATTCGGCGAGATGATCGAGTTTCGCGACTCGTTCATGCGCTCCATCGGGGCGGATCTCATCGTCGGCACCAACCGGAAGGCCATTGAGGAAGGCGCCAATCCTTTCGTGCTCGGGACCGCCAAATGCTGCGCCTTGCTGAAGACGCGGGGCCTTCTGGATGCCCTCGAAGCAGGCGGCTACGATGCCGCTTTCGGCGGGGCGCGCCGCGACGAGGAAAAGTCCCGCGCCAAGGAACGCGTCTACAGCTTCCGCGATCGGTTCGGGCAATGGGACCCGAAGAATCAGCGCCCGGAACTTTGGAACATCTATAACGCGCGCGTCGACAAAGGCGAAAGCATTCGCGTTTTCCCGCTGTCCAATTGGACCGAGCTGGACGTTTGGCATTACATTTACCTGGAAAACATCCCCGTTGTCCCGCTCTACTTTGCCAAGCCTCGGGCGATGGTGGTGCGCGGCGGCTCCCTCATCCCCGTCGAACACAACATGCCGCTGCTGCCGCACGAAAAGCCCGAAATGATCATGTCCCGCATGCGTTCCCTCGGCTGCACCTACTGCACGGGAGCCATACGCTCGGATGCGGACAGCCTACCGAAGATCATCGCGGAACTGATCGGATTCCGGCGCAGCGAGCGCGAGAATCGCGTCATCGATCATGACCAGGAAGGCTCGATGGAGCTCAAGAAGCGCGAGGGCTATTTTTAATAATGGCCGCTGAGACCATCGATGACTTTCTCCGGCGTCACGAGTCCAGCGAACTGCTCCGTTTCACAACCGCCGGCAGCGTCGATGACGGCAAGTCCACTCTCATCGGCCGGCTCCTCTACGACACCAAAGGCGTCTACGAGGACCAACTCGCCTCCATCAAGAGCTCGCGCATCAACCGCTCCACGGGGAGCATCGATTTTTCGCTGCTCACGGACGGTCTGAAGGCGGAGCGCGAACAGGGCATCACCATTGACGTAGCCTACCGCTACTTTGCCACGGCCAAGCGCAAGTTCATCATCGCCGACACGCCCGGGCATGAGCAGTACACGCGCAACATGGCCACCGGCGCCTCCACCGCCACGCTCGCCATCGTCTTAATCGACGCGCGTAAAGGCGTGCTCCCGCAATCGCGCCGCCACGCCTACATCTCCAGCCTGCTCGGCATCCCGAACCTTGTGGTGGCGGTCAACAAGATGGACTTGGTCGACTTCAGCCAGGAAGTTTTCGAACAGATCCGGCGCGACTTCACCGCATTCGCCGCGCAACTGGATCTACCCGATCCCGTCTTCATCCCCATTAGCGCCCTGGACGGCGACAACGTGGTTTCGAACAGCCCGCGGACCTCCTGGTACAACGGGCCCAATCTTCTGCACCACCTGGAAACCGCGCCGATCTCGGTTGTTCACAACTACGAAGATTTTCGCCTCGCGGTGCAATACGTGATCCGCCCCGATCTCGACTTCCGCGGCTATGCCGGTCAGATCGCCTCCGGCGCCATACGTCCGGGGGCCCCGGTGATGGTGCTGCCCTCGGGCCGGACTTCGAAGGTGAAATCGATCGCCACTTTTGACGGCAACCTGGATGTGGCTTTCCCGCCCATGTCGATCACCCTCACACTGGAGGACGAACTCGACATCAGCCGCGGCGACATGCTGGTGGACCCGGCCGGCATGCCGCACGTTTCGCGGCGCGTGGAAGCGGCGCTGGTCTGGATGAATCAGGAGCCGCTCGAACTGAACCGTCCGTATCTACTCAAGCACACCACGCAGCAGATCGGCGTCACGGTTACAGCGATCGAGGCCCGCATCGACGTCAACACACTGGCCCAGGATCAACCCGAGCGCCTCCAGTTGAACGAGATCGGAATTGTATCGCTGGAAACCACGAAGCCCCTTTTCTACGATCCCTACACCTCCAACCGCGCCACCGGCAGCCTGATTCTCATCGACCCCACCACCAATGCGACGCTTGCCGCCGGGATGCTGCGTCATCGACGGACCCTTCCGGCCACCCAGGCAATCGCTCCGTTGCTCAACTTCGAAGCGGGCCGCCTCACGCCAGCCGAGCGCTATGCGCGGGCCGGGCACCTTCCGGCCACTGTCTGGCTTACCGCTCGCGCCGAACTTGTCTGGAGTCTCGAGCGTAAGCTCTTTGAACGCGGGTGCCTGGTACAGGCTATTGCCGACGATGTGGAAAGCCATCGCCTTCCCGAAGTCGCGCGCATCCTGAACTCGGCGGGCCTCATCGCCATCTGTTCTTCCGGCTCCAACGATGCCGCAGATCTGGGCCGCGCCGAAGAGCTGGTGGGAAGCGGCAAATTGTTCGCCTATAACCCGAGCGATCTCTCACCGAAGGACGACGACGCCTGCAACCGCATCATCCGCGACCTGGAAAAACGCGGTATCCTGACACCGGCCGACTTCGCATCCGGCGAAGGAATTTAGTCGGGCCAGGAAGGCCGGTCCCACATGAAGATCACCGCCGTCAAGACCATCGTCGTCAACGCCCAGATGCGCAACTGGGTCTTTGTCAAGGTCGAAACCGATCAGGCTGGACTCTGGGGATGGGGGGAAGCCTCGCTGGAATGGAAGACCCGCAGCGTCGTTGGCGCGGTGGAAGACTTCGCTCCCATGCTGATTGGCGAGGACCCGGCCCGCATCGAGCACCTCTACCAAAAGATGTACCGGCAATCCTTCTGGCGTCTCGGGGTCATCGGGATGAGCGCCATCTCCGGCATCGAGCAGGCTCTTTGGGATATTCGCGGCAAAGCGCTCGCGCAACCGGTCTATCAACTGCTGGGCGGCCGCGTCCGCGATCGGGTCCGCATGTACACGCACCTGGGAGGCGGCGACATGAAAGCGGTCTACGAGGCGCAGAACGCAACCGGCCCTGCGCCGATGGTCGCGCTGGCGCAGGAGGTGGTCTCGCGCGGCTACACCGCTGTCAAAGTATTGCTCACCCCGCCCACGGAAAGCCTGTCGAGCGCGGCCGAATTTCGCCTGGCGGAACGGTTCATGCGCGCGCTCCGGGAAGGCTTGGGCGATGACATCGAGATCATGGTCGACTGCCATGGCCGTCACTTCCCGGCCAACGCGCTCGACTTCTGCCGGCTCCTTGCGCCGTTCCGCCCCTACTTCATCGAAGAGCCTGTCCCGCCGGAGAACATCGACGCGATGGCCGAGATTCGCCGCCAAAGCCCGGTCCCCATCGCCACGGGCGAGCGCCTGGTGACGCGCTTCGCCTTCCGCGAGATTCTGGAAAAGCAGGCGGCGCACGTGATACAACCGGACCTGTGCCACTGCGGCGGGCTCTGGGAAGCCAAGAAGATCGCGGCCATGGCCGAGGCCTACTACGTCAGCGTTGCTCCGCACAACCCCTTGGGACCCGTGGCCAACGCCGCCGCGTTGCACTTCGCCCTCAGCACCCCAAACTTCCTCATCCAGGAGGATATGCTCACGGACGTGCCCTGGCGCTGGGAAGTGGTGCGCCACAACCTGCAGACAGAAAATGGTTACTGGCTTCCGTCGGAGGCGCACGGCCTGGGCGTGGAAGTGGACGAGACGGCCGCCGCCCGTCACCCGTTCCAGCAGGAAGTCCTCCACGCCACCACGGTCCGCGCGCGAGATGGAGCCGTGCTTGATTGGTGAGTGGCGATTGGTGAGTGGCGATTGCGCAGCTTGTTACCGCATTAGAAAACCAGTCTTAGGGCGAACTCCCATTGGCGGCTTATGTTTGCCTGGGAGGAGATACGGCCGAAGCTTGCGTTGCCTACCGTCGTGTTAGGTCCGCCAAACACAGGATGGTTCAGCATGTTGTAGGCAGAGCCGCGGAACTCGAGCTTCACTTTCTCCACGATCTGGAAAGCCTTGGTGACGGTGAGATTGACGTTGTTCATACCTGGGGTTCGCACGGTATGCAGGCGCGGAGCGAGGTTGCCGAAGGTGAAATCGGCCGGCCTTGCGAAGGCGTCGGTGTTGAAGTAGCGGCCGAGTCTGTCGTTGTGGCTGCCGGAGACGCCGGATGTGGGATCTCCAACCACGTTCGGGCCGCGGCGCGGGCTTCCGGGAACTCCCGTGCCCCCTTGCACGCCAAACGCGGTGGCGAAACCGCCCTGGAAGGTGATGAAAGTGGACAACTGCCACTGGCCCAACAGGAGATCCACGGCGCGCGAGGCGCTTGTCATGTAGCGGCGGCCCTTACCGGCAGGCACGTCCCATGCGCCGGCGACGGTGAGCCGTTGCGGCACGTCGAAATCACTCACCGCTCTTTCCACCGATCGATTGTATGCGTTCTGGGGCGTATGCAGATCTGTGATGTTCTTCGAGATGGTGTAGGAGATCAATCCGGTCAGCCCTTGCGACATGCGCTTTTCCACGCGGAGTTGGAGCGAATGATAGGAGCTATTGCCGAAAGCGGGATCGGACCTGGAGACGCCGGTGTATTGCGGATAAGGCCGCAGCAACTGGTTACGCTGCACCGTCGAGCCGCTCAACGTGCCGGTGGTCAGAATTCCAAAGAACGGATTCGGCACCGTTTGATTCAGGGCCGCACCCAAAGGAAGATAGCTGGGATCGAGTTGGTTCAGCGTCTCGGTTGGCGCAATCAGATTGATACCACGCGATCCGACATAAGC
>JAENWC010000058.1 GCA_016650235.1 Terriglobia bacterium
ATCCAGAGATATTGATAAGGGGCGGGCAAAACAGGATCTCCGTCGGGTGCGCAGCGCAGGCAATCCCTGACGAGCCGCAAAGGGCCGTCCCGGCCCTCGATAAACCCGTGCAACAGCCGGCCAACCGCGCCGGGACGATCTCGGTTTTGCGGCCTGATACTGAGGAAAAGATACCGCGCTGCCCCATCGCCTTGATCAGGCGGTGGAAACCGCCGGCGCTATGCCGCAGGCGCTGGAGGAGCACCGGAGCAAAGAACTGATCCTTGTGGACACCACCGGGCTGTCCGGTGGCTGAAGACAGTTCCGCCGCCGCTTGCAACCAGCCGCGAAAACTTGAAACTCCTGGTCAATCCAACCATGACCTCTGTTACACAACCATATCTGGCAAATACCGAATCCATTGCTGAGCATAGAGAAAGGCTCATCCTGGAGCATCTGCCCCAAGTGCGGCTGATTGCCCGTAGAATCCATGACCGTCTTCCGGAAAGCGTCAGCCTGGAGGACTTGATCTCCACCGGCATTGTCGGTTTGATCGCCGCCATTGATCATTTCGACCCCGGACATAACGTTAAGCTGAAAACTTATGCCGAATACAAGATCCGTGGAGCCATCCTGGACAGCTTGCGGGGGCTGGACTGGGCGCCGCGCCAACAGCGCAAGAAATCCAAAATGATTGAAGCGGCCATTGCGGCGGTGGAGCAAACGGTCCAGCGTATGCCCACCGAAGAGGAGATCTCGGCCAAGCTCAAGCTCACCTTAGAGGAATATCATACTTGGCTGGTGGATATTCGCGGAGTGAATCTGGGCAGTCTGGAGGGAAATGCGCCCGAGGAAGAGGGGCGCGATTTGCTCCGGTACATCTCCGATAGCGATGAGCACTGGCCCAGCCGTGTGGTGGAGAAAGCGGAACTGCAGCGTATTCTGGCGGGAGCCATTGAGCGAATGCCGGCCGTTGAGAGGACCATTCTGAATCTCTACTATCACGAGGAATTGACGCTTCGGGAGATTGCCAAGGTAGTAAAGCTGCATGAGAGCAGGATCTCGCAATTGAAGTCACAGACGATTCTTCGCCTGCGCACCTACATCGAGAAGCGCTGGCCTCAGAATCGGGGAAGTCTAGCGTCCGGGCGGTAAGCCGCCACCTGTTGTGGAAGCTGCAACAGGCGCCTCGAATCGCCTCGGCTTGAGGTTCAGAGGAAAGGTTTAGAGGTTTACAACCTGTCGTCGAAATCATCGCGGCGTACCACGGTGCGGCCTCGCGGGACATCGATCCTGGGCCGCTCCTCTTCCATCGTCACCGGCACCGCGGTCTCCTTCTTTTCCCGCATAACCGTCAATGTGAAGGTCTTCTTGGAGCGGTTGGACCGGATAGCGGTGGACAGTTCCCGCGGACTGCTGACTACGTCGTTTTCCACGCGCACAATTACGTCGCCGGCCTTCACGCCGGCCTTTTCGGCGGCTGTTCCCTTGATGACGGAGCGGACCAGCACGCCATCCTTTACGCCAAAGTAGGAAGCGAGTTGTCCTTCCAGGCTTTCAGCTTCGATGCCAAGCATGGAACTGCGCCATGAGGTGTAGGCACGGGGAATGTCGGGGATCCAAAGATCAAACTTTGGCATAGTGCTCCTAAACGCCCACTCCGTCCTGCCGGATTTTCCGGAACGTGTGCCGATGACAGCCGAAATCGACTGGGTGGCGCCGCCGCGCAGGACATTCAGCTTGGCTTGACGCCCGGCCGGAGTTTCACGCACCATGCGCACAAACTGCTCTGTGCCTTCCACGCGCTGGCCTTGATAGTCGAGAACGATGTCGCCTCGTTTCAGCCCGGCCTTTTCGGCTGGGCTATCTTCCTCCACACTGGTGATCTCGACGCCATGGACCTCCTTGAGGTTCAATTCCTTGGCACGATTGGCGTCGACCTCGGACACGTTCACGCCCAGGAAACTGCCGGACTTGACCATCAAATGCATCGGCGTGGAGGCGGGCGGCACCGGAGGAGCCGCGGCTTGCGGGAGCGCCGGTGACGCTGGGGACGCTGGGGGTGCCGGCGGAGCGGGCACTTGCGCCAACACAGCCGCTGCCAGGATGCCGGCGAGAAAAACTTGATTGCAGAATTTGTAGAACATAACGAAACTCCTTTACCTATCGTTGACGGCGCAAATATATGGTGCCGTTTTGGGCCGCGATCTTCAGCAGCGGACCGCCGCCGTTCAATTGCCCCGAAGCGCCGGAGGCATCGACCCGGATCTCGGGGAAATCAGAGACGATACGCCTCATTCTTCCGGCGGATTCATTCAATGCACGCACCGTCACAGCCAGATTAGACGGGATCGTGACGGTAACGTCACCGGAACTCGTGCTCAGATAGGAGTTCCTGAGGTTGTGGCCGCGCAGCAGTTCGGCCAGAATATCGCCCACGGCCGTTGTTGCGCTCAACTCACCGCTAACGCCGAGCAGCCGAATCCCTCCGGCCATGGATTCGCAACGAATGCTGGAGGCTTGTCCTACCTGGATGCCGCCACCGGCGTTCTCGATATCCACCGTGCCG
The DNA here is from genome assembly GCA_016650235.1 of Terriglobia bacterium. Classification (GTDB taxonomy): domain Bacteria; phylum Acidobacteriota; class Terriglobia; order Bryobacterales; family Bryobacteraceae; genus VFZE01. The sequence continues at coordinate 2,549 of JAENWC010000058.1, forward strand.
CCGGCTTCCAGCACCTTGATGACGCCGCCCATGGTTCGCGCGGAAACGGATGCGGCGGCGCGAGTCACTTGAATGTTGCCGGCTCCCGTGGAAAGGTGCAGCGGTCCGCCGGCGTCTCCGACTACAATCTCGCCGCCACCGGTTTCAATCCAAGTCTCGCCGCCGGAGCGGGTGAGCCGGATGGGGCCGCCCCCGGTTACCAACCGCGCGGAGCCGCCTATGGTCCCCACCTGGACCGAGCCTCCGCCGGTTCTAGCCACAAGGTTGCCTTGTATGCGATCGGCTTCAATCTCGCCGCCGCCGGTCTCTCCCTCCACATCGCCGCGGAGGCCGGAGACGTTGAGGTTGCCGCTACGCGTTTCAATAATGGATTGCCGCAGGGAGGCAGGAACGATGATCTCCATTTGGCCGGAGACAAGGCTCCAGCCAGCTTCAACCAGGCTGATGTTGGCCCACTCGCCCTGCCGGGACAGGCGCAGTTGCTGTGAGTCGAGCAGCTTTCTGGCCTGGCCGCTATCGCGCGCCCGCACTCTTTTCCGGTACACCACTTGTACCTGACCAATGCTCGCGCCGCGCACCACAACTCCGCCGCGGATCGCAACCCGCAATTTCGTTGCATCGGCGGCCTGCAGCGAGCCGGTAATGGTTTCGGTCCAATACTCCCCTTCGCGCAGTATTCGCGAACCCGATTGCCCGTAGCCCAGTGAGGCGATGGTTACCGCCGCCACAAGCCCACAGATGTTCACTCTCTTCATTGCTATCATCCACTCCTGCTAGAAGGTTTCCACCGATGCGTTCATTTCGCGCAATGCCCGCTGGGAACGGAGGCGGATATAGTCGTTGTCTTCCCGCTGCATGAGCTCCTGCAGGACGCTCACCATGTCGCGCGGCTTGTTCATCACGAGCAGATCAATGGCCTGCGTGCGGAGACCGGAATGCTCATCCTTGAGCAAAACCTGTGCCAGAACACTCCTCACCTCGTTATCACCAGCGAAGGGGCGCAATGCCTCGAGCGCTTTCATGCGGACACCTGGATTGGGATCGGAGAGAAGGGCGCGCTGCAGCGCCTGTTTGACTTCCAAGGCTTCGGATTTCCCCTTGAGCAGATCGAGCGAATCCCCGCGCAAGCCAGGGTCGGCCCCGTCTTGCGCGGCGCGCAGTAGGAGTTGTCGAATGTCCTGGTCTTCCACCCGTCCCATTACTTGCCGGCGGCTGGTCTCCTCCAGGGTGATGCGAACCTGGCCGCTTTCTCCCGGTTCCACCAGTTTGACTCGGGCAGCCGTGACGCCCGCCTGCCCAAAGCCAGAACCAAAGCCCGGATCGGAGGAGGTGAGGCGCGCGGTGAAAAAGCCGATGGCGAGAAGAGCGGCCGCTCCAACCGGCTTAAGCCAGGAGCCTGCCGTAAACCACCGCTGCCAGAGGCCGAGCCAATCCGCACTGCGCACCTCCGATTGTGTGCGGAGTCCGGCCAGCAGATCGCGGCGGCATTGCGCCAGAAGCGCCGGCGGCGCTTCCGCATGGGACAGATCGAGAGCCGCATGCATGATGCGTTCGCGTTGCATCCATTTTGAGCAAACCAGGCACTCCGAAAGATGTTGTTCCAGTTGCTCCTCCTCGTGGAAGCTGAGCTCCCCGTAGAGCAGCAAGGACAACCGGCTCTTGACTGACTCGCAATTCATGTAAACTCCCCCAGCGCCGTCCGCATTTTCTGCGTGGCGCGAAACAGACAATTCTTGGCGGCCTCTTCAGTGGTGCCGAGCATCTCGCCGATGGCGCGGAGGCGCATGCCTTCGTAATGGCGCATTTGAAAGACGGCGCGTTCCCGCGGCGTCAACTCGCTGATCACCTGTTCCATGCGGCGGCGCAGTTCACCGTTCAGCAAACGGTGCTGCGGATTGGCATCCGCACTGGTCTCGGGCACCGAGTCCAGCCGGTCTTTGGGACCATCTTCGGTTTGCACTACCAAGTCCTCTTCCCGGCGGACTTTACGTCTGCGCAGGTGGTCCAGGCACAGGTTGGTCACAATCCTGTAGAGCCAGGTGTGAAAACTACAGTCAAAACGGAACGTGTGCAGGTTCTTGTGAACCCGGAGGAAAGCCTCCTGGTAGATGTCCCTCGCGTCCTCTTGGGAACGGATCAGATTGAATGCCAGCCGGAGCACACTCTGGTCATAGGAATACACCAACTGCTCAAAGGCGTCAGCGTCGCCGCCTTGCGCAGCGCGGATTAATGCGGTTTCGTCTCGCACGGAGTTGGGCCTGACTCTCGACCCGTTTACAACCCCGGCGATGCTTGCTTCTGGTTCAGCTCTCACCTCGTGAGCATAGACGAGCCGGCAACGAAAATGTAACGGATCTTAACCGCAGTCCGTCCCTGAGCCGCGCGTCGGCAACTTTGGCTAACCGGCCGGCTCCACTTCAATGCGTTTTTGAGATGCGTCCAAGTTTATAATCTTGAAGCGGCGAATCTGACCGGTGCGAAGCACATCCGCCTGGTCGCCGGCGGAGCCGCCGGAATCCTGTCCCTTCTTCCACTTGGCTTCGAGCATAGCTGTAAGCGAGGCAATGTCGGAAGCACTGCGATCCGCGGGTGGCGCTGTGGCGGCAGCGGCTTTGGGCTGGAGGCGGCAGGAGCCGGTGACTCCGTCTCCCAATTCCACTTTCGCTCTTTCTTTCCCTACGTCGATCACCCGCCCGGTAACTTCCTCGCCCACCTGGTGCTCTGCGATGTATTCATCGGCGGAAGTGGGTTCGAGAGCCTTCATGGACAAGCGGATCCGTTTGCGCTGCTGGTCCAGTTCTGAAACCTGTGCGCGGACGGTCTTCCCGACGGTGAGCAGGTCCTTGGGATGGTCGAGGCGTTTCTCGCGTGTGATGTCACCGATATGGATCATGCCCTCGATCCCTGAGCCGAGGTCAATAAAGGCGCCAAAGGGTTGGAGACTGATGACGGTGCCCTCGACATTGGTTCCGGCCGGGTATTTGCGGACAGCCTCTTCCCATGGGTCGCCGAGCAATTGTTTGAGACCAAGTCCGATGCGCTTGTCGGCCTGGCTTACGCTCAGGATGACCGCTTCCACCGCCTCGCCATGCTTGAGCACATCGGAGGCGCGCGTCTGCTTGCGCGCCCAGGACATTTCGGAAACGTGGATGAGGCCTTCTACTCCGGCCTGTAGCTGGACAAAAGCGCCGAAGTCGGCCACGCGCGTTACGGTACCGCGGACGCGGTCTCCCACCTTGTAGGTCTCGGCGGCAACGGTCCAGGGGTCGGCCTGGAGTTGTTTGAGGCTAAGGGAGACTTTGTGAGCATCGGCTTGAATTTTGAGGATCTTGACCTGGATCTGATCCCCCACCTTTACGATGTCGGCGGGTTTGGCGCCGCGGGACCAGGACATCTCGGCCACGTGCAGCAGGCCATCGACGCCTCCCAGATCCACGAATGCGCCGAATTCCATAAGGGAGCGGACGGTGCCGGTGACCACATCGCCTTCTTTGAGATTGGCAAAAGCAGCCTCCTTGGCCTTGCCGGCGCGCTCATCCAGAATGCCCCGCCGGTCAACAACAATGTCTTCATTATCGACATCCAGCTTGGTGATGCGGCACTCGATCTCCTGGCCGACCAGCTTGGCCATTTCTTCGGCATCGCGGGTTCCGGAGCGGGACGCGGGTAGGAAGGCGCGCGCGCCGATGTCGACGCGAAGACCGCCTTTGATGACCTCTTCCACTACGCCGCTGACGATGGCTTTGTCGGCGAAAGCCTTCTCCATGCCCGACCAGTCCTTGGGGACCACCACTTTGGTTGTGGAGAGGCGATAGTAGCCATCCTCGCCCCGGCCGGTGACCGAGACCTGAATCGTGTCGCCTGGTTTCAGCGGGACACTACCGGCCGCGTCGCGGACCTGTTCGATGGACAATGAACCTTCGAGTTTGCGGCCGATGTCCACCATGACAAGGTCGGCGGAGACGGAGATGACGGTCCCTTTGAGTGAGGAGGAGCCTCCGGCGGAATCCGTTTTGCGCTGCCCTTGTTCGAATTGAAACAGGATGTCGGCGAAGGTGGACTCTTCGGCGGACGCGGCTGGATCGGGCGAAGGCGTGTCAGGAATATTACGTTGGTTCATGGGATCGAATTACTGGAATTTATTCTATTCTGGCACAATCGAAGCTGGGATGGAACGGTTTGCGGTTATGAGAAAACTCGTGCGGGGACAGGATGCCGCCTGGCTGGCGCTAATGGCCGGATTGGGCTTTGCAAGTCCGGTGCGATCGAGCGCGGAGATTCAATTGCTCGTGGCGTTGGCCCTGTTTCAGGTTGTGGAGCCGAAGGTGGGCGCGCTGCAAACCCACGCCGGGGTACATGTGGCCATCTTCCTGCGCCTGCTGCTGTGCTATCTGCTGATCGGAGTAACGGGCGGCGTATCCAGTTCTTACTACTTGATCCTGATGGTCCCGGTGGTATCGGCGGCCACCGCGTTGGGCGCGGTGGGTACGCTTGTGGTGAGTCTGATCGCCGGCGGGAGCTATCTCTCGTTTCTGTTGCTGCTGGACTGGAGCGTATTTGTAATTCCGCCGGACCAGATGAGGGAATTGTTGCTGCGGGTACTCATGTTTGGAGTGCTCGCCTTTCTGACCCACCAACTCGCGGCCGCCTCACGGCGGCAATCGCGGCAGTATATGGAAACGGCGGAACAGTTGGCCCGCGCCAACCAAAGCTTGCAGGAAGCCGAGGCGGCAGTGCGGCGGTCGGAACGGCTCGCGGCATTGGGCCAGTTGACGGCGGGGCTCGCCCACGAGTTGCGGAATCCCCTCGGCACCATGCGTGCCTCGGCCGACGTCTTGCTCAAGAACGTCGGGCCGGATCAGACTGTGGCGCGGGAGTTGGCCGGATACATTGTGAGCGAGGTAGAGCGAACCAATTCGCTCATCACCCGGTTTCTGGATTTTGCGCGGCCGCTCGAGCTGCGGCTCGCGCCGGCCGACATAGGCGAGACTATCGATCGGGTAATTGCGCAATTGGAGCGGCAGCAGCCGCCGCTCGGAGTGACCGTGTATCGGAACTATTCGCCTGAAGTGCGCCCCATCCCATTAGATAGGGAACTGATGGAGGGAGTGTTCTACAACCTTATCTTGAACGCCGTGCAGGCAAGTGCGGAAGGCGGGACGGTGACGGTGAAGACACGGCCGCTCGGAGCCGGAGTCGAGGTGTCCGTAATCGACCGCGGTGTGGGAATTGCCGAGGGGCAAAAGGAGAATATCTTCAATCCCTTCGTCACCACCAAGGCCACCGGCGTAGGTTTAGGGTTGGCCATCGTCGCAAAGATCGTGGATCAGCACAAGGGTAAGATAACGGTGGAGAGTGAACCAGGGCAGGGAAGCATTTTTCACGTCTACCTGCCGGGAGCCGCATAAGAGAATGAAAGCAAGGATCCTCGTAGTCGAAGACGAAGAGAAGCTGCGGCGCGTCATAGAACTGCAATTGCAATCTCTGGGCTATGAAGTGGACCAGGCAGGCACAGCCGAAGACGCCTTGCCGCGCGCCGCCGCCGCCGATCTGATTCTGACCGATCTTCGATTGCCGGGGATGGATGGGTTGGGTTTGCTTGAACAATTGCGCAAGCGCGCGGTCAATGCCCCGGTGATCGTAATGACGGCGTTTGGGACCGTCGAGGCCGCAGTGGAGGCGATGAAAGCCGGGGCGGCCGATTTCCTCCCCAAGCCCTTCTCGATGGATCATCTCATGACCGTGGTGGAGAAGGCTCTCGAGGTGCGAAGTCTGCGCGAAGAGAACCGCGCGCTGCGGCAACAGTTGGGCGGCCGCTACGATTTCGCAAACATCATCGGAAGCAGCCCGCCGATGTTGGAGATTCTGGAGACCGTACGCCGGATCGCTCCGAAAACATCCACCGTGCTCTTGCAGGGAGAAAGCGGTGTCGGCAAGGACCTGGTGGCGCGTGCCATACATTATCAGTCGCCCCGCCGCAGCCGCCCGTTTGTGAAAATCAGTTGCACGGCAATTCCAGAAAATTTGATGGAGAGCGAATTGTTCGGTTATGAGAAGGGGGCGTTCACGGGCGCGAACGTGGCCAAGCCTGGCAAGTTTGAGATGGCCGATACCGGGACTGTGTTTCTCGACGAGATCGCGGACGTGCCGCTGCAGGCGCAGGTCAAGCTGCTGCGCGTGATCCAGGAGCGCGAGTTCGAGCGTTTGGGAAGCAACAGGACGCGGCAAGTGGATGTGCGCGTGATCGCGGCAACCAACGCCGATCTTCGCAAGGCCATTGCCAGTGGCGCGTTTCGCGAGGACTTGTACTACCGGTTGAACGTCGTGCCGTTGGTGATCCCCCCGCTGCGAGAGCGCCGCGGGGACATACGCCGGCTCGTGGAGCGCTTTGTCCACAAGTACGCCGAAGAGCTGGATTCGGCTGTATCCGCCATCAGCGAGGGGGCCATGGAGGTGCTGATGGCCCATGACTGGCCCGGCAACGTCCGGCAATTGGAGAACGTGATCGAGCGGAGTGTGTTGCTCTGTGAAGGAACCACACTTGAGGCCGCCGATATCAAGTTGGATCTCACCTCGACCGCGCAGCCGGCTGCATTGGAGACGGCATTCCTTCCCGATGGCGTGACGCTGGACGAGCATGAACGGAACCTGATCCGCGAGGCCTTACGCCGCGCGGGAGGAAACAAGAGTCACGCCGCCCGGCTCCTGGGTTTGTCGCGGAATGCGCTGCGCTACCGGCTGACGCAGATGGGCATTGAATCCTAGAACCCCCGCACAATTGGGGGCCACTCTGAAGTGGGTCCGGCTTCAGACGGCGCGGGGCTTAGCCCCACTTCGTGTTAGGATTTCACAGAATGAGCGAACGGACCGTCTACAGCCTTCTCGAAGAAGCCGCTGCCAAATTCGGCGCAGCGCCCGCCTTATATGAACCTCTGCCGGGCAAAGGGGAAAAACAGTGGCGGTCCATCAACTGGCTGGAGTATAAACAAGCCGCCGAGGAGATCGCGGCCGGCCTCCGCAGTCTTGGGATTCAACGCGGCGATACAGTGGCTCTGGGATCGGAAACGCAGCTCGAATTCTACCTCGCCGATCTTGGCGTGATGGTGTGCGGCGCCGTGGCCGCCGCGCTGTACACCGCCTATCCTGCCGCCGAACTGGTCAAGACCATTCAGGCCACCGCGGCCAAGGCCGTGTTTGTCGAAAACACGAAGATGCTCGGTGCGCTCGAATCGGCCGCGGAAACGCCGTTGCAAGTGCAGTGGATCCTTTTGACGGGCGATGCCGTGGAGGCTCTCTCGCTGGCGGATCTGCGCGCGCAGGGCCGCCGTTTGATCGACGAAAATCCCGCGTTGTTAGGGAGGCTGCGCCAGGAGGTAAGGCCCGATGACTACGCCATCCTCTATCTGACCTCCGGCGCAACCGGCGAACCGAAAATGGGACTGGTGACGCACCGCGCCTTGGTGGCCAACGTCGACATGGGTCCGGCCGTGGTTCCCATCGGCCCCGATCACTGCTCCATCGCCTTCCTGCCGTCGGCCCACATTACACAGCGCGTGGGTATGGAACTGCTCCCCTTGCGAGTCGGCATGCCGGTCTATTTCAGTGAGGGGTTGAGCCGCCTCCCGCACGAGTTGAAATCGGTCCGGCCCACCTTTTTCGTTGCGCCGCCGCGTGTCTGGGAACGCATGTACTCGAGCATCTGCACCGAGATCAAGAAGCGTGGCGCCATTACGCAGCGGATCTTTTACGCCTCGCTTGGCCTTGGTTCCGAAATCGCCCGCCGCCGTCAAGAAGGCCGCGAGGTTCCAGGCTGGATGAAGAGCGTCTGGCGGCTGGCCGATAAGATCGTCTTCACCAAAATTCGTGAACGGCTGGGCGGTAGATTGGCCATCGCTGTGAGCGGTGCGGCCCCGCTCGGCAAGGATCTAGCCGACTTTTATGCCGCCATCGGCATGCCCATTTATGAAGGCTACGGCCTTACCGAGGGCGGCATCGTGGCGCTGAATCCACAGCAGCGTGTGAAGTCCGGAAGTATCGGCAAGCCGCTGCCGGGAGTCGAGATGAAGATTGCCTCCGATGGAGAACTCATTTTCCGGAGCCCGTCGCTGTTCTCCTGTTACTACAACGACGAGGCGGCTACCGCGGCGGTTTTGCGGGACGGCTGGCTCCATACCGGCGATATCGCTGAAATCGACTCCGATGGCTACATTTTCATCACCGGGCGGAAGAAAGAGGTTCTGGTCAGCTCGAACGGCAAGAAGATTTTTCCGGCGCTCATCGAGGGTCTCTTCAAGATGGAGCCGATGATCAACCAGGTTTTGCTGGTGGGCGACAAGATGCCGTACGTGGGCGCCCTGTTCACGCTGCATCTGCCTGTCGCCGAATCACTCAAGGGAATGGATGCGTTCAAAGGACGCCCGGCCGCCGAGATCATCGCCGCGCCCCCGCTGCAAGCGGAGATGAAGAAGTTGATCGCCCGCATCAACAAGCAACTGGCCCCGTTCGAGGCGATCCGCAAGTTTCACCTGCTCGACCGGGACTTCACAATCGAGGACGGCGAATTGACGCCCACGATGAAGGTCAGGCGCGGGCGTGTGCTCGAGAATCACCGTGGCGCGGTGAGCAGTCTATACATGGGCCGGGAAGAGTCGATGTAGGCAGCCCCGCTCTTACAGGTTCACTTCCACCACTTCTTCAAAAACGGACGGTGGGACCGTGATGCCGTGAATGCGCAGCCGCTCCAGGATCTTGGGCTGCGCGCAAACGCCCTGGAAGCGGCCCATCACTTTGCCGGCATCATTGACGCCAATCCGCTCGAAGGTGAAAATCTCCTGTAGGCGCGCGTGGTCGCCGTCCACACCCAGCACTTCGGCTATGGAAACAATTTTGCGCGAGCCATCCTGCAGACGCGAGACCTGCACCACCATTTTGATGGCGCTGGTGAGTTGCTGGATCACCACTTTGGTGGGAATTTCGAGATCGGCCATCAGAACCATGGCCTGCAGCCGCGAGAAGGCGTCCTTCGGAGAATTGGCGTGGACCGTGCTCATGGAGCCCTCCACGCCCGTGTTCATGGCCTGCAGCATGTCCAACGCTTCCGCTCCGCGGCACTCGCCAACGATGATGCGATCCGGGCGCATACGCAGGGCCGTGCGCACCAGGTGCCGCTGGTTGATGCCTCCTTCCTTGTTCAAATTCGGCGGGCGCGTCTCAAACCGGATCACATGCCGCTGCTGCAACTGCAACTCGGCCGTGTCCTCGATCGTGATGATGCGCTCATCTTCCGGAATAAAGCGTGACAGCGCGTTGAGCGTGGTAGTTTTTCCAGAACCGGTTCCGCCCGAGATCAGAATTGTGCACTTGGACTGAACGCAGGCCGCCAGGAACCGCAGTATGCCCGGCATCAGCGTCCGGCCGGAAACCATTTCATCGGATGTGATGACATGCCGTCCAAATCGGCGAATGCTGAGCGCCGGTCCGTCCAGGGCCAGCGGAGAAATAATCGCGTTTACGCGGGACCCATCCAGCAAACGGGCGTCGACAATCGGGTTCGCCTCATCAATGCGCCGCCCCACCAGAGACACGATCTTCTCGATGATGTGCAGCAGGTGCGCGTTATCCTTGAAACGGACCGGAGTCAGCGAAAGCTTTCCGCCGCGCTCGATGAAGACCTTATCGTAGGAGTTGACCAGAATATCGGAGATGCTGGGCTCCTTCAGCAGCGGCTCCAGCGGGCCAAGCCCCAGTACCTCGTCGAGTACCTCCTCGACAATCTTGTTCTGCTCGCCGGTGGTCATCGGCACCCGTTCGTCCTCGAGCAGACCTTCCACTACGCGGCCGATTTCGGAGCGAATGCGATCCTTTGGAATCGACGAAACCCGATCCAGGGCGATCACGCCAATCAGTTTCCGGTGGATCTCGCTCTTCAGCTCAAAATAACGGTCAGCCGTACGAGGCACGCCCCCGGGCCCATTGGTTCCGGCGCGAGGCGGGGCTGGACGATAATTGCTACCCACGGAGACTCCTTGAAAGCGCAGAAGGCGCTCGCCGCGCCACCGAACCGAAGAGGAACACGCGACTTCGCTTCGCGCCGAGCCGCTCCGTCTTGCGCGTGTTCCTAAAAAGTTGAGGCGGATGAAACCGGCGCAGCTTCATTGTAACCTTAACCCCGCGAATCATGCCTGGACGCGCCCTTTCTATATCCTCGCGTGGCCGTTTGTTCAAAACACGGCCCCTACTACTTGGCTGACACAGCGGAGGCGAAATGAGAAATGGGACGGAGTTCCATGGAATGTAGGTCCCCTGCGGTAGACTGAACCTGCGGTCTATCGCGTACGAATCGTCAGCGCACGGAAGGCGGCCAGAAGAGAGTACAGGCTATATGAAACGCGGAGTCAGTGAACCGCCGTTACGACTTCTGGTCGATGCAGCAGAGGCGGCTGCGGGACCAACTCGTCGTCGGCAAGGCGTGCCTAACAAGCGCATTCACTCGACGCGCCAGAAACCGGCGCCCCTCTGACGCGCTGGTCGTTTGGAAGTCACCGGCGGTAGACTGGTAATGTTTCCGCTCGGTGTCCTGCCGATGTGAGGGCCAAGCGAGGAGGAGTGGGATGACGATTTTAAGACGAGGAGAGCAGCGCGATGAAATGTGCCGTATGTTGTTCAGTACCTGATTGAGGACGTAGTGATGAGCCGGGTAGATGAAATACTGGTGGGCGTTAAAAGTGGCCTGGAGCTGGAGATCATCCGCTTCGCTGCGTAGGGCCGAAGATGACTCGACGAGAACTCCTTGCCGCCGCCCCCTCCGCCTTTTCCGCGGCCCCCCAATCGCCGCCCCGCAAACCGAACCTTCTGTTCATCCTCGCCGACCAGTGGCGTCCGCAAACGTTGCCGGCCGCGGGAGACCCCGATCTCATTGCCCCCAACCTGGCGCGCCTCGGACAGGAAGGCGTCCATTTCACACGCGTCTATGCCACCAACCCCGTCTGCACTCCCTCGCGCGCATCGATACTCACCGGCCGCTATCCGCACGCCTGCCGGATGCCGCACAACAACCTGCAACTCCCGCTCGAGGAGGTCTGCATCGCGGACCAGATGAAGAAGGCCGGCTACGCCACCGGCTACATCGGCAAGTGGCATCTGGATGGCGAGGAGCGCCCGGGCTTTGTGCCGCCGGGCCCGCGCCGCCGCGGGTTTGACTACTGGGCCGGATTCAACCGCGGCCACTCCTACTTCAACTCCACCTATTTCCGCGATACGCCGGAGCCGTTGCGCAACCAGGGGTTTGAACCCGACTACCAGACCGATTTGGCCGTTGACTTCATCGAACAAAATAAGAACAATCCGTTTTATCTATACCTGAGCTGGGGACCGCCGCATACCCCGCGAACCCCGCCGCCGCGTCACGCCGGCACCTACGACGCGCGGCAGTTCCATCTGCCACCCAACATCCCGGTCAGCTATCAAGAGACCGCGCGCAAGAACCGCGCCGCCTATTACGGCCTCTGCACCTCGCTCGATGACAATGTCGGCCGCCTGCTCACCACGCTGGATAAGACCGGTCTTGCCGCCGGCACGCTCGTCGTATTCACCGCCGATCACGGCGATATGCTGGGCGCGCAAGGACTCGAATTCAAGGGCGTCCCATACGAGGAATCGGCGCGCATTCCCATGCTGATGCGCTATCCACGCCTGCTCGGCAAGGGGCTGGATAACGACACGCTCATCTCGAATGCCGACTTCATGCCCACCTTCCTGTCCCTCTGCGGCGGCCAGATCCCGAAGCAAGTCCACGGACGGGATCTCACTCAACCGGTCTTTCACGGCAAAGGCGATCGGCCGGAATCTCTGTTCACTTACGGAAGGCTGGGAACGCCAGGGGAATGGCGCATGATCCGGCGCGGGCTCGACAAACTCGTGGTCAATACCAGGATGGAAACCACTCATCTCTTCAATCTCGGCGAAGATCCGTTTGAACAGAACAATCTCGCCCAGGAGGTCTCGCTCGGCCGCCGCAAGGATGAACTCAAGGCCCATCTCAAACAATGGATGAAGCGCATTGGAGACGGGCAGGATCCATCGGGGCTGAAAGTCCGTGGCTGACCTCGCGCTGCATCCAGTCGGCGTGGTGCGCAGCCCGGTGACGGATCGTAAGGACATGCCGCCGCTCGGCGTCCCCGCGGCCGTCGAGATATTCCCGGAGTTCTCGGATGGGCTGCTGCATCTGGAAAAACATTCACACATCTGGGTCCTGGCATGGCTCGACCAGACCGGCCGCGGCGCGTTGCAAGTGACCCCGCGCGGCGTGCGTGATCAAGGAGCCGGCGGCCTGCACGGAGTCTTCGCCGTTCGCTCTCCCACTCGCCCCAACCCCATCGGTCTCACCGCCGCCCGCATTCTGTCTCGCTCAGGCAACCGGATCGAACTGGACCGGCTCGACTTTTCCGACGGCACACTGGTGGTGGATCTGAAGCCCTACTTCTCCACCCGCGACATGATCTTCTCAGCCCGTAACGCACAGGTGGGCAAACCGGCCAGCATCCAAGCCGTCCGCGAATCTCTGCTCATGCAGGCACTCCAATTTTGCGGAGCGCCTTCCCCAGACCTGGAGTTGGCGGTTGAAATCTGCACCCGCTTCCGCACAGAAGTTCTCGATTTTAACGATCCCCCGCAATGGGACATCACCGTTCCGTCTTCGCGCCCACAACTGGCGGACGCCTTCATGGGAATAACGCGCGTCTCGCTGGGCCAGGGAAGCCTACGCCTGCACTCCGAACCCACCGTCGTGTTTGTGCACGAAGGCCGCCGCTACGACTACGCATTGCCATAGTTTAGTTTCCTGGCCATATCCGCGTTAAATCGGCGTCCATCGGCGGCCATCATTTCTTGGCTTGCCTAACCTAACCTACATGGGATTGAATTTTCGAGGCCGGTGTGCAGCTTCCACTGGATGCGCTGGTGTAGGCGGTCCGCCAAACCCGGATCTCAAGTTGTAGACATCGTAGCGATTCAGCCCGTGGCCTGTGCCCCGCGACTCCCGCGAAACAAAAAGGTCAACACAAACCCCGCCACAAATCCGCCGATGTGCGCCATGTAAGCGACGCCACCCGTCTGCGCTGTGTCGGCAATGGAACCGATGCCGCTAAAAAACTGCAGAACGATCCAGAGCCCAAGGACCATCAGCGCGGGCACTTGAATCACTTGTCGGCCCTGCAATACTCTGACCCTCGCCTGTGGGAACAGCAAAATGTAAGCGCCGAGCACCCCCGCAATCGCCCCCGATGCTCCCAAATTCGGCACGTTTGATCCGAGGCTAAAGGCCAACTGTGCAAAAGTTGCCGCAAGCCCACAGAGCAGGTAGAAGATGATGAATTTGATGTGCCCGAAACGGTCTTCCACATTGTCACCGAAGATCCATAAGTAAAGCATGTTGCTTCCCAGGTGAACCCACCCGGCATGCATGAACATGGAAGTGAAGAGCGTCAGAAGATCGCCGAAAGGATTGGCAAGAAACCGGCTAGGAACAAAAGCCCACTTCCCAATAAAGGCGTCACCGCCACTCATCTCTACAAAGAAAAACAGGACGTTTAGAGCGATCAAGGCAAAAGTGACCAGGGGAACGGTTCTGCGAGAGGTATTATCATCACCGATTGGGAACATAGGATTTACCTCCTCTTGCTCTGGTTGGATTTGTCGCAGCCTTACGCCAAAATGGGTCTGGCATTTCCATCTCGGCCATTTCGCGTGGGTGCGTGCCGTTGTGAAACACAAGGAAGCGGCGATCCGCCGCGAAGTCGTTCACGCCGTCCGCTTCCAACGAACTTCTAGCCGTGGAGTCAAGAGTACATCAACCAGAACCGCCGGTCAACCTGCGAAGCACCTGCGAAGCACCTGCGAAGCAATGGTGTCGCCGCCAAATGATAATGTCCTATTTGTGCGAAGTAGGAATGCCTCTCGCAGCCACGCCCGTGAGGCTGGTCCCGGCCCAGAAAGCCTGACCGAACTTCTGAAACAAATGTACTTAGCGCGAGTCCGGCACCACCGCGATCACGTCCACGCCGAAGCTGGCGTCGAGCGAGGGCAGGCCCTGGAACAGAATCATGGTGCTGGCCGGTGGGCGCGACTTGTCGTAAAACTCAAATCGAATCGAGCGCACCTTTTGCTGGATGGCCCCGGTTAACGGATAAATGTTCGACATCGCCACGTCGCGCATGGACAGGCCGGCTTGCTCGAGCGAACTCTTCAGCCGGTCAAAGGCAAGCCGCACGTCGGAGTCCTGGAAGCGAAACGCGAGCTGCGTTCCGGTGAGGGCAATCTGACGCGGACCCACCACAGCCACCTGCGAGAAGTTCGGGGAGGCGGTCAAGCCCGGAGGATTCAGCATTTGCAGCCCCGCCGCGGGAGCTTTCCTGAGACGCGCCACGGCTTCGCATTCCACCAGCGCGGCCACCGGAGCACGCTCGGCTTGCGCGATGGCGAGTGCCGCGTTGGGAAACTCGGTGGCCACGATTCGACGCACGTCCGCGTAGTCCTCCAAAGAGCTGGTGAAGCAGGTCACGCGGGTCACGTCGGCGGAAGTGGATCCAACCCCGTTCAGGGCATGGCGCAGGCTGGCCAACGATTGCGCGGTGAGCCCGGTGACAGGGGTGGAAGGTTGATCCGGGTTGATGGGAGCCGAGGCGCCTTGACCGGAGATGAAGGCGAGCCCGTGCGGGTTCACCGGCTTTCTTGTGACTGAAGTTGCCTCGATAATCACCTGCGCTCCCTCCATTGGAAGCACGCCCACCTGGACAACGTTCACCACCGGCAGCGGCAGGCGTTTTTCGGAAAACATCTCGCTGACGATGGACTGCACCCGGCGCATATCGCCGGTGCCGGCCACCAGCGCGCGCAGCCGCACAATCACAGCCTTGTTATTGATCCGCCAAATCGCCCTGATGCCATCGCGCACCTGCTGCGAGAGCAGACCCTTGCCAGACAGGGGCGAGACATGAAAGACAAGACGCGCGGTGTCGGCCTTGATTACGGCAGGGGGATCCGGGAGAACCTCGAGCGTCTGCGTGATCTCTCTTTCAGGCTTCTTGCTCCGTTGAGGGGCCGCGCACAGCAGTGAAGCCGCCGCAACCAACGCTATCCATCGCATCATCCGCGCATCATCCACTCACAATTTTATCATTGTGGTGGGCTTGCGGCTTCCGGGAAGCCAACGCTGACCAGGATAAAGCCCAAATCGCGATGATCGCCGGGTGGTTGAAAGGAACGGTCGATGGTAACTATGGCGGTCACGCTGGGATTGCGGCTGGAGACCGGCGCCGGGGAACGCAACGTGTAGAGCCCTCCGGTAGAGTAAGTTTGTTCGGCGAGCAGTGCGCCTTCCAGAGAAAGGGAAACGCGCCGGCCTGGTGCGCTGTCCACGACGCGGAACGTTGCCTCCAGCATCGATGGGTGCGCCGGAGTTTTCAGAAGAATCACGGCGCGCCGGCCGGCCCAGCGCCACGCGTTTGACTCGAGTTGATAGACGCCGGAGATGATCTGTGATTCCGCCGCGGCAGCGTGCATGGGGACAAACGATAGCGCCGGCTTGCGCTCCAACACTTGATCGGCGCGAACCACATCGATCGGTTGGACGGAGAGATCAAATGGACGATAGCCGGCGGCGGCGCTGGAATAGGCTGATTTCGATCCGAGCGCGATGAGGCGGAAGGGGAGGGCAGCACCGATGTTCTGTTCGGCGAGCCTGGCCTGGATGCCGCCGCCGGTGGTGTAGCTGACCGGCAATGCAAGTCGGCTGGACAGGATGATGTCCCCCGGACGCACCGCCTGGCCCCGCACCATGGGCAGAGCACCGGCAGCTTCGGCGTAGTAGCGCAGACCCCATTCCCCGTTGATCCAGACACGCTTGCCCGGAAAGGAGGATTCTAGAGACGCCACGAATTTGCGGTAGCCGTCCCAGTGTTGGAAGTTGGCGGTTGCCAATCCCAGGCTCAAGGTGAGTTGCAGCAGAAAAGCGGCCAGCAGCAGTTTGGTGTGGTTTTGAAACTGATTGACGGCGAGAATGGCTACAGGGGCGACGATAGGGAGCAGGTACCTCGCTGAGCCGGCAAAAAAGATGATCAGCGCGAAGGCGAAGAAGGAGAACATCCAGCCGGTGAGGAACTTCGCGTCTTCCTTCGTGGAGAAGAGGTTGGCCCCGTTCGCGATGAGCACGCCAACACCAGTGGCAAAGGAGGCCCAGAAGAGAGGATGCGCATCGAGCAGGGCCGCAGCCACGGCCACGCCGGCACAAATGAGAATGGTACTCCGGCGGCGCGGCAGCACAAGGGCGGGAAAAACAAGCCAGCTCAGATGCGTGATGAGCGCGGCGGCATTCTTCAATTTGTTGGCAAGGCTGTGCAGATTGTAAGTCTGGAAGTAACCGGCCAGAACGGTGACAGGCATTGCGCCGCTGGTAGCCCGTTCAAAGGCCTGCCACAAGAGGATGGTGAATAGAGGACTGAACGCGGCCAGCCATGCGAGGGTCCAAGCTCGCCGGTGGAGCCAGAGGTAGTAGAGGAGGATCGGAACGAGCGCTACAGACTGATAGGCGGCCATCGCCGCCAGGGCCGCGCACAGTGCGGCAGCCACCAACCAATGCGGCGACGCCTGGTCCACGGCCCGCACCCACAGGGCAATGGCCGCCAGCCAGAAGGCCAAGAGCGGCAGGTCGGCTTCGAGCGAAGTTCCCTGAACGACAAAGGCGGGAGTGGCAATCAGGAAAAGCGTGGCCCAAACCGGGCGTGCGCAGAACCGCTTCGCGAGAGACCACATGGCCCACACCGCGATGAGGGAGAACAGCAGATAGGCGGTGTGGAACGGGACCTCGTCGATGTCACCCCGCAGCGCCAGAACGCCGGCGAGAAACCAGGCGTTGAGCGGCGGGTGAGGATGTCCGCGCATGTCCACTTCGACGCCTTGAAACACATAACGGGCGTGGTTGGGATGCAAGGGGTCGATCTGCGCATGCTGCGCGCCGGCCAGGTAGTAGAAGTCGTCGCCTTGCACCGGGTGGGTGAGAAACGGAAGCCTCACGAGCAGGAGCACTCCAAGGATGAGAAGAATCGGGCGCGTGCTCCTGCCCATGGGAACTAGTGTCCTTGCCCGGCAGGGATTGTTTGCGCTGAAAACAATTCCCCTGGTGGGGCAGCCAATCCTGGCTGCGGGCGCGATTGCCCGCCCGACAAGCCCGATCTGCCGGCCAGCCGGCACTTCAACACATTTTTCATTGCTTCAGCGTTCATCAGCGGCCACCCAGCGCAGCACAGGCTTGCGCGCGGCGGTCACTTCATCCACGCGCGAGGTGCGCGTGAGATGCGGCGCTTTGCGAACCATCTCCGGATCCGTCTCCACTTCCTTGGCAATCGAGATGAGCGCATCGACAAAGAGGTCGAGCTCGTCCTTGCTCTCTGTTTCGGTGGGCTCAATCATGAGCGCGCCATGCACGATGAGCGGAAAGCTGACGGTGTAGGGATGGAAGCCGTAATCGATGAGGCGCTTGGCGATGTCGCCGGTACGGACACCAAGCTTGGCCTGCCGGTCATCGCTGAACACGCATTCATGCATCGAGGGCGAAGTGTAGGGCATGTCAAAGTACGGTTGGAGTTGCTTGCGGATGTAGTTGGCGTTGAGTATCGCATCGAGCGTGGCGTTGCGCAGCCCGGGTCCTCCATGCGCCATGATGTAGGCGAGCGCGCGCACCAGTACGCCGAAGTTGCCGTAGTAGGCGCGCACCTTGCCGATGGATTGCGGCCGGTCATAATCAAAGGCCAGCGCCTCGCCGATGCGCTTGAGACGGGGCACGGGAAGAAACGGCTCGAAGATTTTCTTCACCGCCACAGGACCTGCGCCCGGCCCACCGCCGCCGTGCGGCGTTGAAAACGTCTTGTGCAGGTTCAGATGCATCACGTCGATCCCGAAATCTCCGGGCCGCGTCACGCCCACCAGCGCGTTCATATTGGCCCCGTCCATGTAGACCATGCCGCCGCGCGAATGCATGATCTCCGTGGCCTTCACGATGTTCTCTTCAAAAATCCCCAGTGTGCTGGGGTTGGTCACCATCAACGCGGCGATCTCGTCATTGGCTGCGCGTTCCAGTGCCGCCAGGTCGATCATGCCTCTTTCGTTGGAGGCGATGCCTTCCACGCCGTAACCGGCCATGGCGGCGGTGGCGGGGTTGGTACCATGCGCCGAATCCGGCACCAGGATGCGCTTGCGCGGGTTGCCGCGCGAGGTGAGCAATGCGCGGACCAGCATGATGCCGGTCCATTCGCCATGGGCGCCGGCGGAAGGTTGCAGAGTCACCGCGTCCATGCCGGTGATCTCGAGGAGCGCGGATTCGAGAGACTGGAGCACCTCGAGGCAGCCTTGCGCCAGCGGTTCCGGCTGATAAGGATGCGCCCAGGCCAGACCCTCGGTGCGCGCCACCTGCTCATTGATCCGCGGATTGTACTTCATCGTGCAGGAGCCGAGCGGATACAGGCCCAGGTCGATGGCGTAGTTGTGTGTGGACAGACGCGTGAAGTGCCGGATCGCCTCCACCTCGCTCACCTCGGGGAAGTGTTCAATCTGTTCGCGCACATTCTCTTTGCCGAGCGCGGCCGCGGCGTCCACCAGCGGGACGTCAAGCTCGGGAAGCTGATAGGCGCGCTTGCCGGGCGAAGAGCGTTCAAACAGCAACCCTTCATCCCGATTGATATGAGAGCGGACTTTCTTGATCATGCCGACAAAACCTCCGCGAGCACATCCATATCCTTCCGCCGGGTCATCTCGGTAGCGCACAAGAGCACGTGCCCGGCCAGTTCCGGATAGAACCGATTCAGGTCCAACCCGCCGATGATGTTGCGCGCCAGCAGCGCATCGTTCACCTCGGCCGGTGTACGCTTTCCCGTGGCGACGACGAATTCGTTGAAGAAAGGCCCTGTGAATTTCGGCTTTAGTTTTGAGGAAAGGTAATGCGACTTCGCCAGGTTCTGCATGGCCAGTTCACGCAACCCTTCTTTGCCGTAGACGGTCATGAATACGGTGGCCATCAGCGCGATAAGGGCTTGGTTAGTGCAGATATTCGAGGTGGCCTTTTCGCGGCGGATATGCTGCTCGCGGGTGGAGAGGGTTAGACAGAAAGCGCGGTTGCCGTTACTGTCCTTGGTCTGGCCCACCAACCGGCCGGGCATTTGCCGCAAATACTTTTCGCGCGCCGCAATGATGCCCGCATAGGGACCGCCAAAGCTGGGCGAGATGGCAAACGACTGCAGTTCACCGCAAACAATGTCGGCTTCCCGCGGTGGTTCCAAAAGGCCCAGGGAGACGGCTTCCGTAAATACCACGACCAGCAAGGCGCCCTGTTTATGGGCCATTTCTCCAGCCGCCTTTATGTTTTCCAGGTTGCCGAAGAAGTTGGGATTCTGGACGATAACGGCGGCGGTATCGCTGTTGAGTTTCTTTTCGAGATCGTCGAGGTCCGAGGCTCCGGTGCCGGAGTCGTATGAGAACTCCTCCACCGGCATCTGCTGGTTACGGGCATAGCATTCCAGCACGGCGCGGTACTCCGGATGCACGGCGCGCGAGATCAGAACCCGGTTGCGCCCGGTGATGCGGAGGGCCATCATGGCCGCTTCCGGCACCGCTGTGGAGCCGTCATACATGGAGGCGTTGGCCACGTCCATGCCGGTAAGCTGGCAGATCATGGTTTGAAACTCGAAGATAGTGGTGAGGGTGCCCTGTGCGATCTCGGCCTGATACGGTGTGTAGGATGTGAGGAACTCGCCGCGCGAAACCACCACATCCACCAGCACCGGCCGGTAGTGCGCATATACGCCCGCGCCCAGGAAAGAGGAGTAAGCGGAGGCGTTCCTGTTGCCGGCGGCGCGGAAGTGGTCGACGATGTCGTACTCGGATTTTCCAGGCGCAATCGCCAGCGGACGATGCAGCATCGTCTCAGGAGGAAGATGGGAGACCAGATCTTCCAAGGATGCAGCGCCGATGGTGTCCAGCATCTGGCGTCGCTCGGAATCGGACTTAGGCAGGTAGCGCAATGGAAATCCTTACTCGCTATGAAAGTAAAAAAAGGCTTAGGCGGCCCCGATGTAGGTCTGGTAGTCGGCGGCAGACATGAGCTGCGAGAGTTCGCCGGGCGCAGACAACTTCACCTTTACCAGCCACGCCACACCGTGCGGATCTTCATTCAGTTTCTCGGGCTCCGAACTGAGGGTTTCGTTCACCGCCGTCACCTCACCGCTCACTGGAGAGTAAATATCCGAGACTGCTTTGACTGACTCCACCGAACCGAGCGTCTTGCCTTGCAAGACGGCGGAGCCAATTTGAGGCAGGTCGACATAAACGATGTCGCCCAGCTCATTCTGCGCATGATGGGTGATGCCCACCGTGCCGATGCCCTCTTCCACGAGAACCCATTCGTGCTCTTTGGTGTAACGGTAGTTGTCTGGATACATTTCCTATTTCGCTCGTTTATAGAATGGCGTGGCGACGGTGACCGCCTCCACAGGCTGCCCTCGTACGATCACATGTATGGTTCGGCCAATCACGGCCTGAGAAGCAGGAAGATAGCACAGGCCAATGTTCTTGTTCAAGGTTGGCGACGGGCTGCCGGTGGTCACCCACCCCGCCGCGACGCCGTCCACGTGCACTTCATAGCCATCGCGGGCAATGCCGCGGCCTCGCATCTCGAATCCGATGAGCTTGCGCGAAACACCTTCCTCGAGTTGCTTCAGGCAGGTGGCGCGGCCATGGAAGTCCTTCGTCATATCACAATTTCTTGCCAGTCCCGCTTCGATGGGCGTGATACTGGCGCTGATCTCGTGACCATAGAGAGCCATGCCTGCCTCGAGCCGCAGCGTGTTCCGCGCGCCCAGGCCACAGGGCCGGATTCCGAACTCCTGGCCTGCTTGAGTGACCAGGTCCCAGAGCCGTTCGGCATGCTGGGGCTCGATGAACAGTTCAAAGCAGTCCTCGCCCGTGTAGCCGGTTCGCGCGATGCGCGCCGGAATCCCGGACACTTGACCGTCGGCGAAACGGTAGTACCGGATGGTGGATAGATCCAGTGAGGCCAGTTTTTGGACTGTGGCGGCGGCTTTCGGGCCTTGCACCGCCAGTTGCGCGTAACGATCACTGGCAAAGTCCACCGCAGCCTCAAAACGGTTGATCGAGCAGATGTGCTCGTAGTCCTTCTCCTGATTGGACGCGTTCACGCAGAGGAAATAGTGATCCTCGGCTACTTTGTAGACGAGGATGTCGTCGACAAACCCGCCGTGCGCATACAACAGGCCGGCATACTGCGCCTGTCCGATAGCCAGCTTTGAAACCGCGCTGGTGGCGGCGTAATTGACTAGATCAAACGCTTGCGCACCACGAATCACGATCTCGCCCATGTGGGAGACATCGAACAAGCCCACTGCCTTGCGCACGCTATGGTGCTCGTCCAGAATGCCGGAGTATTGAACAGGCATGTCCCAGCCACCGAAGTCCACCATGCGGGCGCCGAGTCTGCGGTGGAGCGAATTGAGTGGGGTTTGCTTAAGGGGGGCTGCGTCGGCCATGAAAGACCCAATCTAGCACAGTCACCGCATCCGCTTGCGGAGCGCGGGCAGGCACCGGACCAAGGGTATGGAAGAGGTGGATTTCGCAAACTAAGCGGGGGGGGCTGGGTTTGGCCCTCGAATTGCTCCCACTCTGGCAGAACAAGACGGAAGACTGGAAACACGAACGATGAAAGCGGCAAGTAGGAAAAAAGTGCAAGGTGTGGGCCGGAAAAATTTACACGATCCGGGTCCTGCAAGTTCCTTTCTACTGAGCCGGAACTTTCCAGGGTTCGTGCAATCCGGTTCCCAAAAACCGTTGTCTTTGCCCTGTGTTGCCTCTGCTGAGTTAGTGTTGTTGCCTTGTAACAAAAGAATCGGGTCCAC
>JAENWC010000059.1 GCA_016650235.1 Terriglobia bacterium
CGCCCCCAAACTGTTCAGAAACACGCGAGTTGCCGATGGGGGCGGCAGCTCCGTTTTGCGCGTGTTCCTTAAAAGATCTGGCGCGACGAACGGGAGAAGGCGGCGGAGATGATGGCCGAAGCGGGCCGGGAAATCCAACAGGTGCTCCGGACCGCGATGGCCGAGTTGGTGAAGCACATGCGCGATCGGCTGAAGGATGGGCCTGAAGGCAAGCCGTTGCGGTTCAAGGAGACCACGGTCTCGAACCTTGTGGACTTCCTGGGAACCTTCGATTTCCGGAACGTCACTGACGACGCGGAGCTGAAGTCGTTAGTGGAAAAAGCACGGGAAACGTTGGCCGGCGTGAGCGCGGATGACCTACGGACGACCGCCGGCGTGCGTGCGAAGGTCCAGCAGGGGATGGCTGATCTTGCGGCCGAGATGGACACGATGATCGTTAAGAAGCCGGGGCGGAAGTTTCGCTTCAATGAGGAGAACCCGAATGGCGCTCGATGCAGGATTTGTCGCTGCGGTTTTAGAGGGTATTGAGGGAACGCTCGACGAAGTAATCGAGCGCGTCGACGGTGCCGAACTGAAGGCAAGCCTGGACGTGCTTCAGACCAGGGTGACGGCACTTCGGGTGTCGATCGAGCCGCCGGCACGTGAGCCGGACGGCAACGAAGAATCCGAAGAGCCGGTTCCCCTCGAAGCAGCATAGGCTGTCACGTCTGTTTCTACCCGAGGGCGTTCTGCCCGTAGAGCCAACCTCAACAATCTAGCCGCACCAAACGCCGTGGGGACCAGTGTGTCCTATGGGGCGGTGCGTTTTGTACGAAGAACCGAAAGGAGCAAAGAAAATGCTGGGTTTGAATAGCATCCAGATCATCGGAAACTTGGGCGGGACACCGGACATGAAATTTCTGAACGACGGCAGGTCTTAAGTGGTCAACTTCTCGGTGGCCGTCAATGAACGGTGGAAGAATCGTGACGGCGATCCTCAGGAGCGAACCACATGGCTGCGGATGTAAGTTACGTGGAATAGCCCACTTTTCCTTTTGAAACCAGTTGCTTGGTTCGCCAGAAGGAGACGCAGTGGTTCAGTCGCGCGGTGGAAGAGGCCGCATGCGGATCTTCTGTCGGGTGACAACGCTGAAGTGACCGGCCCAAAAGGGCTGAGATCCAATAGCGGCCAAGGCTAAAGCGGCTACTTCGTCAGGAGTTTGGGGAGTAAGGCGGAAAAGGATGATTCCACAATCAGAAGGCAGACCTCGGCGGTAGGCCAGCTCTCCGAAATCCTTGTCGAAGGTCAGAAGTGTTCGGCGCGTCGAGATGCACTGAGCAAGCACTTCATCGTCGGGCCCTCCCGGGTTCGTCTGGGCGACCCAAAGAACATCCAGACCAGCCTCGCGGAGCGCTGCCACTGCCGGACGAGGAAAGTTCTCGTCGGCGAAGAGTCTCATGCCGGCTCAAGAGGGTAAACCTTCTCGCCGTGAAGAATCTCGCTGGCGTAGCCCAGACAAGCGCGGACGTCTTGCTCTGTCAGAGTCGGATAGCTGTCAAGAATCTGTTGGTGGGTCCAGCCCGCCGCTAGAAGATCTACTACCATCTCGACAGCAATCCGCGTCCCTTTGACGGTCGGTTTGCCGACAAGGATTCGCGGGTTGACCGTGATGCGGTCACGCCAGTCCATACTCTTAAACAATAACAGAATGTTCCGTTGCCGGCGCTCGTTGGCACGGGAGTGAAAGGAGATCGCGCCATGGCGCAGAAGATGGGTTTGAATCGAGTGATGGTCCTGGGTTTTCTGGGCCGTACACCTGAGTTGAAGTTCACGGCTGAGGGGAAACCAGTGGCGAAGTTCAGCGTGGCGGTCAATGAGAAGTGGAAGGATTCCGCTGGTGCAACCCAGGAACGAGTAGAGTGGATTCGGGTGGTATCGTTCGGCCGGTTGGCCGAGATCTGCGGAGAGTACCTCTACAAGGGACGGCATGTGTTTGTGGAAGGCCGCCTTCAAACGCGAGGATGGGAGGATCGTTAGGGGCAGCGCCGGACTGTGACGGAGGTGGTCGCGAACGAAGTCAAGATACTGGATTCAGCCAGCAAGAACCGATGCGGCGAGCCGGAGGAACAGACCGCCGGAGTCGTGGCCGAAGACGCTCCGTTCTGAAACCCAAAACCCATCTCGTAAGTATCGCCGCTTTCTTGCGGGAAAGCGCGTGCGGCGGTTGCACAAAACCTGGCTCTTGCCTGAGCGACTGGAGGCTTTTCAATGCCGATATCGTTCGGCGCGAAATGCGATGCTTGAAGGCTCAAAGCAAGTCTGTCCCTTGATGACATTCATTGAGCGATTTTCCCTGGACATTCCGGCTCACGAAATCCTCACACAATCCGCATTATGGCCTCACGTGGCGCAGCTATAATCGAAGATCTCCGAGTTGCATGATGTCTCTTAGAGCTTGGTTTCAGCCGCCGCGCCGTTGGCTCGGCATGTTCCTGTTGCTAACGCTGGCCCCTTCCAGCCTGCTGATTTGGTTCGGGTGGCGCTCACTCCGGCAAGATCGCGTACTGGCGCTCCAGCAGGTGCAGGAACGCAGGGAGCAGGCGGCCGATCTGATCGTCGCCGGACTCGAACAGAGCGTGGAGGCAGCAGAGCAGTCACTGCGCGATCCCCAGGCGGCGCAGGGGATCGGTAAGCCAGAAGGCGCCGTGACCGTAACCTTCACACCGGACGGAATTACGGCCTTTCCCAAGGAACGATTGCTTTACTACCCCATCGCGTCCGCCGGTAAGGAGGCGCCGGAGCGGTTGTTCGAGGCGGCGGAGGCGTTGGAGTTCCGCCGGGCGTAGTCCGTCCCAATGTGCTTCCAGCAGAGCCCCAAAATCTCGCCGGGACGCATGCCAACTAGGATCGCCAGTTCCACAATCAATCGTATGAGAACTTATGCATTCTCAGGAGCATTAGAGCCAGTATTCCCAATGGCCGCCCCAGATGACGTAGGCACTCAGGATGGCATTGGTCACGGCGTGAGCGAGAATGCAATCGCCCAAACTCCTGGTCCGGACCATCCACCAGTTGTAGAGCAAACCAGTGAGCAGGCCTACATCCCAGTAGGGGCCATGTTCGGAGGCGAACAAAACTGCGGTGATGAGGAAGGAAGAGGTTTGGTATGCGCCGAGCGGGACTTTGAGAAAGTCCTGGTTGATCAGCCAGCGCATCAACCAGGCGCGCCAGAACAACTCCTCGATGATGGGCACCAGGATGGCTGCGCGAATCGTGCGAAACACAAGAGCGGTGGGGTCCATCTGGAACCCCGCCGGAAGACTGCTGGCAACCGGCCCGGTGATGCTGTTGGAAAACAGCCAATGTTGGCGATAGGTGGGCCACAGGAAGTCAGGCGCAACCCATAGGACAAAGACGGCGGCTCCCATCAGGATGCTGCCCATCGCGTACGGTGCGGTCCAGGCAATGACGTGTCTGGAACAGAAATAGAGGGTGAGAGCGAGGGCCAGAACGCGCAAAGGAAATTCCCATATACCGAGCCCTAGATTGGGACCAATGACGAGGAAGAGGATGAAAACCGCAAACGGAGTGACGTAGGGGAACCATGCTGCCCGTCTGATGCCGGAAATCACCCGATCCGCCCCAAAAGGTCCTGAATCTGCCGGTTTTCCGTCTGGGATGGCTTGTTGCCGAGGGCGGTCTGCAACTCCTTCTTCGCGGCCAGCTTGTCGCCCTTCTGGAACAGAGCGACGGCGAGGTGGTAGCGCCAGGTCACGTGAGCGGGATTTCTTGTGAGCAGATCGCGGAAAATCTTGATGGCATCGTCGCTCAAATTCTTCTTGATATAGATCCAGCCTAGGGTGTCGGAAATATCCAGGTTGGTGGGCATTTTCTGCTTGGCCTTCTGCGCGTAGGTGAGGGCCTGGTCCAGGTCGCCGCCTTCTTCCGCCATCCTGTAGGCGAGGTTGTTCAAGGCGACGGGGTGATCCGGCGAAACCTCCAGCATTTTCTGGTAGAGCGGCTTGGCCTGGTTCGGCTTGCCCTGTTGTTCCAAAATGCCAACCATGTTGATGAGCGGGGTGACATCCTTGGGCGCTAACTGGCGCGCCAGATCAAAGTACTGGTAGGCCTCTTCTGGTTTGCCTGCCATGCGATAGGTTGCCGCCAGGCGATTATGAAGATCAGCGGACTTGGCGTTGGACTGAATGAGCTGCTTAAACTGCTCTATGGCCGGCTCGTAGCGCTTGATTCGAACCAGCGTATTGCCGAACGCCATGCGAATCTCCTGATTGTTCGGACTTTTTTTCAGTTCTGTATCGAGAATCTGAGAGGCAAGGTCCGGCCGGTTGGTAGCGAGATAAACTTCGGCCAACCCGAATAAGCCGCGGAGGTCGGGAGGGTTTGTATTGAACAGGGCGCGGAATCCGGATTCGGCCTGTGCCACGCGGTTTTCGGCCAGGTCCAGATTGGCAAGAAGGAAGCGGGCATCCTTGAAATTCGGGATTTTCTCCACCATCAGTTCCAACTCCGGGCGAACCGTCTTGAAGTCCTTGAGCGTCATCAGAGCAGACGCACGCAGAATTCGCGCCCCAAGCAAGTTCGGATTGACTTTTATGATCTCATCCGCATACTGCAGGGCTTTGGCTGGCTCTCTGCTCGCCATGTAGGTTCTTCCGAGCGCCAACTTCGCCGGGAAATAGTTGGGGCTGATCTTGATGGCTTCCAACAATTGTGAGCGCGCCTGATCCCTGTTCCCTTTCATCAGTAGGGCCTCCCCGAGGTTGAACCGCACCACAGGATTGTTAGGCATCTTGGCCAGCACCGATTGCAATTCGGCGATCGAGGTCTCCAAATCCTCCACCTTCCCTGCTTGTAAACGGAGCGATGCGCGCAAGGCCAAGGCTTCGGCGTCATCTTTGTTATCACTGAGCACCTGATCGGTGAGCTGGATCGCTTCCTGGCGGCGACCCTGGGCCGAGAGCACTTCCACCAGTTTCTTCTGGAAGGCAGCCTTTTCGGAGGTGTTCGCCGCGGCGCCAGCCTCATATTGTTTGATCGCGTCGTCGAATCTGCCCACGCGGTAGTAAAAGTCACCGGCTGCGGCGCGCCCATGCGGGAAATCCGCCTTGTTGGCCACCATTCGATCCATGACCGCCCTGGTCTGATCCGGTTGGTTATTGCGCAGATAATGGGTTGCCAATTCCAAAACATAGGGTGCGTTCTTGGGATTGTTTTCGATCTTGGACTTGAGAATCGCCTCGGCCGCCGTAATATTCTTCTCGCGCAGTTTGTTGAAGTACAGGAAATCGTAGAGCCGGCCGTAGGTCTTATCCTTTTCGAGGAAAGAGGTGGCCAATTTTTCCGCTTCCGCAATCTGACCATCCGCGGCCAGGGCCTGCGCCAATGCAAGGGTCACACTGGCATCGGCCGGCTGCATGTCATGAGCCGCTTGAAAGTGCCCGAGTGCCTCCTTTATGTTCGGCGCCGCCGCCGCGATGTAGCCTTTCATGCGCAATCCCACAAAAGACTTCGGGTTGCGCTTCAGGATTCGATCGGCCAGTTCCTGAAAGTCTGACAGCAGGGCCTTATGCTTCACGCGGTCTGAGAGGTAGATGGCAAGGTAAAGGTCTCCCAGTTTGGAATGCGCATCATCATTTTCCAGTTGCAGTTCGGAGGCGCGGCGGAACGAACGGAGCGCCTCGCCATAGTTACCGCGCCGGAGTTCCACTAAGCCCAAACGGTAATAGGCCTCTCCATATCGCGGGTCCTTCTGAATCGCCTTCCGATAGATGATGGATGCTTCGGTAAACTTGCCGTTATCGAAGTACTTCTTGCCCGTTTCCAGCAGCCGCTTCTTGGCAGACTCACTGTCGCCACATGCTGCCAACAGTATAAGAAAGCCCGCCGCAACCAACAGTTTCATCTGAGATAAACGCATAGTTCTTCCGACTTCCCTCAGTTCAGTTGACCATAATCGCAGTGGGCAAGGCAACGGGACCGGGGTAAGCAGCGATTCCGCAAACCACCAACTGCCCATCGGGAAGGCCGCTGATTTTACACCAGTTGTGGCAGCCAGAGAACCTGGCGCAAGTTACAATGCTCCGGGGGGCAGAAACGTTGGGAAAACTGGAGGCGCGGTTGGTTTTTCAGGCCGGAGGGATTCGGGTGCCAGGGCGTCAGGGCTGGACACGACAAAAGAGCCGGACAGCATTTCGCGGAGAGAACCGAGGCTGCGGATGAGTTTACCGCGCAGTGCGAGGTCAGGTTGTTGTGGCGGCTTCATTTCCCGCGGGGTTTGCCCTCAGCCCGCAAGCTGCGGAATCACTTCTCCGTACACGTCGGTCAGCCGCATGTTGCGGCCCTGGTAGGCGTAGGTCAGTTTTGTGTGATCCATTCCGAGCAGGTGGAGAATCGTTGCGTGAAGATCGTTTACGGTAACCACCTGCTGCTCGGCTTTGTAGCCGAACTCATCGGAGGCGCCGATGGCTTGCCCGCCTTGAATCCTGGCCCCCGCCATCCAGATGCTCATGGCGCCGGGATTGTGGTCGCGGCCGAGGCCGCGCTGCGAGATCGGCATGCGTCCGAATTCGCTTTGCCAGACCACTAGCGTGTCGTCCAGCAGCCCGCGCGACTTCAGATCGGTCAACAAGCCCGCCATCGGCACATCCACTTCCGCCGCATGCTGTGTGTGGTTGCTCTTGACATCGCCGTGCGCATCCCAGGTGTCGGTGTTCTGGTTGCCGAGCCCGCCGTGATAGAGCTGTATGAACCGGACGCCGCGTTCGGCCAGGCGCCGGGCGATCAAACACTGGCGCCCAAACGGCCCCGTGATCGGATCGCCGATGCCGTACAGCTTCTTCGTAGCCTCGGATTCATTCTCCACCTCCACCGCTTCCGGCGCGCAACCCTGCATCCGGTAGGCGAGCTCATAGGCGGAGATCCGCGCGGCCAGATCGGTGTTGCCCGGATTCTTTGCGAGGTCGATCCGGTTCAACTTCTCGAGCAGATCCAGGCGCGCCTTCAACTGCCCCGGTGCCATGCCCTCCGGCGGTTTCAAATCGAAAATCGGATCGCCCTTGGAGCGGAAAATCGTCCCCTGGTAGGCCGCCGGCATGTATCCGGAACTCCAATTCGCGGGCCCTCCGAAGGGGCCGCCGCGGGCGTCATAGATCACGACAAACGCCGGCAGGTTCTGATTCTCAGACCCCAACCCATAGGTGATCCAGGAGCCTACGCTCGGCGCACCCATGCGCACCGTTCCCGAGGCCAGCTCGTAATGCGCCATCACGTGATCGTTGGACTTGCCCATCACGCTGCGCACCACCGCCAGCGAGTCGGCGTGCGCGGCTACGTTCGGAAACAGTTCCGAAATTTCCAGCCCACCCTGCCCGTACCGCTGGAACTGGAAGGGGGAAGGCATCAACGGACCCGGGTGTCCCTGCCGCACCACGATGTCTCCCTTTCCCGACAGCGGCTGCCCGGCATACTTGGTGAGCGCGGGCTTCGGGTCAAACGTGTCCATATGGCTCACGCCGCCGCTCATGAACAAGGAGATCACCCGCTTGGCGCGCGGAGCAAAGTGTGATTTCTTCGGTAAAAATGGAGAGCTGGTGACCGCTTCGCCCGCGCAGGCTCCGGCCGCCAACATGCGATCCTGCCCCAACAGCCAGGTGAGCGCCAGCCCGCTCAGTCCGCCTCCGGCTTCAAACAGGAAATCGCGCCGCGATGCAAACTTGGCCATTGCTGTTACCTCAAATACACAAACTCGTTCAGGTTGAGCATCACATGCGCGAAGTCGGCCAGCGTATGCGTACTCAGAAATTCGAGTCCGATGCGGCGCTCCTCCGGGGTGGGGGGCCGGCTCAACGCCAACCGGTAGCCGAGGTCCAACTGAGCATCGGGTCCCGATGGAGCCGTGGTCGCAATACGGTCGGCGAGGCGGCGGGCTTGATTCAGCACCCATTCATTGTGCAGCAGCGTCAAGGCTTGCGTCGGGACCGTTGATGTGGTGCGCCGCGCACAGGTGATGTTCTGGTCGGGCAGATCGAATACTTCAAAAAATGGAAGCGGCAGGCCGCGCTTGCGGTACACATACACGCTGCGGCGCCAAACCTCCGGGCCGTCCTTCTGTTTGCGCCAGATGCCTTTGTCCATGCTCGCCAGAACTTCTTCGGCAAGCTCAGGGAAAACGGCCGGACCAAACATCTTCGCATTCAGCGAGCCGCTGGCAAACAGAATGCTGTCGCGCACCACCTCCGCCTCCAACCGCTGCGGGCGGAACTTCCACCAATAGAGGTTGTCGGCGTCCGTATTCAGGTTGCTCCCTCCGCCGAACTCGCTCGAGAGCCGGTAGGCGCGCGAACTCATCAACAGACGGTGCATCCGCTTTACGCTCCAGCCGCGCTCGACGAACTCAACCGCCAGCCAATCGAGCAGTTCCGGATGCGTCGGCGGATCGCCCGCTTTGCCTAAATTGTCCAGCGAGGTGACAATGCCGCGCCCAAAATGGTGATGCCAGATCCGGTTCACCATCACGCGCGGGGTGAGTGGATTGGCGGACGACCCAAGCCACCGCGCCAGCGCCAGCCTGCGTCCGGAGGTTCGCTGATGCGCCGGCGGAAGCGCCGCGGGCATGGAGCCATCGTCCACCACCGAGACAAATCCAGGCTTCATCACGGACCCACGGCTATGGACGTCGCCATGATGGAGAAAGTAGGACGGCGGCGCCTGATACGGCGTGGAGCCATCGCAGAGGAAACTGCCCTCGGTCACCTCCTGTTTGATTCCTTTGCCCGGCGCAGGCTCATCGCCGGCCCCATCCGGCGTGAACCGGTAGTCGCCGTCGGTAATGCCGGCGGCGACGGGAATCGCCTTGGGACGTTCGCGCTCAAACTCTCTGATCCGGGCCTCGAGTGCGCGCTTGTGTTCGAGTTCGGCGGCGGGCAGGATCCGGTCGATCTCAGCGGCCGTTGCGTTGGTGGTGCGGATAATCTGATTGGCGAGCAGCACCTGGCCCGGAGTGCGTTCGGCTTCCGGAGTGAAGACGGCTTTCTGAATATGCTCGGGCCACTTGCGGTACTTCTCCTCGAGGAGCTTGGCGCGATACGGTTCCTCCATCTCCTTGATGGCGGCGCGGAGCGGCTTGACGTTGTCCTCGATCTCCTTCACCTTGACGGTGTAGGCTTTTGCTTCCGCCTCCGGCACCAGCGCATGATCCACCTCGACGTAGCCGTACAGCGATGCCTGCAGTTTGTAGTAGTCCTTCTGCGCGATCGGATCGAACTTGTGATTGTGGCAGCGGGCGCACTGCACGGTAAGCCCGAGGATGCCGCGCCCGACGGTGGCGATCATGTCATCGAGATAGTCGTAGCGAAACTGAGGGTTGTCCTTCTCGCGGAATCCGACCTTGGCATAAGACCGCAGGAAGCCCGTGGCGATGAGCGTATCATTGGTGACGCGTTCGAGCTCGTCGCCGGCGATCTGCTCCGCGAGGAACACGTTGAACGGGGTGTCCTTATTGAATGACTGTATGACGTAGTCGCGGTAGCGCCAGGCGTTCGGACGGTCAAAGTCGTGCTCGTAGCCATTGGAGTCTGCATAGCGCGCCACGTCGAGCCAATGCCTGCCCCAGCGCTCGCCGTACCGCGGGCTCTCCAGAAGGCGATCGATCAGCTTCTCCCAGGCATTGGGCGCGGTGTCGCTGGTGTATTCGCGAACCTGTTCCACCGTCGGCGGCAGGCCGGTGAGATCGAGATAGGCGCGGCGCACCAGCGTGACCGGGCCGGCCATTGGAGCCACTTTGAGTCCGCGGTCGAGCATCGCTTTTCGCAGGAAGGCGTCGACTGGATGGCGGTCCCATTCCGGCTCGCCCGTCCTGGGCACGGCGGCCTTCAATGGCTTGCGGAAGGACCAGAACTGGCGCGCGCCCTCCGGTAGCTTCATCTCTTCCAGCGCGGAAAGGTCTTGCTTGGGCGCGTCTGTTCCAATGGTCCCTTCCCACTTTGCGCCTTGAGCGATCCAGTCGCGCAGAATGGCGATCTCGGCTTCGCTAAGCTTGCCGTCCATCGGCATGAGCGGCTTTTCGAGTCCTGCCACCTTGCGATAGAGCGAACTCTGTTCAGGCTGGTTGGGAATGAACGCGGGACCCTTTTCCCCGCCCTTCAGCGCGGCCTCGCGGGTGCGCAGATCGAGCTTGGCCAACTGCATCTTTTCGCCATGGCACTTGAGGCAGCGGGCTTCGAGCAGCGGTTGCACGTCCTTGGAAAAGGAAACTTCGGCCGGGAACGCGAGTCCAGCCAGCCCCAGCACCCCCAGTGTGAAACGAAGAAACATCCCGGTAGCATTATAAGACATTTAATCCTTCGGGTAAGGGCGGCCCAAGCCGGCTCATCGGCGGCAATCAAATTTCAGGCAAAGCGCAAAGGGCGCCGTCCGCGCCCCAAACCGTTCAGAAACACGCGAGTTGCCGATGCGGGCGGCAGCTCCGTTTTGCGCGTGTTCCTTAAAAGGAAGCGCTAAGGATATACTGTTTTCAAGGAGAAGTATGAAGACCTTTTTCCAAAGCCTGACCCGTAGAAAATTCGTCGCGGTTCCTCTGGCCGCTCCGGCCGCTTTCGCCGCGCCCGCCGGAAAAGTTACATTTGAAGCCGCCCCTATCTATCAGCGTCTCGGCGTGCGGCCATTCATCAACGCCGTGGGCACCATCACCACCTTCAGCGGAACGCTCATGTCCGCGGAAGTGCGCCGCGCCATGGATGAGGCTTCCCGCAACTTCATTCACATACACGAATTGCAGGAAAAAGCGGGCGCACGCATCGCCGCGCTCACCGGCGCCGAGGCGGCGTTTGTGACCAGCGGCGCATCGTGTGCGCTGTGCCTGGCCACTTGCGCCGTAACCGCCGGCGATGACCAGGACCGGATGAAACGCCTCCCCGATCTCACCGGGCTCAAGAGTGAAATGGTGATTCAGAAACGGCACCGCAACATGTACGATCATGCCTTCCGCATGGTCGGGGTCAAACTGATCGAAGTGGAAACCGCCGGTCAAATGAAAAGCGCCATCGGCCCAAAAACAGCGGCGGTTGCTTTCGTCGCCAGCCACCACGTGCTGGGGCACAAGGTGGAGTTGGATGAAGTGGCCGCCATTGCCCACAGCGCCGGCCTGCCGGTGATTCTCGATGCCGCCGCTGAGATTCCACCCGCTTCCAATCTTTCAAAGTTCGTGAAGATGGGTGTCGATCTGGTCGCCTTCTCCGGCGGTAAGAATCTGCGCGGCCCGCAATGCAGCGGCATCCTGATGGGCAAGCGTGATCTGATCCGCAAGGCCTACGCCAACAGTTCTCCCAACAATTACTTCGCGCGCATCGCCAAAGTGGGCAAAGAGGAGATCGCCGGCCTTGTCGTGGCTCTCGAAATGTGCCTCGCCAAAGATCACGAAGCGGAGCGCCGTAACTGGCACACTATGCTCGACCGCGTAGCCGCTCACCTGCAATCCACGCCGACGGTCCACACCGAGTACATCACCAACAGCGATTTCTCACATTCGCCGCGGCTCTCGATACAGTGGGACGAAGCCAAGCTTGGCATTTCCCTGGAACAGATGATCGAGCGGCTGCGCGCAGGCAGCCCGTCCATCGAGGCCAGCGACATGCGTAACTTCAACCCACCCTGGAAGGGCCTCGGCATCTTCCCTTACAATCTCAACCCCGGCGAGGAGATGATCATCGCCGCGCGCGTCAAAGAGATTCTCACTCGCGCCTGAGCGTGCCGCTTTCCGGCGTCACCCTTTCAGATCCTGAAAGGCATCTTCAATTTCGCGTTTGGCTTCCGGAGAGAGCGGACGGAGCGGCAGACGGCAGGGGCCGCCATAATAGCCGTTAAGATCCATCGCGTACTTTAGCCCTGGAATTCCATACTTCGTCGTGACCAGCACCGCCGGACCCCCAATACGATTCTGCCAGTCCAACCCCGCTTCGGCCTCGCGCGTGCGGTGCGCTTCCCAAATAGTGATGGTGGCGTAGGGCGCGGCGTTGGCAAAGGCGAGCACTGCTCCCACCGCCCCAATCTGGAGCGAAGGCCACAGCGTCGGCGCGGAACCGACCAACACCTGAAAGCCTGCCTTCACCTCCCGGATCATCTGCATCACCTTCTCCAGATTCCCGGAGCTTTCCTTGATGGCGATGATATTGGGATGCTCCGAGAGGCGCGCCACGGCCTCCGGATGTATGTCCACACCGGTGGCTTGCGGCCAGTTGTAAATCATCAGCGGCATCCTGGCCTGATCGGCAACCGAGCTGAAGTAAAGATGCTGCGCGTCGATGTTATTGACCAGATTCTTGTAGTAGTGCGGCGTGCGCACCATGGCTGCTTTGTAACCCAAACCGGCTGCGGCGTTGGTGAGCGCCACCGTTTCGCGCACGCTCTCGACGCCCGTGCCCGCCATGAGTAGCTTATCATCCGAAGCGCATTCGGCCACCATGCCCCATAGCGCGATCTTCTCTTCGGTGGTGAGGAACACGCTTTCGCCGGTGGATCCGCAAACCACATACCCGGACAGTCCCACGCGGTTCCACTTCTCCACGTTGTGGCGCAATTTCGATTTGTAGATGTCACCGTTGTGATCAAACGGCGTGGTGATGGGGGGATAAATTCCGTGCAGCTTCATAATAAAGAGGGGGCAGGATTTCACCTGCCCCCCAACTTTCCTTACGCCAAGGCTGACAGCGGCCGCTTACCGGCGCGGATAAGTGCGTTACTGAGCCGCGGCCGGAGGAGCGGAATTCCGCCAGCGCCTGCTAGACGACCTTGATGAAGACGATCACCAGCGTGTAAAGGGCCAGCGACTCAATCAAAGCCAATCCAAGGATCAACGCGAAGCGGATGGAGGCGGATGCGCCGGGGTTGCGAGCCATACCCTCGGCCGAAGCCGCTACGGCCTTGGCCTGCGCCAGCCCGCACAAGCCCGAGGCGATGGCCATCGAGAAGCCAGAGGTGATGGCAACCCAGTTAGTGGTTGAGCCGTCCGCGGCCATCATCGGGGTGGCCAGCGCGAACAGCGCCAGTAGAATCAAAAAAGCTTTCGTGTTCATTGTTACTCTCCTAATTAAATCGCGTCCAGGAGGTGGTTCCCGTCATCCTCAAACAGACGGTCTCACACTGAAGACGCTAGTGTTCATGCTCCACCGAACCGGCCACGTAGACCATCGTGAGAAGCACAAAAATGTATGCCTGCAGAAACGACACAAAGACGTGCAGGCCCATGAATACCGTGGGCACCACCAGCGGCACCAGCCCAAGAAAAACCAGCGTCACCTGCTCGCTCGCATACATGTTGGCGAACAAGCGGATGGTGAGCGAGAGCGGCCGCGCCAGATGGCTCACAATTTCGATCGGGATCATGATGGGGGCCAGCGGCAGCGACGGCCCCATGAAGTGCTTCAGGTAGCTGAGCACGCCCTGCGCCTTGAAACCCATCAGGTTGTAGTAAAGAAAAGCCACCAGCGCGCACCCCAGCGGCACCTGCGGGAACATGGTCGGCGACTCAAAGGCCGGAATCACACCCATCAGATTGGCAAACAGAATAAACAGAAACAGCGTCCCGAACATGTGCAGGTAGTGCGGCCCATGATGGCCGACAATCTCTTCGGACTGCCCGTGCAAAAACTCGTAGAGCACCTCAAAGATGTGCTGCAGCTTGCCGGGCTTGTCCATATTGATTTTGGGCCGCAGCACCGCAAACAGGGTCACCATGAAAAGCAGAACCAGAATCTGCATGGTCACCCAGTTGGCCCACGGCTTGGCCGGATCGGAAGCATGTTCGCCCACCAGGGCGAGAATCGCGTTTCCTGGCCCGGCTAGAAAATGATTGAAAAAGAGTGTCGGAAGCAGCTCATGTTCTGGCATAGAAGAGTTCGTACAGGATTTCCAAGAGCACGGCGGCCACCACCACCAACAGTCCGGCCAGCAACGCCGCCGGTTGGATCCTGAAGTATCTCACTATAGCATAGGCGGCCAAGCCGA
This sequence comes from Terriglobia bacterium, assembly GCA_016650235.1. Lineage (GTDB taxonomy): Bacteria > Acidobacteriota > Terriglobia > Bryobacterales > Bryobacteraceae > VFZE01. Next base: position 14,000 of record JAENWC010000059.1, read on the forward strand.
AGATGAGGTAGCGAAAGCCAAGAAACCAAGCCATGTGGCCCTTGGTTCGGGCAGGCCCACTTGCCTGTCCCAGCGCGCTCACCAGATGGTGGAACCAGCGGAAGTTAATGGCCGAAACAGCAGCCCCCGCGGCAAAGCCCACAGCGTCGCGCCACCCGCGCCAGAGAAGGGTTCCCATGACACCGGCCCCGGATATCCAAAGCAGGTTGATGTAGATGCGGCGCATGGCGGCGCGATAGAACTGTTCGTCCGCGGCCTCAGTCACCAAGATCCTTCCGCACCTCGCGGAAGAGCTCGACGAAGCCCGCCGCGATGCCAATCAAGAGAAAGACGATGTAGAGGAAATGGGTGCCCAGCGCCTTGTCGAGATAGTAGCCGATCCCATATCCGATGAAGACGGCAGTGGGGAGCAGGAACGCGAGCGAGCTGTAGCGTCCCACTTGCGCCCAGACGTTTTTCTTTTTGGGAGGCGTCTCCAACGGGAACGATTGTACCGCGATAGGCGATAATCGTTGCGATGTCTCATTCATTTCTACAAAACCTTTTTGGCCTGGACGGCCAGGTGGCCGTGGTCATCGGCGGCACCGGCGTGCTGGGCGGATCGCTGTGTGACGGTCTGGCGCAAGCGGGAGCGTTCGTGGTGGTGGCCGGCCGTTCCGGCGCGCGCGGCGCCGGACGCGTGGACGCCATCGGGAAAGCAGGCGGCAAGGCCGCCTACAGCGAGGTGGACGTCACCAGCCGTGAATCGATCCGGAGCCTTTTGGATTCCACCGTGCAGACCCGCGGCCGCGTCGACATTTTGGTCAATTGCGCCGGCGTCAATTCCGCCGTCCCCTACGAGCAGATTGCCGATGAGGATTGGGACCGCGTCATCAACACCAACCTGAAAGCGACGCATTGGGGATGCCAGATCTTTGCCCCGCACATGGCCGGGCAGCCCGACGGCGGCTCCATTCTCAACATCGGCAGCGTCACCTCGCACCTGCCGCTGTCGCGCGTGTTTGCCTACTCCGCCTCCAAAGCGGCCGTGGTCAGCTTGAGCAAGAACGTCGCGCGCGAATACGCCACAAGGAACGTTCGTGTGAACACGCTGTGCCCCGGCTTTTTTCCGGCCGAACAAAATCGCAAGATCCTCGACAAGGAGCGCGTGGAGAACATCATGCGGCAAACGCCGATGGCCCGCTTCGGGGAACCGCCTGAACTCATTGGAGCCATGCTGTTGCTGGTGAGCCGCAAGGCCGGCAGCTTTATCACCGGCACCGAGATTTACGTGGATGGCGGATTTACCGGGAACCGCTTTTAGCCACTTGTTCATCACGAGTGTCTGGCAGGGCGTGTTTTGGGTAAAAATCCCCCGGCAAGCCGAGGGGCCTCCCAAGGTAGGCTAGGTATTGTTCCACGGTTTGATCGTCCTTGTTTATTACTTACTTGTACGCCGCAACTCCCGTCACCCGCTCCCCCAACACCAGCGTGTGTATGTGATCGGTGCCTTCGTAGGTCTTCACCGTCTCCAGATTGCACATGTGCCGCATCACCGGGTACTCGTCCATGATCCCGTTTGCCCCCATCAGATCCCGGCTCTGGCGCGCACAATCCAGCGCCATCCGCACATTGTTTCGCTTCAACATGGATACGTGCGCCGGTTCCAGCTTCCCCTGATCCTTCAGCCGCCCGCAGTGCAACGCCAGCAATTGCGCTTGCGTGAGCCCGGTAATCATATCGGCCAGCTTCTCCTGCACCAGTTGGTGCGAGGCGATCGGTTTGTCGTCAAACTGCTTGCGCATTACGCAATAGCCGCGCGAAGTCTCGTAACAATCCATTGCCGCCCCTATCACGCCCCATCCGATTCCGTACCGCGCCTGCGTCAGACACCCCAGCGGCCCCTTCAAGCCTTTGGCCCCCGGCAGCATCGCCGAGGCTGGAACACGGCAGTCGGAAAAAGCCAGGCTCGAGGTCACAGATACCCGCATCGACATCTTCCCGTGCAGATCGCTTGCGCTGAATCCTCGCGTCCCTTTTTCCACGAGAAACCCACGAATCCCGCCCGGCGTGCGCGCCCACACCACCGCGATATCCGCCACCGTACCGTTGGTGATCCACGTCTTTTCCCCGTCCAGAATCCAGTTCCCGCCGTCCTGACGCGCCCGGGTCAGCATCCCCGCTGGATTGGACCCGAACCCAGGCTCGGTGAGCCCGAAGCATCCAATCGCCTCCCCCGATTGCAGCCGCGGCAGCCACCGCTGCTTCTGTTCCTCACTGCCATAGGTGAGGATCGGGTACATCACCAGCGCCCCTTGCACCGAGCAAAAACTCCGCAACCCGCTGTCGCCCCGCTCTAGTTCCTGCATCAGCAGACCGTACTCCACATTGTTCATCCCAGCACAACCGTAACCCTCCAAATTGGCGCCATAGAACCCCAGCTCGCCCATCTTCGCGATCAACTCCCGTGGAAAACGCCCCTCCCTGTAACAGTCGCGAACCAACGGAATCGCCGCATCTTCGACAAACTGCCGCGCCGTTTGACGCACCAGCAACTCCTGCTCGTTGAACAGCGAATCAATGTGCAAGTAGTCGACACCACGAAAGGAAGCCATACCCAAACATCTTACGGCTGTAGCCGCGAGTTGCGCTAATTCCCTAATTCCGATATAGTTTAGGGTGTATCGATCCCTTGGGCAGGCCCCGAGGACCCCCCGCCATGAAAGCCAGTAATTCGCTCTGGAAACAACACCTGGATGGCCACCTCTCCCCAGAGCTAGCCTCCGAAATCGACATCTTTGAAAACGAAGTCCTGCTCAAAATGCAGGGCAAGATCGACGACAAGGTTTTTGCGGAAACGCGCCTCCGCCGCGGCGCCTATGGGCAGCACTACGACAACGGCCACAGGCACGACGGCGTCTCAAACCGCACGCTCACCTATCCATCCAATGGCACCAAGGGACCCAATACACTCTGGGACGCGCCGGGCATGCAG
>JAENWC010000060.1 GCA_016650235.1 Terriglobia bacterium
ACAGGCCCAAGACAGGCCCGGCCTGCTCCGGCTTAAAAATGATCGGAATCATACGAAACGTGGAGCCGTTCCCAATTCCGGCCGTGGTGAACAACAAGAGGAACATTGCCAGGAAGGGAAAAAAGTGATCCTGCGGCGTCGCCGACGCCGAGGCTTGCCGGATGATGGACGCCGCTCCCACAGCGGCCAGAATCATGACTGCGGTGGACCATTGTGTAACCTTGGCGCCGCTCCACTTGTCCGACAGCCAGCCACCAACCGGGCGCACCAGCGACCCAACCAAGGGACCGAGCCACGCGTAGGTAAACGGATTCGGGGCATTCGGGTTCGGCGAGCCGTCCGGCAATGTTCCAAACACAACCCGTATCAACAGCGGAAACGCCATTGAGTAACTGATGAAAGATCCGAAAGTCATCACATACAGCCAGGTCATGATCCAGTTATGCTTGGCGTTGAAGATGGCGAACTGCTTACTCAGACTCGTCGCCACCGCGCCGGGGAACAGCTTGAGCAGAATCAAGGTGGAGGCGACGGTCGCGGGGAGAGCCAGCCACATATTCAAGCCCAGGCCCAGCAGCAGCCAGAGGCCAAAGGCGCTGCCTGCAAAGCCTGTCAGCAACAGCGCAATGACTTTGCCGAGCGCCGCTGGAGTAGAGCCGATTTTGAAGATAGGCAAGTTGGTCATCCCGGCCCAAGCCGCGACGCTGAGGACAATCAGGATCGGTATCCAAATCAGACCGCTGTTCTGAATCCAGATCATCTTGCCCGATGGAAGCGGCAAGCCTGCGCCTCCCATCGCTCCGAATACAGACACTGTCATCACGGCGGGCAGCAGAACCTGCATGATGCTGACACCCAGGTTGCCGAGGCCTGCATTGAGGCCGAGCGCGGTGCCCTGCATTCTCTTGGGGAAGAAGAAACTGATACTCGACATGGAAGAGGCGAAGTTCCCGCCTCCTATGCCGGACAGCGCGGCCAACAGGACAAAAGTATCAAACGGCGTGTTCTTGTCCTGGAGGGCGATTCCGGCGCCGGCGGCCGGCAAGAGCAGCAACGCCGTGGTGAATGCGACCACATTGCGGCCGCCGGCCAAGGCTACCAGGAATGAGTTAGGAATGCGAAGCGTGGCGCCGGTCAGCCCGGCGACGGCGGTGAGCGTGAACAGTTGATCGGAAGTGAAGGGGAAGCCCAGGTTCTTCATCTGCACCGTGATGATGGACCAATAGGACCAGACCGCGAAAGCGCACAGCAAACAAGGGATGGAGATCCACAGGTTGCGCGCGGCGATGCGTTTGGCCCCGCCTTCCCACTGTGCCGTGTCCTCAGGATTCCACTCGGCCGGTAATGAACTAGGGATGTGCCTTGTCGTTGCCATCGCGCTCACCTTCTAATGGCTTCTTGCCCGGTTTCCATTTGCCGCATGAGCTGCGGCGCCTCTTCGCGCATCATGCGCTGAACGACCAGGTGCATCCAAATGAGGCATGCCGCGGCTACGGCGGTGAGAAACATCCAGGCCGTTGTCCAGATTCCGGTTCGCTCCAACAGCCAGCCGAAGATGACCGGACTGAAGAATCCGCCCAGACCACCGATGACGCCGACCATTCCGCCCACCACGCCCACCGATTGCGGGAAGTAGTCCGGGATGTGCCGATAGACCGCCGCCTTCCCGATCCCCATCATGAATCCGATGATGAAGACGAAAGCGGTAAAGATCCACACGTTGGCCTGGAAATGAATGTGAGTCAGACCGCGGGCCAACAGTTGCCTCTTGACCACCTTGTCGCCTTCCTTCACTACCGGCCTCTGTTCAAACGATTTCGACGGCAGCACAAGGACTCCACTCTCTAAATCGCCCAGCCGGCCGAGAGTAAGGCTTTCCAGTTGGTAGGTTCGCGTTCCAACCGTCACGACGTCATCACTGGCCTGGCCCACAACACCTCCACGTGCCGCCATCACCCCTTTTCCGGGCAATTGAACTTCCATACGCGGGACAATCAGGAGCGCGCAGCAGATGAGGCAACTGCCAAGCACCCAGTACATGACACGCCGGGCTCCATAGCGATCCGACATCCAGCCTCCCAGCGCCCGGATGACGCCGGAGGGCAAACTGAAAATCGACGCCATGGCTCCGGCCATAGCTACCGACATGCTGTAGGCATTGACGTAGTAGGGGATCAGCCATTGCGAAAGCGCCACGAAGCCGCCGAATACGAAGAAGTAGTAAAGGCCAAACCGCCATACGCGCATATGGCGCAGCGGCTCCAGCCGCTGCATGAAACCGGTGATGTGCGTCTGATCGGCTATCTTCGGATGCGTGAAGAGGTAGAACAGAACCGCCATGGCCACCAACAATGCGGCATAGAGTTTTGGCGCGGTGCGCCATTGGTTAAGGTCAGTGCCTTGCGAGGTCAGATGCAGCAACAAAGAGGGAGCCAGCAGACTGGTGAGAGCGGCGCCGGCATTGCCGGCTCCGAAGATGCCGAGTGCGGTGCCCTGTTGGTGCTTAGGGAACCAGACTGAGGTATAGGCGATGCCAACCGCGAACGAGGCGCCCACCACTCCAAACCCGAATGAGGCAGCGAGGAACTCATAGTACTCGCTCGCCATGCTCAGCATGTACATCGGCACGGCGGATGCAAGCATGACCAGGATATAGACCGGGCGGCCCCCGTATTTGTCGGTAAGGATTCCCACCGGCAGGCGCATAACCGACCCCGTAAGAACCGGAATCCCAATCAGCAAGCCGATCTGGGTCTCGGTCCAGCGGTAGACTTCATTTTCCACCAGGAAGGTGACCAGAACGCCGTTCAGCATCCAGCAGGCAAAGCAGACGGTGAAGGCGAGGGTGTTCATCGCGAGAACCGTGTATGCCTTGCTTTTGTCCGTCATTGCTCCTCTTCCTCCCGTTTAATTCACCCGGCGGATGGAGCCGGGATTCCAGTTCCAGCGCACCACCTGTGGCTTGCGCCACAAATAGGGGTTGGGGGCCACCAGCACGTGGACCAGCCGCGTAAATGGGAAGAACCCAATCACCAGGTACGCGTTCACAATGTGCGCCTTCACCAGCCACGGCATCGGGGAGACATAGCCGACCTCGGGATTGAGCACGAGCAGCGACCACAGGTAGGGAGTAGCAGATGCTGCAAACCAGCTCGATCCCCAGGGGTAGAAGACGGCCACGCCGACACCGGTGAAGACCTGCATGAGGAGACCGCCATAGAGGAACCAATCCGAAGCCGTGGTCACCTGGCTGATCTTCTTGACCGTGGCCCGGCGCACGATCCCGGAAATCAAGCCAACGACGGTGAGCAGACCGCAGACCAGCGCGCTGGCCTCCAGAATGTAAAGACGAAGCGGAACGCTATTCCACGCGAGTACCTGCCGCGGGATCAGAAACGCCACCACATGGCCGCCGAGCACAATAAGAATCCCGTAGTGAAACGGGACCAGTCCCCAGAAGTGATGCTTATTCTCCAGAAACTGCGAGGAGAGACTCGAATAAGTGAAGCTCTGGGCGCGGTACCGCTGTATGGTCACCAAAAAGAAAGTGAAGAAGGCGACGTAGGGCAACACCGCAAACAAAAGCATGTCCAGATAATGCGCATTGGTCATGAGGAAACCTCCTGGAGCCGGCCCGCGTGTTGGTGCTCGAGCATCCCGGCGATAGCTCCTACTAAGAGTTCAAAGGGGTTGTCCTTGCCCTGGATACCCTCCATCATTTTGGAGAGCGCCTTTCCCAGAAAAGACTCGTAGAACTGCGCGGCCTCCCGCGCCTCCATGCGGCCGATCACCGGCAGGATGTGCGTGAGGTGATCGGGCAGCTCAGCCGATTCGGTCAAACCGTGCCGGCGCAACTGCTGCCGCATCAGGACCAGGAATTCTCCGCGGTCGTAATTCTCGCCGAACAGGTGCCAGCCGGCTTCGAGGCTGCACACAGGGTTCAGCTCGAAGGTTTGTACATACAACTCCTGGAGCTGTTCAGTGGACAGGGGATCAATCCGGGCGGAGAGTTCATTCAATCGCGCGGCGGCCTCAACATCCATCGCACTCATTGCGCTCCGGCAAAAGTGCAGCGTCTTTCCGTAGCCCGAACCTGGATAGGCGAGCAGCCCCGCCAGCGTGTCGTAGAGGATGGAATGATTTGTCATTAGAGCCCCCTTCTTGGCCCTTCGAGAAAACCGAAGCCCACCGATTGCCGGTGTTCGTGAGGATCGCGCATCATTTCAATGGCCTCTTCGCGGTGCGCCGGTGGAATCACGAACCTGTCTTCGAAAGTGCACAGCGAAGTCAACTGATAGATCGCGTTGGCTTCCTCGGCGCTGCAGTCGGCCTCTCGCAGCATGGCTTCGGCCGTCGCCATATCCACGTCGCCGACGGTGAGCGCGCGCCGCAGCCAGCGCACCGCTTTCTGCTTGCGCAGCGCGTAGCGAACCTTGCCTTCATGGCCCGCGCCAAACAGATTGGCGAGAAACTTCACCGGCACGCGCGACTCGTCGATGTCGTGAAACAGC
>JAENWC010000061.1 GCA_016650235.1 Terriglobia bacterium
GATCGGCTGCACCCGGAAATGGATCCAGGCGAGCCCGGCCGCGGCTACGCCTAACACGGCGGCCACTACCGGCCAGAGCCATCCCATTGCCCGGCTGGTCCGAACCGCCGGCAGCGCGATCGATTGATGTGTGGTGCTCGCGCCGGCCAGCGAGCGCAGCGCGAACGCCAGGTCCGCGGCGCCCTGAAACCGCCCCGCACGCTCCTTTTGCAGACACCGGTAGATGATCTGCCGCAACCCGGAAGGCACTGTGTCCGGCAGCTCCTCCGGCTCACGCTCCAGAATCGCCGCCATTAGCTGCGCCGCCGTCCCGCCCGTGAAGGGCCGCTTGCCCGCGGCCATCTCGTAGAGGATCACGCCGAGGCTGAACAGGTCGCTGCGCGCATCCACGTCCTGCGCGCGCACCTGCTCCGGCGACATGTACGCCGCGGTTCCCATCACCATGCCGGCTACCGTACGTGTCTCTTCCTCCGCCGCCGGGCCAGTACGCTTCACCAGGCCGAAGTCGATAATCTTCACCCGGCTCTCTTTGGTGACCAGAATGTTGGCCGGCTTCAGATCCCGGTGCGCAATGCCTACCGAATGCGCTGCCGCCAACCCGTCCGCCACCTGCGCGGCCAAATCAATCGTCTGCCGGATGCCGGCGGACTTCAGCGGCGTCCCGTCCACCAGTTCACTGGCGATGTAGTTCTCGCCGACATCGTAAATGGCCACGATGTTGGGATGATTCAGCGCCGCCAGCGCGCGGGCCTCGGACTGAAACCGCGCACGGTCCCCATGCGGCGGCAGAATTTTCAGCGCGACATCGCGGTTGAGACGCGTATCGCGCGCCCGGTAAACGGCGCCCATGCCCCCTTCGCCCAACTTTTCCAGGATCTGATAATGCAGCAGCGTCTGTCCGGTCATGCACAGGACAGTCTATCGGATTCGTGTTCCCAATGCTTGCTAGTATTGATGCATGGCCGACCCCGATATGGAGGCCCTTCGCCGCCGGATTGCGGAGTTGGAGGCCGAACTAGAGCGTCACCGCAAAGCCGGCCAGTTCCTCGAAACCAGCGAGGCCAACCTGCAGTGGTTTGTGCGCAGCCTCGCCCACGATTTCAATAATCTGCTCAGCGCCATCATGGGCCACGCTTCCCTGCTGGAGGCCATTTCGCGGCACGGGGAAGAGGTGCATGAGTCTGCCGCCGTCATCCGGAAGGCAGCCGAGCGCGCCACCGAGCTCACTACACAACTGCTCAACTTCACGCGCGACGGGCTTGGCAGCAATGTCGGTGTGGACGTGCACGAAACCATTCACGAGGTGGCGGACCTGCTCAAGCGTACCGTCGATCCGGATATTCAACTGCATCTGGATCTCCAAGCCGCGTCCTCTATAGTCCGCGGCGACCCGGGTCAGATTCACCAAATGCTCCTGAATCTCGCATTGAACGCGCGCGACTCGATGCCCGGCGGCGGCCGGATGACGCTGGAATCCACCAGCAACGATGACACCTCGTTGGTGGTCACCGTCCGCGACACAGGCTGCGGCATCGCCAACGACGTCTGCGGGCGCATCTTCGAGCCGTTCTTCACCACCAAGAAAAATGGCCGCAACTCGGGAATGGGTCTAGCGATAGTCCGGAGAGTGGTCCAAAATCATGGCGGCTCGGTAGGCGTCGACACAGTCCCCGGCCAAGGATCCGCCTTCCGCATCCGCCTCCCGCTGTCACCGAAATGATGGTGTTCCCGGTTACAATAGCCGGAATGAACATTCCCTATCTGCTGCGCCGCGCCGCGCAGCAACATGGTGATCGCACCGCTGTTCTTACCGAAAACCACAGCCTCACTTACTCCGAATTTCGCGTGCGGGTGCTGCGGACAGCCGAAGCGCTGCGGCGGCTCGGGCTGCGGAAAGGCAGCCGCATCGGGGTGCTGCTCCTCAACAGCCCACAGTATCTGGAACTCTATTGCGCCACCGCCGAGGTGGGCATCTGGATTGTCCCGATGAACATACGCCTCTCCCCCGATGAGATGGCTTTCTGGCTGAACGACTCCGCAAGTACGGCGCTGGTAGTGGACGACAAGTTCTGCCAGGTTCCCTCCCAGCTTGCCTCAACCTTGCAGACGGTGCAAACGGTGCTCTATGCCGGCGGCCGGGAGTGCCCGCCCGGCATGCTCGACTACTCGCGGCTCGTGGAGGAAGCCGGCCCCGTCGAGGAGGCCGATGGTCCGGATGAGGAGGATCTGGCGGGCTTGTTCTACACAAGTGGAACCACGGGCGGCGCCAAGGGCGTCATGCTGACGCACAAAAACCTCTACTCCAACGCCATGCACGCCGCCCTCGGCATCGGCGTCACCAAGGAGTGGGTCTGGACGCACGCCGCACCCATGTTCCACCTGGCCAACGGCGCATTGATGTACGCCTTACTGATGGCCGGAGCCGCTCACAGTTTCCTGCCCGCCTTCGAACCGGAACTTTTCCTGAAGACCGTCGAACGGTTTCGCGTGAGCAGCACCATCCTGGTGCCAACCATGATCAACATGCTGCTGAATCACCCAGCCATTGACCGGTACGATGTTTCCAGCCTGCGGCAATTCCTCTACGGGGCATCGCCCATGCCGCTCGGCCTGTTGCGGCGGGCCGTCGATAAAATGGGGAACATCTTCACGCAGGGCTACGGGCTTTCCGAGGCCGCGCCGCTGCTGACCTTGCTCGAACCAACCGATCACAAGTTCGATCAACTCGACCAGGAGTTCACTCCGGTAAAGTCGGCCGGCCGTCCGGTTGTCGGGGTCGAGGTTCGAGTCGTGGATGAGATGGATCGGGATCTGCCGCCGCGCCAGGGCGGCGAGATCATTGCCCGCGGCCCCAACATCATGAAAGGCTATTGGAACCAGCCCGGCATCTCAGCGCACACATTGCGCGGCGGTTGGCTCCATACCGGTGACATCGGCGCGTTCGATGAGCATGGATTCCTTTACATTTTGGATCGCGCCAAGGACATGGTGAAGACGGGCGGTGAAAATGTTCATTCGCCGGAAGTGGAGTCCGTGGTTTCCATGCATCCCGGTGTGCTCGAAGCAGCCATCATCGGCGTGCCCGACGAGAAGTGGAGCGAGGCCATCAAAGCGGTGGTGGTTCGAAAACCGGATGCCAGCTTCACCGGCGATGAGCTAATCGGATTTTGCCGGCAGCGCCTGACGCACTTCAAATGCCCCTCGACTGTGGATTTTATCGATGCGCTCCCCAAGGGCGGCACGGGAAAAATCCTGAAAAGCAAACTCCGGCAGCCCTACTGGCAAGGCAAGGCAAAAGGTGTGAACTAGCGTGCGGTTGCTAGTTTTTCGCTACCCGGATGTGACCGTTCGAGGTAGTCAAGGCCATCACCGGACCGCCGCTGCCGATCTCGCCTTCCACCCCGGACTTACTCTGCAGCATCACATGATTCAGCGCGAAATCGCAGGTGACTCCCGAATTCGACGTGTGTGCCCGGAGCTTGGCGCCGGCCGAAGCAGGCAGCCGTAGCGTGATGGGCCCGTTGCTGGTGCGCGCATCCACATCGGGCATGCGATTGCCCAGCATCGTGAGGGTGAGGGGTCCGTTCGAAGTACGCAGCTTCATGGAGTGCGCCGCGGCCGCCTCTGCGATCGATGTTGTGATGGATCCGTTCGAGGTGGTTGCGTCAATATATCCGCGGACCCCGTTCGCGGAGATCGGGCCGTTGGAGGTGGTCAGGCTCGCGCCGCCGTCGAACTCATCCAGCGTAATGGAACCGTTGCTGGTGCGCGCATCCACGTTGCCCTGATACTTCAACAGACGCACCGGTCCGTTGGAGGTGACCAGGCGCGCCTCGCCCTCAATGTTCTCGGCGCGAATGGGGCCATTTGAGCTCTCGATCCGTTCCAGCCGCGTCTTGCGCGGAACGTGGATCACATACTTGACGCCGCGGTTGTTCCGCCGTCCCATTGCCGGCGGCGCCACAGTGCGCACACTGATCTGGCCGGCCGACGCCACCACATCCACCTTCAACTCGTCGAGCTGTTCCTTGGTGGAGGCGTACTTGGATCCGTTAATCTCCACTTTGCCCTGATCCCACCCATAGATCTCGACACTGCCGTTGAAGTTTTCCACAATGAGCCGTCCGCCAGGGGACAAGTCATAGCTATAGTGGAAATCCTCTTTTTCGCGCGTTGTGGCGCCCATCTCCTCAAAATCACAACCGGACAGCGTGAGAAGCATGGCAGCCAGCAGGAAACTTTTCATGGAAACACCTCGCTACAGACATACGGAGATTGGGACGTACAGGTTCCATGTTAGCCTGAGAATTATCCCCTTTTCGCGTTGTTTTCCATGCAGAGACTACTAGCCCTCAATCGCGGCGAGATTGCTATACGCATCCTCCGCGCAGCCAATGAGTTAGGCCTGCGAACGGTGGCCGTTTTCTCGAAAGAGGACCGTTTGAGCCTCCACCGCTTCAAGGCCGACGAGGCCTACATGATCGGCGAGGGGCTCGGTCCCGTGCAGGCCTACCTCGACGTCAAGGGCATCGTTGCATTGGCCAAAGAGAAGGGCATCGACTTCATTCATCCCGGCTACGGTTTCCTTTCGGAGAACCCCGCCCTGCCCCGCGCCTGTGCCAAAGCAGGCATCACTTTCGTCGGCCCGAGCGCCGGCATTCTGGAACTGCTCGGTGACAAGACCGCGGCGCGGCGGTTGGCAAGAAAGGCCGGCCTGCCCGTGATTCCAGGCACCGTGCGCCCCGTCCGTACGCCGGAGCAGGCCGTCAAGGCTGCCGAGAAGATCGGGTTTCCCCTCATCATTAAGGCTGCTTTTGGCGGCGGTGGACGCGGCATGCGCGTTGTGGAAAAAGCAGCGCAACTGCGTACGCTGCTCGATGAGGCGCAGCGCGAGGCTGCGGCGGCCTTCGGCAACGGCTCCGTTTTTCTCGAGCGATTCATACAGCGCCCGCGCCATATCGAAGTGCAGATTCTGGGGGACCGGCGCGGCAACGTGGTCCACCTCTATGAGCGGGATTGCTCCGTACAGCGGCGCCATCAGAAAGTGGTTGAAGTGGCCCCGGCGGTTTCCCTCGACCCCGCCCTGCGCGAGGCAATGACCTCCGCCGCTGTCCGGCTGGCCCGCCAGGCGGGCTACTGCAACGCGGGAACCGTCGAGTTTCTGGTCGATGCCGAATCGAGCGATTGGTACTTTATAGAAGTCAACCCGCGCGTACAGGTGGAGCACACCGTGACCGAGGTGGTTACCGGCGTAGACATCGTACGCACACAGATACAGGTGGCGCAAGGTTACCTGCTGCACGGCCCCGAGATCAACCTTCCGGCGCAAGACAAGATCCCGCTGCACGGCTACGCCCTACAGTGCCGCATCACTACGGAAGACCCGGCCAACAATTTCACCCCCGACTACGGGCGCATACACACCTACCGTTCGCCGGCCGGGTTCGGCATCCGGCTCGACGGCGCATCGGCCTATGGCGGCGCCGTGATCACACCGTTTTATGACTCGCTGCTGGTCAAGACCACTGCCTGGGGGACCGATTTCCCGCAGGCCTGCCAGCGCATGGACCGCGCCCTGCGCGAGTTCCGTATCCGTGGCGTGAAGACGAACATTCCGTTCCTCGAGAACGTAGTCAATCACCCGGAGTTTCAAGCGGGCCATGTCACCACGCGGTTCCTCGATGAGACTCCGGCCCTGTTTCGTTTCACTGTGAAACGCGACCGCGCCACAAGACTGCTCTCCTACCTCGGGGAAGTCCAAGTGAACGGCAATCCGGAAGTGGCCGGCAAGCGCGTGCCGGACCATTGGCACACAGCGCCGGTTCCGCCGCACGAAACCATCGAACCGCCCAAGGGAACGCGCCAGTTGCTGGACGAGTTGGGACCGGAGAAGTTCGCGCAGTGGATGCGAGCGCAGAGGAAGCTGCTGGTCACCGATACCACTTTCCGCGATGCGCACCAGTCGTTGATGGCCACGCGCGTACGCACGCACGACATGGCCGCCATTGCCAACTACGTCTCGCGTCGATTGCCTGGGCTGTTCAGTTTGGAAATGTGGGGCGGGGCCACCTTTGATGTCGCGCTGCGGTTCCTGCATGAGGACCCCTGGCAGCGCCTGCGCCGGCTGCGCGAGGCGGTCCCGAACATCTGTTTCCAGATGCTGCTGCGCGCCTCCAATGCCGTCGGCTACACGGCCTATCCGGACAACGTCGTGCGCGAGTTCATCTTCGAGTCGGCCCGCCAGGGCATCGACATCTTCCGCATCTTCGATTCGCTTAACTGGCTCCCCAATATGAAGGTAGCCATCGAGGCCGCGCGCAAAACAGGCCGACTGTGCGAGGCCGCCATCTGCTACACCGGCGACATTCTCGACCCCGCTCGCGACAAATATCCGCTGGCCTACTACGTCGGGATGGCGCGACAACTCGAACGGATGGGTGCGCACATCATCGGCATCAAGGACATGGCCGGCCTGTTGCGTCCCTACGCCGCCGCCAAGCTGGTGAAGGCCCTGCGCGATGTGACCGATTTACCGATACACTTCCATACGCACGACACCAGCGGGATCAACGCGGCCTCCATTTTGAAGGCCGCCGATGCCGGTTTGGACGCCGCCGATGCCGCTATCTCCTCGATGAGCGGCACAACCTCGCAGCCGAACTTGAATTCGATTGTGGCTGCCTTGGCCCACACCCCGCGCGACACCAAACTAAACCTGGACGCCTTGCAGATCTGTTCCGATTACTGGGAAACGGTGCGCACCTGGTATGCGCCCTTTGATGAAGCGCCCAAGAGCGGCACGGCGGAAGTCTACCTCCACGAGATGCCCGGCGGGCAGTACACAAACTTGAAGGCGCAAGCCGAATCGATGGGCCTCGGCGCACGGTGGAGCGAGATTGCCCGAGCCTATGCGGCGGTGAACATGGCCTTCGGGGACATCGTGAAAGTGACTCCGACCAGTAAGGTAGTGGGAGACCTCGCGCTGTTCCTGGTCAGCCACGGCATCAGCGTTGGCGAGTTCGAAAGTCTCGGCAAGGATCATAATCAGACCATCCCGAACTCGGTGGTTGAGATGTTCATGGGGTCGCTCGGCGAGCCGCTGGGAGGCTGGCCCAGGAAGATGCGCGATGTCGTGTTGCGCGGCGCAAAGCCGCGGCGCGGCAGGCCCGGAGCCCACTTGCCGGCGGTGGATTTCGAGGAAGCATCGGCGGCGCTCGAGCGCAAGATCGGGCGCAAACCCTCCCCCACCGACCTGCTCAGCTACATCATGTATCCGGATGTGTTTGTGAAGTTCGCCAAGAATCAGCAGGCCTGGAGCAACGTCGAGGCCCTGCCGACTCCGCAGTTCTTCTACGGCATGAAAAAAGGCGAAGAGATCGCCGTCGAGCTCGAACCGGGCAAGACGCTGGTCATCAAGTTCCTCACGCTCGGTGAGCCGCACCCGGACGGAACCCGCACCGTGTTCTTTGAACTCAACGGGCAGCCCCGCGAGGTGACCATCCGCGACCGTTCGCTCGAAGTGAAGGTGGCCTCGCGCGCCAAAGCCGATGCAAATCATGCGGGGCATGTTGGGGCGCCCATTCCCGGCGCGGTCACCTCCATTGCGGTGGAGCTGAGTCAACAGGTAGCCAAGGGAGACAAGTTACTGGTGATGGAAGCGATGAAGATGCAGACCACGATTACCGCCCCGGTGGCGGGCAAAGTGGTGCAGCGCCTGGTGCAGAACGGGGAACAGGTGGAACCCAAGGACTTGTTGCTAGTGATCGAGTGAGCGCGCCTGCGTGCGGGGCTCTCCGCGCCGCACCTGTGCGCGGCGGCGGCCGGCTTCCAGATTCGCGGCCGCTTTTTCGCGCGCCTTCTGGCTCACCTCGATGCGGTTCCGCACCTGCCGCGCGCCTCCCAGCTTCGCCAGTCTCGTCGCCGTGCCTTTGTGTTGAATGACTTCGGTCCGGCCCTCGATAGTGGCTACTCCGGACTGGACCTTCACCAGGAATTTGTTGGGCGCGATCTTGGACCTGGCAAAGCGCGCCTGTATCGCCTTCTCGATTGCGGCATCAGACAAGGCCGGGCTTTGGGGGATTGGAGCGCTCGGAGCCGCCGGTTTCGGGGCGGGCTTAAGTTTGGACGGCTGCGTCCAGGCGGAAGGGCTGGTGTACAGCATTGCTATGAGTAAGGACAGAATGGCTCGGCGCATGTTTATCTAGTGGGGCGGCTGGGAAAAACTCGCATGGAATTCGTGGTTGCGCCCTCCCAATCGCTTTCCCGGTGGCGCAACTCGAGCAGCGCCTCGATGCTGCATTCCACTCCGCGCGCCGCGGCAAGCCCCGCGGTGGCCTCCAGGACCACCATCTGGGCCAGATCCTCCACCGCTGAGCACATGCACATGCGGCGCAGCCGCTGACGAAGACTCTTCTCCACGCGGTCACTGTGCCGGCGGAGGTTGGCCGGATTGCGTTCCGTTGCTTCGATGCATTGCCGGATTTCTCCGCCACGCAATGCCAACTCGCACAGATCATCGATCACAGACTTTTCTCCAGTCAACAGGGCCGCCAGCGGGCGCGGCAGGCGGCGCACGCATTCGGCCGCCCGCTGGATACGCCGCGAGCGGAAATGGCGCGCACGATCCGGACGCGTTTGGGTTAGCATCGGAGCCATGGTTTCGAGCCGCCGCCGGAGCGGCTTGCGCGCGGCCCGCAAGGCTTTCAGGATGGTGTCCGGTTCCAATACGTCGTAGGAGTACTGGCCCAGTAATGTGCCGGAGTATGGCCGCAGGCTTTGGTAGACGAGCATGGCGTAGTTGTCCTCCACATCCAGCAGGCGTTCGGGATTGCAGAAGTAGAGATAGGCGATCCAGTTACGAAGCGAGAGTTGCGCGGCCAGTGAGGTGGACCGCATTTGGCGGAGGAACCGGCGGGTATCCTCGCCATCTTGGACCAGCCAGGAGGCGGCGATTGGCCCATCCAGGCGCAAGGACAGCCGCGCCTCGAGCGTTCCCTTGAGCGAGGCTAACTCGCGCCAGTTCACCTCCAGCCCATAACGCGCGGTCAACGGCTCCAGCAGCCATTGCGCCTGCCGTGGATTGATGTGCGCGGTGTGCGAGAAACGCAGCGAGCTTCCCGTCTCCATTGGTTTGCGATGCTGCATCACGGCCCAGGCGATGACGGGGGTGCAATTTTGCGCATGTTTCTCAACACGCACAGGCTCCCCAACGGTGATCACTACGGCGCCGTCCGGGGCGGCCGAGACCTCCGCCGTCCGTAGTTGTCCAAATAATTTCTTACGGCCGGCGCGGTCCAGAAAGGGCATGTGGATCTCCAGTAAAACCTTTTCGCAGCAGGGCGAACGCGTCACTTGCACCTCTTCGCAGTCCGGCATGAGACCGGAGGCGAGTGTCTGCCGCAGAAGCTTCCGGCCGGTTTCGTCATCGCGGAAGCAGGCATCCACGAGCGGGTGCTCCGGGCTGGATTGCGTATAAGCCTGCAGGGCCCGCACGCGCATCCGCGCCGCCAATGCAACGTCCACTTGTTGCTCTACCCTGCCACAAAGCTGTTTTGTGGTGCTCACTTGGTGCTCTTTTGGTGCCCCGCCGGCTTCGGTTCGCAGAATCCAGTCGAGCAGCGGCTTGGTGATTTCTCCGTCACGATCGCGCACTCCCGCGCGGACCACCGGCGTTTCCCTTTGCCGGTTATGTGCGTGTTGCCATAGGCGCAGGCGCAAGTGGCTGCCATCTTCCTCCACCGTTCCCGCGAGGGGGGCAAGAACTTGAAGCCAGACAGTGGCGCTGGCCGTTTGCGCCAGCGCACAACCGAGTTCGCCGGCTATGCAGCCATTCCTCAGTTCCCGGAGAGCCGTGAGACTGAGTCCGAGTTGTGTCCTATGAAACCAGGAAAGCCGTTCCAGCGTCACGGCGCATACTGGTTGGTCCAGCGTGGCGATCATCGCGATTCTTCCTCGTTGTGCAAGAGATTTCCACCAGAGGGTGGAGGGGTGGGATGCGGGAATCGGCCAGGCCGCCGGGGCCCCCTGCATCACCGCTTGATTATACTAATCGCACGCGCCGATTTCCAAAAAACCTATTGAGAGTGGAAGAGATGAAAGGCCGCTAAGTGATTGCCATCTGTCGGCTTAGGCGTCGCGGTGGGCTTGCGGTCTTTGCTTGTGAACGGAGCATGCGCAAATGCCGGTTTACCTCTTCCAGAGAAGCAAACAGCCCATGGAAAGAGCGGGCGCTGCGTGAGGGCGGCCGCCGTTTGGGGAGGAAGTCCCGCGCGCGAAAAAGATCCGTCGAGGCCACCACCGCAACCCCCAGAGGGCGGTATTCATGGGTGCCTTCCGCCCAGGCCGTGCCGGATTCCATCCAAAGTGCGAACGCCACGCTACCGTTCAGTTTCGCACGCGCCGCCTCGCGCGCTTTCCGAACTCCGGAAGTTGCTGACCGGGCGAGCGTCTTGATGAGCCTCAGTAGTCCGGTTCCGCTCACGAAGGAACACGACACAGCCTCATTCGATGTTGGCGTCGGACGCGCCGTATCGCATTGAATGGAAAACGGGGACCGCCCAACAAACGCCGATTTCCGATTTGCGGAACAAGCGCGAACGGGAAACCGTTATACTCTAGCAGGAGTGCAAGACGCGATCGCCGCGCAGCGGCCTGGAGAGGCGGCTTGGGGTTCGCGGCGCGCAACTGTGGTTTGCGCGTGTTGTATAAAAAAAGGAGTGGGGACGAATCTATGGCCTTGAAAGACTTTCTCAAGAAACAGTTTATTGACGTCATCCATTGGACAGAGCCCGAGGAAGGCATCCTCGCTACTCGTTATCCCATGCGTGACATGGAGATCCAGAACGGCGCCCAACTCACCGTGCGCGAGTCCCAGATGGCCGTCTTCGTCAATGAAGGCCGTTGCGCCGACGCCTTTGGTCCCGGTCTGCACACGCTGAACACGAACACGATGCCCCTGCTGACCAACCTGATGAACTGGGACAAGCTGTTTGCTTCTCCGTTCAAAAGCGACGTCTACTTCTTTTCCACCCGGCTCCAGGTGAACCAGAAATGGGGTACACAACAACCCATCACCATTCGCGACAAGGAGTTCGGCGCTGTCCGCTTGCGTGCTTTCGGCATCTACTCCTGGCGCATCGGTGATCCCAAAGCGTTCCACACCAAGGTGAGCGGAACCGTGGAGACTTACCGTGCCGCCGATATCGAAGGCCAACTCCGGCACACCATCGTCGGCCGCATGGCCGACACATTTGCCGAGAGCCAGGTTCCTTTCCTGGACATGGCCGCCAATCAGATGGAGCTCGGCCACAAGATCGCCGAGCATCTGCGGCCCTCCTTCGCCGAACTCGGCCTTGTTCTGGACAGCTTTGTGGTCGAAAACCTCTCGCTGCCCGAGGAACTGCAAAAACGGCTCGACGAGCGCATCGGCATGAATATGGTGGGCGACATGGGCCGCTACACACAGTTCCAGGTGGCGCAGTCGATTCCGATTGCCGCCGGCAATGAAGGCGCGGGTGGAACGGCGGGCATAGGCGCGGGCCTGGGCGCCGGCCTCGTGATGGCCCAGCAGATGTTGCAGGGAGTCAACAATCCCGCCGGACCCGCTCCGGCGGGCCCGCCGCCTGCCGCTTCGGCCGATACCAAGTTCTGCTCGGAGTGCGGCAAACCGATCGCGCGCGCAGCGAAGTTCTGCTCCGAGTGCGGTAAATCGCAGGCGTGAGCGCCCACGAGACCATGCCCGGACTGGAATGGTTGGTGGAAGCCTTTGATTGCGATCCGGTCTCTCTCCGTGACACAAGCCGTCTGCAGGCGCTCTTGCGGCGCCTGATCGACGAGTTGCCGCTCAATCCCGTCGGCGAGCCGGTTTGGCACCAGTTCGGCGGCGGGGGCGGCATCACCGGGCTGTGCCTGCTGGCCGAATCGCACTTTGCCTGCCATACCTTCCCCGAGCATGGTTCCATCACCATCAACCTGTTCTGCTGCAAGCCGCGTCCGGAATGGGATTTCCGGTCATATCTCACGCGGGAGTTCGGCGCCAAGGCCGTGCGCGTGCGCCGGCTGGAACGCCCCTACGGTGTTGCTGTGCCTCGCGGGGTTCCCCTGGATACGGCGCCATGAGCCGTCCTGTTGGTAGTTGCCAGCAATGCGGAGCAAAAATCGAATTTAAATTCTCCAGCGCCGTGCAGACCGTGTGCGAGTTTTGCCAGTCGATTCTGGTCCGTCACGATGTGGACCTGGAACGGGTGGGTGAGGTGGCCGATCTGCCTCCGGACGTCTCTCCCATACAAATGGGCACCGAAGGCGTCTACCGGAACAAGGCCTTCTGGGTGGCGGGCCGCATTTTGTATAATTACGAACTCGGCGGCTGGAATGAATGGCACATCGTGTTTCAGGACGGAGTGAGCGGTTGGCTCTCGGACGCGCAAGCCGTCTATGCCATCACCTTTCCGGCCGAACCTGGCCAAATTTTGCCCCCGGCCGCGGACCTTGCCCCGCGCCACGCGTTCCGCTTTGGCGACACCGGCTATCAGGTCACCACGCTCACTCGCGCCCGCTACGCCGGCGTGCAAGGAGAGCTGCCGTTCGAGTATTGGAACAAGGACGAGGTCTTGTTTGCGGATCTGCGTTCGGCCAGCACAAACTTTGGTACGATCGACTACAGCGAGGAGCCGCCACTTCTATTTCTAGGAGAGACCGTGGACTTTGATGCGCTGCGCTTAAAGAACCTGCGCAGCTTCGAGGGCTGGTAAATGGGTGCACCGGCAAAACCGGCAGTAAAGACGCTGGACTGCCCCAGTTGCGGCGGCGTCATCGAACTGCGAGGGTTGGGACAGACCTTGAGAGCGGTGTGTGTCAACTGCCTCAGCATCATCGACACCACCAGCCCCGAGCTGCGGATCATTCAGAAGTTTGAAGCCAAGCAGCGTATCATTCCCCTCATTCCGCTCGGCACGCGCGGCAAGCTGGATGGCGACCCGTTTGAGGCCATCGGGTTTCAGGCGCGCCAGATTCTGGTGGACGGCACTGCCTACCAATGGCGCGAGTATGTGCTGTTCAACCCCTTCAAAGGCTTCCGTTATTTGAGCGAATATGACGGACACTGGAACAACATCCAGACGCTGCAAGCCATTCCCGCCGATGCCAGCTTCGGCGGCAAGCGCGCGGTGAAGTACGAGAATGAGACGTACCGCCACTTTCAATCGGCTAACGCTTCAACCGTCTACGTCATGGGCGAGTTTCCCTGGATGGTGATGGTGGGCGAGGAAGTGTTTGCCGAGGATTTCATCGCGCCGCCGCGGATGCTTTCGAGCGAAAAGTCATTCGGCGAAATCACGTGGTCGCGCGGTGAGTACATGACTCCGGAGCAGGTCCGTGAAGCGTTCGCTCTCAAGCAGGCGCTGCCTTCCCCGCGCGGCGTCTTCGCCAATCAACCGTCCCCGCACAAGGCGCTGGTGGGCAGCAGTTGGATAACCGCGGTAGTGTTGATGGCGCTGCTGGCGGCCCTGATGACGCTTTGCTCCCTCGCCATGGGGCAGCGGCAGGTTCTCAAAGAGCACTACAGTTTCACTCCGGGCTCGGGTGAGGCCTCGTTTGTAACGCCCGTATTCGCCCTCGATGGCCGGACCTCGAATCTGGAGCTATCCACTTACACGAACCTAGACAATAATTGGGCCTATCTCAGCTTTGCCTTGATCAATGAGCAGACCGGTCAGGCTTTGGATTTCGGACGGGAACTGAGTTACTACCATGGCCGCGATAGCGACGGTTCCTGGACCGAAGGCAGCAATAGCGATTCCGTCCTGATTCCCTCGGTTCCCCCGGGACGGTATTACCTGCGCGTTGAGCCCGAAATGCAGACGGCCCCGGGCTTTTCGCAGCGCCCCACCGCGATGGCGGCCATGCGTTATGAGATTACCCTGCGGCGCGACGTGCCATGGAATCTGCCGTTCGTGCTTGGATTCGTGGTGCTGCTGATTCCGCCGCTCTTGCGTACTTTTCGCGCGTGGTCTTTTGAAAGCACGCGGTGGAAGGAAAGCGACTACGCTCCCAGTTCCAGTGACGGCGATGACGATGACGATGACTAAGGACGAAAAATGCTAAACCATCCCATTTTTATGACATTCGGACTGCTGGTCATTTCCATGGTCGGCTACACGCAGTACCGCGGCTTGGGCAACATCTCAGTCAATGAAGTAAAGGCTGTGCCCAAGTCCGTGCGAGACAACCCCGGTTCCTACCGCTCACACTACGCGGGATATCCGCGCTATTTAGGAGGAAAATAATCATGGCCGACTTTCACATCATGTCCCTGGTCAACGCAATGGTTTACGCGCTGCTGGGCGTGGTTCTGTTTTGCGTCGCTTTCCTGGTGCTGGACAAGCTGACTCCTTTTGCTCTTTGGAAGGAGATCCTCGATGAGCACAACGTCGCGCTGGCCATCCTGCTGGGCGCCATGTCCATCGGGATGTGCATCATCATTGCCGCCGCAGTGCACTAGTCTGGCGTAGTGTCCTGGAAATAACTGGACAATCACACATCGGCATTCATGGGCGTTGCCCTGAAGATAATTCCTTTTGTGGGGCAAGACAAACCACTGAAAAGTGGACCGAAAAGATGTCCAGTTAATTCTTGGACACTAGCTTCCGGCGCAAAATGTTCGGCGGAACCGCTCCCTCAGGTCACGGCTCAGTCACTGGGTGTAAACACGTGGCCTCCAATGATGCGCGAGTTCAGTCCGCCGCCGCCCGGCAGATCATGCGCGTTTGATGTTCGCACGCAGGAAATACGTATAACCCGCTTCGTCGAGCGTGCCCTCTGCCAGCTTCAAAACGGCTTGGGCCGCGTCCTCTTCGCTGGCCGTGAAGCTGTAGCCATTGAGCTCGAGAAACAGGAAGCCGGCCACAAGCCGGTGCGTTTGTTGCCATCAATGAACGGATGGTTGCGCACTATGCCAATCGTGTAGGCCGGCGCCATGTCGATCTTAGCGGCGAAAGCTGGCAAGTCGACCAGCAGATCATCCCTGCCGGCCGCCGAAACGGTCCAGAGTCGCCTTCAACAACACGGGAGAATATCTCAAGTTTGTCTTCTTGAGGCGGTCGATCGCCGGCGGCAACACGGCGTGCGGCCTTTTCGTCGAGGATGATAACGTCAGCGGTTGATCGATCGCGCCAAGGTTATCGCGGCCACTGCACCCGCTTGGGGTTTCTCCATGCCAACGATGTCTCCCGATGAATTCTCTTGAGCGGAGATCCAAGATGGAAGATTGAGCGTCCAACCGCGGACGGCTTCGGGAGCATCTTCGTGCAGTAGCTCGGCCATCACAGCCTGAGGCATCAATACTTGAATGAAAAGTTGGTGGAGAAGATCGATCATTGCCGGGACGCATCGTCGAATCGCCGCAATATCCCGTTCCAGGTCATCCATCGAGTAGTCGTGGTAGGCCTCGGCCCGCAGGAACGATTCCGTTTCCCAGCGGGAGCGCAGTCCAAGCATCTGTTGCACTTGCTCGGGGGTAATCGTTCCCGGCCGATAGGCTTATACGGCGACCGCCTCCAGTACCGCCCGCGAAGCCTCACCCGCCTGAGCCGCTGGCATCTGCCCGATATCATCCGGAATCTCTATGGCGACGTTCACGATGGTTTTCTTACGGCAAAGCGAAGGTGAACATGGAGGCGCCGGCGGAGACGGCGACATACTGCTTGCCGCGAAACAAGTACGTGATCGGCGGCGCAATCACTACTCCTCCAGTTTGAAACCGCCAGAGCGGCTTGCCGGTGGCCGCATCCAACGCGAATACGTAACCCTCGCGGTCTCCACCAAAGACGAGGCCCCCGGCCGTGGAAAGCAGTCCTGAAGTGGGCGCGCCGACGAGCGGAAACTTCCAGGCGATCTCGCCCGAGGCCGGCTTCACTGCAATTACGGATCCGGTAGTGGGCTCCTGCGCGAGGCCCTGCGTCGTGCTGGCTTGGTACCAAAGCCCATCCACGTAGTCCTGCGCCGTCTTGAAGTAGAGCTGGCAGCCATCGGTGGAAGTGAAATAGTAAAGACGCGTGGCCGGGCTGTAGGTGGTGGCCTGCCAATTGTGGCCGCCCCCGATGCTGGGGCAGCTCTTGTTGCCCGTATCAGTGGGGTCCTGCCCGGCGATCAGATTGGGCCGTCCATCGGCCCCGATGCCGTCCGCCCAACTGGCCTGCGTATACGCTTTCGCCACCAGCATCTTTCCATTGGTCCGGTCCAAGGCATAGTAGAAACCGTTTCGATTGGCCATGACAACGGCCTTCACCTTGCGGCCATTGTGCTCCATCTCCAGCAGCACCGGATCCGAGGTTGCATCCCAATCATGCACATCGTGCGGGGTGAATTGGAAGTGCCATTTCATTTTCCCGGTGTCGGCATCCAGGGCCACCAGCGAGCAGGTGTAGAGATTGTCGCCCGGCCGCACACTGCCGTCGAAGTCGGGTCCGGGGTTGCCTGTGCCCCAATAGATCAGATTCAGCTCCGCATCATAAGTCCCGGTGACCCATGTGCTGCCGCCGCCGCGCTTCCAGGAATCGCCGCCCCAGCTCTCCACGCCCGGCTCGCCAGGTCCGGCAACCGTGTGGAACCGCCACCGCCGCTTGCCCGATTGCGCATCATAGGCGTCAATGAAGCCGCGCGTGCCGAACTCCGCGCCCGCCATCCCGGTCACCACCATGTCCTTCACGATGAGTGGCGCCGAGGTCGCGCTGTAGCCCTTGCGCGGGTCCTCCATGCTGGTTTCCCACACCGGTTGCCCCGTCTTTATGTCTACCGCCGCCAGCGTTGCCTCCAGGTTGACCTTGAACAGCTTGTCACCCAGCACCGCGAAGCCCCGGTTCACTTGGCCGCAACACAGGTTCACCCCGGCCGGCACTGGCTTGTAGTAGTGCCACATTGGCCGCCCCGTGGCCAGGTCCAGCGCGTAGGCGTGATTGGACGGCGCAGTGAGGAACATCAGTCCATCGCGCACAATGGGCGTGGTCTCGAACTTCCCGTTGACCCCGGTCTGGTAGATCCAGCGCGGCTGAAGGCCCGCTACGTTGTTAGTGTGGATCTGTGTTTGTTCGCTGTAGCGCCAGCCGGCATAGTTCTTACCGTACATCAGCCAAGTGGCTGCATCGGATTGCCCCTCGTGCAGCTCTTTGAGGGTGACCGGGCCGGCCGCCTCCAGCCTCGACCAGGCCGCGCATGCCAGCAAAGCGCTTAACAAGATCCGGTTCATCGGTTTTCTCCTTGGCCGCGAAGGCTCGTCAAGTAGACCAGCAGATCATCCAGTTCCCGCGGAGTGAGACTCTTTCCGTACCCCGGCATCATGGACTTGAACTCGCGCTCCATGGAACGAACCTCCTCGCGGAAATAGGAGTGGTAGTTTTCCTGCGCATCCATCACCTGCGCCGAAAAGGCATCATAGCCCTTCTGTACGCCGGTGATCTTGCTCCCGTCTTTGGTGACGATGGTGACCTTGTTGTAGCCCGGGGTCAGCGACGCGTCCGGATCCACAAGCGCCTCCCGCAAGTAAGCCAGACTCCGCTGGCGGCCCACCAGCGTCAGATCCGGTCCCATCCGCGACCCCCGGCCGCCAATTCGGTGGCAGGCTACACAACCACTTTTCTCCCAGTACAGTTTTTCGCCGTTCGCCCGGTTGCCAGTCAGCTTCGGAGCAGGTTTGCCGGACACAGAACGGAGATAGGCAACCAGGCGCCATACTCCGTCCGAATCGAATCGCTCCCCAAAACCGGGCATCTCGGTACCTTTCGCTCCACTGGCAATCACCCGAAATACCGCCGTGTCCTCGTTGCCCACCGAGTAGCTGCCCAGGGTCAGGTCAGGACCACGTCCACCCTCCGCCCCGATCCCGTGGCAGGGCGAGCAGTAAATGCGAAACATGCCGCGCCCGGCTTCGATCGCGTCCTTGTTCCCATGGAACGGATTCTTGTCCTGAGCCCGGATCGAACCGGCCAGGACGAGGGGGACCATTAGCAGCGCGGCTTTCACGTAGGCAAGGATAGTAGCAGACCATAGGCCATGTCAATCGACCGAGACCCATCGACCGAGACCCATTTCGGTCATGTAGATAAATGGCTTGACAGGTCGACCATTGCCGGACACGCCGGAGAGCGATTAAGCTTCACAGAGTTGGATTTCGTTGAGAATGCTCGCGGCTTCTGCCATGGAATCAGAGGCGCGGGCGATCTGGCGGACCCTGCGCACCTCAAGCGGAGAACAGACAACTCCATCCACGCCGCATTGCCCCGCCTTGGTCACTCGCAGGTCGACCAGATCGCTGACCGGACAAGGATGGCCGAGGTCGGCCAAGCCCTGTTGATCGAAACTGGTCAGAACAGTGACGGCGAGAAGGCGAAGTTCGGATCCGGCCTTGGCTTCGACGGCCGCGCTCATGACAGGCGCGCTGCCGTGGATAGTGAGAAAATGGACACCAAGGCCGGCCACTTGAGCTGTAGCTCGTTTGACCGTTTCGGGTATGTCGTAGAACTTCAGGTCGAGGAATACGTCTTTGCCTTCGGCGGCC
The DNA here is from genome assembly GCA_016650235.1 of Terriglobia bacterium. GTDB lineage: Bacteria > Acidobacteriota > Terriglobia > Bryobacterales > Bryobacteraceae > VFZE01. Next base: position 18,548 of record JAENWC010000061.1, read on the forward strand.
AGTTCCTTTACGAAAGCGGGGCCACCGGCAGCCTACAACTCCATGCCGGCTTTGAAGAAAGAAACGCGGCCCGCGAGATGGCGCACCAGCTCAAGGGCTTCCGTAGTAGTGGCGACGTCCAATGCAACAATGAGCGGCGCAGTCATAAAAGCGAGAGGGCTCTTTCTCCGGCAGCCAGGACGCGGCCGATGCGGCAGGCTTCGGGAAGGCGCTGCAAAGCTTTGGCGGCGTCGGCCTCCGGCAGCGAAATCAGCAGGCCGCCGGAGGTCTGCGGATCATAGATCAGATCGAGCAGTTCCGGCGCGATACCGGAGGCGGCCTGAATATCCGGAGCCGCAAATTCCCTGTTGTTGTTGAGCCCGCCGGGAATCGCGCCAATCGAGGCGTAATGCAGCGCGCCCGCAAGCAGCGGGAGGGAAGCGGTTTCTATCTCCAAGGTCACCTCGCTGCCGAGCGCCATTTCGCGGGCATGGCCGGCAAGCCCGAAACCGGTGATATCGGTGCAGGCGTGAACTTCGAGGTCTTGCAGCGCCTCGGCGGCGGCGCGATTGAGCTGCAACATGGAAGCAATCGACTCGCTCACGTGGACTTCGGAGGCGAGCCCACGCTTGAGCGCGGTTGCGATGACGCCGGTTCCCAGTTTCTTCGTGAACAGCAGCACGTCGCCAGGGCGGGCCGCGGCATTGGTCCAGAAGCGTTTGGGATGCACGGTGCCAGTGACCGAATAGCCAAACTTGATGTCCTCATCGTTGACGCTATGGCCGCCAAGAATGACGCAGCCGGCCTCACGCATCTTCTCCGCGCCGCCGCGAAGGATCTCGCGCAGCGTATCCAGATCGCCTGCGCCCGGATACGCAACCACCGAGAGGGCGGAGATAGGACGCCCGCCCATGGCGTAGACATCGCTCAAGGAGTTGGCGGCGGCGATCGCTCCAAAGGTGTAAGGATCATCGACGATAGGCGTGAAGAAGTCGACTGTCTGCACCAGCGCGGTCTCCGGGTTGAGCAGATACACGCCCGCGTCGTCGGCCGTGTCATAGCCAACCAGGACATTTTCATTGGTCACGCGTGGGACGCCGCAGAGCACCTGGTCCAAAACCTTTGGACTCAACTTGGATGCTCAACCGGCGGCTTTAGCGTGCGCGGTCAAGCGCGTGATCATTACTGCTAGTGTACAAGGCTCAACAGGACCATTGGTTTGACCTGGTACTGATTCCCACGGCAATTCAAGGGCAAGGGCAAGGCAAGGCTTGACACAGGGCAGTGCAGGGAATAGTATCGCCTAGATTTTCGATTTTCTGGATCTGGGAGGTTTCCGTGCTTCGTCTATACACTACCGCCTTACAGACATGCTTCGGGCTAGCCCTTTTTGGAGCTCTCCTGTTGGCGCAGGCGCCTTCCGGCACCATTGCCGGGACGGTAACCGATGAGACCGGCTCGGTAGTGCCCAACGCCACCGTGACCATCACGGACAAATCTTCCGGCGCTATCCGCCATGCAACCTCCAATGCCGAGGGCATCTTTTTGGCCCCCGTGCTTTTGTCCGGCACCTACACAGTGAAGGTGGATGCGGCCGGGTTCCGGGCGATGTTGCGCGAAGCCAGCGTGCAGGCCGGCACGACAACGACGGTCAATGCGCAACTGCAGGTGGGCGCGGCGGCGGAGGTGGTGAGCGTGGAGGCGGCCACCAATCAACTGCGCTATGAGAGTCACAATTTGGATGGGGTCATCTCACGCAAGCAGATCGAAAGTCTGCCGCTGAACGGCCGCAGCTTCCTGCAACTGGCTTTTTTGGAGCCCGGAGTGAGCGTCTCGGCACAGCGGTTGTCGCAATATAACGCCCAGTTTTCCGTGTCCATTCTGGGCGGGTCCTCCGCTCAAACCGCCATTACAGTCGACGGCGGCAACGTGCGGAACTCGATTGAAGGAAACACTGGGATGAACTTTTCCCAGGAGATTGTGGAAGAGTTCCAGATTTCTTCGGTGAACTTTGATCTTGCCACCGGAATCACCGGAACCGGTTCGGTGAACGTGGTGACACGCTCCGGCGGCAACGATTATCACGGAGCGGGCTACTTTTTTTTCCGCGACCACAACATGTCGGCCTATCCGGCCTTGGAGCGCAATTCCTTTAACCCCGATCCATTCTTCGCACGGCGGCAATCCGGAGTCTGGCTGGGCGGGCCCATCCAGAAGGACAAGCTGTTTTTCTTTGCCAACATCGAGCACAACAATCAGGACGCGGTTGTGACCATCCAGCCCAACGCGCCGGCCTTTGCCAGCCTGGCGCAAAACGCGAGCCAGCCATACACCGGATCGCAGATGAGCGTTCGCTTCGATTACCGCGTGAATGCCAACCACAATTTATTCATGCGCTACAGCCATGACGGCAACAAAGGCTTTGGCCCGCTGGGCAACAACCAACTGCCGTCCAACTGGGTGAAGAATACCAACTGGTCCGATCAGAGCATCCTCGGGGCCACCTCGTCGTTCTCTTCCAGCCTGGTGAACGATTTCCGCTTCGCCTACCAGTACTGGCGCAACCGGAATCTGTTTCCCGATGAGACGGACTGTCCCGGCTGCATCGGATTGGGACTGCCGCAAATGTCGATCCAGGGATCGAACGTAGTGCTCGGGAACACCTCCAACGCAACGCAAGGCCGCGATCTTCGCAAATTCGCTTTCACCGACAACGTCACCTGGCAGCGCGGCACTCACCGCGTCCGCTTTGGAGGGGAAATCGAACGTGGACCCGGGACAGGCTTCTGGGGCTATGCGGACCCGGCCGCGGGTGTTCTGTACGGTCCGGATTTTCTGCGGCAGATCGGCGCCGGAGCGCTCATTCCCGCCCTTGGGATACCGGCTCAAATTACCTCGAATGCGGATCTCATGAGGCTCCCCCTGGCGGGCTTTTCCATGGGCATCGGCGATCCCAGCCAGCCTCCACCCTTCCAGGTGGAAAAGGCCAGGACTAATGACCGGATCCGTCTGTTCATACAAGATTCCTGGCGCCTCAAGCCAAGATTCACTTTGAACTTCGGTCTCGCCTGGAATTATGAATCGACGCTGGTGAACCATGACCTGGACAAGCCGCAGATTCTGGCTCCGATTTTGGGAGCAGACGGCCTGGCCCCATCAGCCCGGGATTTCAATAATTTCTCGCCCTCGGTGGGATTTGCCTGGAACGTGGGAAGCGACAACAAGACAGTCATCCGCGGCGGAGCCGGCATCTATTACAACACACGATTGTTGTGGCAACGGCTGCAGGAACGCTCCATAATCGGGCCGGCCGGAAATGGCCGCGTGTTGATCTCCAGCACCGCAATCCAAAACACGATCCCTGGTATTCCCAACTTCCCGCTGGGAGCGCCGCTGGATTTCAGCCGCGGCCCGACGCTCTACACCTTCGGACATATGATGAGCATCCTTCCCGGTGTGCGAGCCGCCGCGGAGGCCTCGCTGAAACCGAATCCTGCGATTCGGGCGATTGAGGTTTCCAAGGTTGGGGCGGACATCATTCCCTACAGTTATCCCGCTCCTTACTCGGAGCATTTCAATATTGGTGTGCAGCGGGAACTGCGCCGCAACCTGGTGTTGAATGCGGATTTCGTTTTCCGGCAGTTTATGAAGGATGAGATCGGAACGCTGGATTACAACCGGTATCAGGCAGTCACCTCGCAGGGCGCCTCCCGCCGCGTGCTGCCCGTGTGTACAGCGGCGCAACGAGTTGACCCTAAGGCGATCTGTTCCCTGGGAGCGATCACGGTCCGCACGCCCGCCGGCCGGAGCAACTACAAAGCTTTGCTCGTAAAAGTGGACAAGCGTTTCTCGGAGCGCTTCATGTTCACCGCATCCTATGCTCTGCAAAGCGAGAATGGCTTGAACGGGATCAGGAATCTGGACAATTGGTTTTCCAGTTGGGGTCCAACCGGAAGCAATCACAACCTTAACATCAGCGGTCTGGTAGATCTTCCAGGGAAGGTGCAAGTGTCCTTCATCTCCTCCATCGGGACAAAAGGACCGGTGATGCCAACCATCCCAACCATCGACCTCGATGGCGATGGCACCAGCGGCGAGCCGCTTCCAGGAGCCAGCTTCAAAGAGCCGTTCAATCGCGGACTCGGCAAGGATGACCTCACACGCTTGATCAACGAGTTCAATTCCAAGTACGCCGGCACAACCACATCACGCAATCAGAGAGTGCCCACGCTCAACCAGCCATCCGATTACGAGTTTGGCGAGCACTTCTTCTCTCAGGACTTTCGCGTGTCGCGCCCCATCAACTTTGGCGAGCGCGTGAAGTTGAACGTGTTTGCCGAGGTCTTCAATGCGTTCAACATCGCCAACCGCGGCGGCTACAGCTTCGATCTTGCGAATACGGCTGCCTTCGGCAAGCCCACTAATCGCGCCGGCCAGATCTTCGGCTCGGGTGGTCCAAGGGCGTTCCAACTTGGCGCGCGGTTGTCTTTCTAGCCCGCAAAGGGCCACCGCCAGTTACCGGGCCGGGACGAGCTCCGTTTTGCGGGCTGTTACTCAAAAAGGAAGTTACTTTACCGCCACGTCAAAGACGCCGGTCTCCACCTTGCCGGCCCGCTTGGTCTGAACAAAAATTCTGTAGGCGCCGGGCCGCGGGAACCCGTAAGGGAAACTCACCTCGGCCGGCAATCCGGCCGGCATCGCATGGCCCGCGTGCGGATCGGCCGCCGATTCTTTCGTAAGTCCAAGCGCCGCCATCGGCACCGATCCGCTCGGATGCACATGCGCGAACACGCTCCGGTCCCGCCGCAGAAACGCCGCGTGTCCCATCATGCCCATGTAGAGTTCCATGCCATCGGCTGGTTTGCCCCCCGAATCCTCGACACGAAACCGGAATAGCGAAGACTTCTTCGCCACGTAGCCCCGCGGATCACGGTCCCAGATCATGCGATAGCCATCGGGCAAGACGGCGACGGCGCTCTCGAGATTGGCATCCTTCAACGTGGGTCCCGCGCCGGAGGAATCGTCGCCTTCCATCGGTTTGCCTTGCACCTCCGAACCAACCTTCACCAGCGCATTGAGATTCGTCCCGATCTGCATACCAAAGATAAAACCGATCAACCCAAAAAAACCGCCGATGCCAAACACAATTCCAGGTCCCGTTCTCATCCAGTCGGAGGAGAAACCTTTCGAGTCGATCCAATAAAGTGCAGCGCCGGCCAGGATCGTTGCTCCAGC
>JAENWC010000062.1 GCA_016650235.1 Terriglobia bacterium
AGCGCAAAGGGCGCTCGACGCGCCACCAAACCCCAGAGGAACACGAGGCTTAGGTTCGCGGCGGGCAGCTCCGTTTTGCGCGTGTTCCTTAAAAGACAAGAGCGCGGTCCCTGTCGATCTCTTTTCGGAAACACTCACCACGCCGGCGCCGCGTAGCTCCTGTTTATGTGCTTTCAAGGCGCCTATGACATGGTCTCGGTTCATGGCTCTATTTTGCCCATACCCTTTGGCCCAGTCAATGCCAGGACCGGACCCTCCGGACTTCCAGGCTTAGTTTTCTGGGAACGGGTTACCACTTTTAGATCCGGGAATCTCAGAAAGATCCCGATCGGCCGACCATAACCGTTTCACTCCATGGTGGAGGTTAAGCGCCGCAATCCGGGCGTCGTGTATGGTCCCGCCGCGAACCTTCGCTTTGCTCTCCAAGCGCGAAAAAGCTTTGAAAGGATTATATGCCAGGATTCGCCACACGCCTCTAGCGCAACAGCATCGTGCGCGTCGAGAAGGCGTCGTAATGCAAACCCGGTCCGCGCCGCCCGGAAAAAACAAGCGTCATGGTTCGCCCGTCGTTCGATATCCACTTTGTCGGAATGCGGTAGCCGTGTGTCGGCCCGAGTCCCCAGTCGTTTGTGTGAAATGCCGTACGCCACGGACCCCATGGATGGGCCGCCTCATACAGTCCCCAGCCGCCGTGATGTCCGTAGGAAACCGCCAACAGATACCGCTTCATTCCCGCGTTATACACCGCGTCAACCCTCTCGCATCGGCGTGCGTAAGTGAACACGCGCGTTCGTTCGTGTACATTGCGTGTCCAAGTTACCGGGGCTCCCTCACGCGAGGACAAGAATTCGTAAGCGGTGCTGTCCTGCATGCGCGACTTAGGAACACGCGCCAGAACGATGCCGTCGCTCTGCTCATACGCGCTGGATCCATCCTGGGAGTAAGTGTAGACATACTCGTCGCGAGCGCCTGCATAGTTTTTCCCAAAGTTGAGAAAGGCCGGCGACCCGAAGGACACGTCGAAGGTGAAACCCCACTGCCAGGTTCGGCCGCGATCTTCTGACCAGGCAAGCTGTGCGTTGCCCGCGTTGCGCACCCACATATAGAGCACGCCTTCCACCATCAGCATGCCGCTCGACTTGAGTCCCCGCTCACCGTCGCCGATGCGCTCGCCGCTTTCCGACCGTATGTTGGTGGCCGAGAAATCGTCCGGCCCACCGGCGATCCTGGCAAAGCCCAGGCTCAGTTTGCGGTCGATGAAAGGCTCAAAGCCGCGGCCATCCCCATAGGAGGTGTAGAGATCACCATCCTCTCCCCAGGTAATGGGCCAGTTGTCCGAATCGATGGCCGCGCGCCGGATCGTGGCGGCAGGCGCGAACTCCACGGCCCGGATCATGCTGCTCGGCGGGTAAGGCGCGGGCGTATCGAGCGAGGCCATCAACGGCTCGATCACATAATCGTAAGTGGCCCGATAGTGCTCGCCCGGCTCCGGCCGCTGGGAAATGCTCTCGCCCTGCCGGACCACCACCAGATGCAACGAGGGCACAACCAGCAGGAACTGGTTACCTGCGCCGGAAGCCGCCACCGCATCGCGCGGCGCCGCGGGCCACACGCCGTCTTCATTGGTGTAGAAGCCAAGCCCGGAAGCCGGATCGCGCGGACCCGAGCGGCGATCCGGCTTTGGAAAGCCGGCATAGGATGTAGCCCGCGCCAGCCACTCGGCGTTCAGAATCTGCTTGCCGCCCCACCGGCCGCGGTGCGCGATCAACTGCCCGACGCGTGCCATCGCGCTAGCCGTAAAGCCGCCGCCTCCCCAGTTGGCGTAGAGCGGCATCCCGTCCACCTCGTAAGCGCGGCCATAACCGATCGACCACTCCTCCGGCTTCAGGCCGATCGGCGCGTACACGCGCTCCCGCAGCAGGTTGAGCAGGTCGCTTCGCGGTTGTCCGGCAAGACTCGCCGTTACCGCGTAGGCCAGTGCCGCCATCCCAGGATTGGAGTAGCGATACCGTGTTCCGGGCGGCTCCATCACCGGCGCGTCGCGAATCGCGATGGTGAACGGATCCGGCGCGCGTTTCCAGAACGCGCCTTTCCAGCCCGGTAATTGATCGTGCGGCAACCCGTCTTGTTCCGCGTCCTCAATGCCGGAGGTGTGCGAGGCCAGATGCTCGATGCGGATACGGTTGCGCCTCGGGTCCACCGTCCACGGCGTGATGAAGTCGTGCGCGGCGGACTCGGGCCGGATGCGCCCGTCCTGCATCGCCAACACAAGCGAGAGCCCTCCCACCAGCGCTTTTGCCGTGGAAGCAGTGTAGTGCGGCCGCGCCGCGTTCCAGCCTTCGGCATACCATTCGTAAGCGATCTGATCTCGATGAACCACCACCAGAGCCGTTGAGCGGCGCCGGGCCAGTTCTTCCCGCCACCGGTCGAGCGCCTGCTTGCTCAGCGGCTGCGCCCCAATCGAGCCAGCGGCCATCGCCAGGAATAGAAGGAGCTTCATGAACACTCAAGATTGTATGCCATTTGAGCATCCGCTTCAGTGGTACATTGATCTCGATGCACATATTGTTCTTTACGATTTGGCTGGCGTTGACCGGTTCGCTTTCGGCGCAGGTCACCCTGTTTGACGGCGCCACACTGCAAGGCTGGAGCGTGGAGCAGGGTCCGCAATCGGCGTTCTATGTGGAGGAGAGAGCCATTGCGGGCAGCCCGAGCGCTGGTTTCCCGGCATGGTTGCGGTCGGACAAAGAATACGAAAATTTCGAGTTGGAGCTTGAGTTTTTCGTGAAAGGGTGGACCGACGGGGGCATCTATCTGCACGCCCCGTTGCACGGACACCGCTCCCGCAGCGGCTTCAAGATCAGCCTGTTCCATCAGCAGGACAAAGAACCGCGGACCAACTCGATGGGATCGATCTTCCCCCTGGTGGCCCCGCGCCTGGTGAATGTCCGCAATCAAGGAGAGTGGAACCAGCTTCGTATCCGTATGGATTGGCCGCAGCTCAGCGTCTGGTCCAATGGCGAGATCATCCACAACCTGAACGTTGAGACGGTACCGGAGCTGCGCTACCGCCTGCGCCGCGGCTACCTTGGACTCGAAACGCTCTCCTATCCGCTTCGCTTCCGCAATCTGCGTATCCGGGAGCTGCCCTCGAAGGAAAAATGGGAGGCCCTCTACGAGCAGCCGCGCGACCTTGAGAAATGGACGCTCACGGAGCCCAATGCGAAAGCGCCGGCGAAGTTCGCCCCGCTGGGCGCGGTGCTGCGCGCCGATGGACTCGGCAACCTGACCACGAAGACGAAGTACCGCGACTTTGAGATGCGCATGTACATTCGCGGCAGCCGGCATCATAATGGCGGAGTGCTATTCCGGAGCCAGGGCGGCCGCGGCCGGTACGAGATTCAGTTACACGATGTGGAGGAGTCCCACTATCCCACCGGTTCGCTCTACTCATTGGAACGCGCCCGTTACCCTCGGATAGAGCCGGAACAGTGGTTTCTGTTCCAACTGATTGTCCAGGGCGCACGCTGCCTGGTGCGCATCAACGGGGAAACAGTCATGGAATACGACAAGCTGGAAAATCTGGAGCCGGGATGGATCGAGCTGCAAGCCCACGATGCCGGCCGCCCGATCGAGTACAAACAGATCCTTGTCAAACCGCAGTAGGTTGACAGACCTCAGCGGGAGATTTTGGAAAACTTCAGCTTTTGGTAGCTATGGCAAATCCCGGTGCCCGTGCTTTCCAGCGGTTTTCCGGCTCGCGATGCTTCCTGCGAGATTCGCGACAATACCTCGCAGGCGTCCGGAGTGGGGCGCAGGAGTACATCGCGCACCTGGAGTTGGGCGGCATCCTCAAATCGGCCCTGTTGCAGCCGCTGTTCCGCCAAAGGCCGGAGGTAGCCTTCATTACCCGACGCCACCGCGGATTCCAGGAACTCAATGGCCGCCAGACGCCGGGACGCGGCTTCGGATTGGTTGTTCTGTTTGCCCGGCAAATCGGCTAGCCGCAACTCAATCAGCGGATTACGCTGGCGATCGAGGATGCTCTTGTATGCTTCCGCGGCGGCAGCCTCGTTCCCCTCCTGTTGTTCTAATTCGGCCAGATGCTCCAATACGAGCGGGTGGCCGGGGCTGTCGAGGAGTCCAAGTCGATATTGCTCACGCGCAGCCGGCGCATCGCCGGCCTTCAAATGCATCTCGCCGAGTATGGCTCGGCACCAGGCGCGCGACTCAGGCGGAGCCGGAGGTGTTCCGTGCATCGCCGCATCCAGAGCCTTCGTTTGAAATTCCAATGCCTTGTCCCATTGTTCGCGCACCTCAAACACGTGAGCCAGTCGCGCCCAACTGGACATTTGCGGCTTGCGCTCCACCAGCATTCCGGCGTATTTGCCGGCCGACTCCAGATCGCCGGTCTCCAGCGCTCCATCGGCGCTGATTTCCAGAAACGCAATTTCTGAAGGGAACCGCCGCAGCCCATCTTCGGAGAGGGCTCGGGCGGAGGCGAACCGGTGCCGGCTGAGCAGCAGGCGTGCGCGTGCCAGCACGTTGGGTGGATGCCAGGGGTCGAGGCGGTCGCAGCGGTCGAGTACAGATTCGGCCCGGTTGTAGTCGGATCCGTTGCCGCTCGCCTCAGCCCGTGCGATCAGCGCGTTGGCAAGCATTCGCAGCGCGTCCACATCGCCCGGCCGCGCCGCGATTCTCTCTTCGTGGAACGCCACCCGATCAGCCTGTGCCCCGGTGCACGGCGTGACAGCGCTTGCCGTCACGCCGAGTAGCAGAAAGGCCAAATTACGTCGCACCTGTTACCGCTCCACTGCCGGAGCCTTGGCCGGAACGGCCGGGAATCCGACGGTATCTGGTTCGCCCGGCAGCGGGTGTGCCGGAGCCAGGAACGGGAAGCGGTTCAGCAGCGGTTTCTCATTTCCGCTGGTGGTGAAGTCGGTGAGTTCACCGTCGGGCTGGATAAAGTCGGTGCCCTGCAAAACAGCAAACACGCGGCGGTCACCGGGGAAATCCAGCGACCCCGGCCGCCTAGCTCCGCTTCCGGGAACCCCGAGCGCTTCCGGGAACGAGACGTCGGCGAGCTGGCGCGCCAATTGCAAAAAGATGTCCACAGTGTCGTCACCCGGACGGCGTCCATTGGTCAGCCCGAATTGGCCGATGGCGAGGTCGTTCGGAGGAAGGTCCAAATCAATCCGCATCACATCCGGCAGCAGAGCCGCTCGCAACAGTTCTTTATTCGTGTTTTGGAACGTCGGAGGCAGCAGCAGAGGAGCGCCGGCCGGCAGTCTTGTAACGCCGAGCGCGGTGAGAACAGCCGCCCTTCCGGCAATCGTGTTTCCCCCGGTGTCATCGGAAGTCAGCGCATCGGGTACCAGGCGCGAGGCAAATTCGACGTCCTGGTGTGGCGCCAATGCGTTGAAGACGTCTTTGTTGGGTCCAGGAACAAACACAGTGTTGAACACCACTTGCCCCATGCGCTCAAACTGAACCCAGGTCCGTTCCCCCAGGGGGAGCGTGGCGGACTCGGAGCGGTCCTGCCGGCTGCAGGTGCCCCAGATGCCCAGCCGGCTCGACGAAGAGCCTCGTACCAGGTCCTTCGGGAACGACACGGCCAAAGTCAATATGTTGAATCCGCCGAACGTGTCAAAACCGCTGCGTCCTTGCGCGTTCAGGCGGCGTCCGCGAAGCGTCACGCCCAGGGGCGCAATCTCCACTTCGCGAAATGTGTCTTGCGTGCCCGTGCCGATGATGCGCAATAGCTGGCTCACGTCCGCCACAAACGGATCGTCGCGCAGGCCGGCGAACACTTGCACACCGTTCTCCTCGCCAAATACCGTGTTGATGGGTCCGGAGATCGCCGGTGGGTTCGTAATGACCTGATTGCGTGCCCCCGCTAGCGCCGCTGGCTGCCTCACCGGTCCCCAAACCCGGCACGTTTGGCCTGCCCCGGCGCCGCTGCACAGAAACTGGACTACAAAATCCTCGCGTGCATCGCCATTGTTGTCGATCTTGGCTTGATAAAGGATATCGCGGCCAAAGGAATAACCGGCGCTACCGGGAACGGCAAATGGGAAGACGGTAAGTGCGATCACCAGCCGCGACGGGTTATTGGGATCCAGGAACGTATAGACGTCCCCTAAGTCGCCGGCCGGATCCTCGTTTACTGTTGGAGCGTCCCTGTGATCCGCCGCGAAAAGCGGGGCGAGAACGCCGAGTTGCAATGTGAGCAGGCCTACAAAGATTCTATTGAGCATAGTGCCTCCTTCTTGTCCTTACGCTGTGATGACCACATCCGGTTTCCCATTTTGGGTGCCCAGGTAGAAAAAATTATACACTAACCCAGCCGCCCAGGGCCTACGGCCGAACAGCCTACGGCCGACCGTGTCGCATGGGGAGAGGATAGCATTTCCGCGGCAGGACGGTAAAATAGCCAAGTGAGGATTTCACTCCGTCCAGCCCTACTGGTGGTTTCACTGCTGAGCCACCTTCTCGCGCAGAAGCAGGAACAGCCCAAACCCGTCCCGGAAAAGGAAAACCGCCGCACGGAGTTGAACCTGCTGGCCAAGACCGACACAGCCACGGGCGAATCCCGGCGCAACGAGAACGTACAATTCAACCTCATCGACAACAACGCCCTTAAGGAACTCAATCTTCGTCTCGGCATCACCGCCACCATTGTTCCGGAGTTTCGCGCCGATCGCGGCTACTATGGCGCAGAGTACGGCAACCCGCCCTCCGGCGCGCTACACCTGGGTTCGTCCGGCAACGCCAACTTTCACGGCAACCTCTGGTGGGGCCATGAAAATAGCATCTTCAGCGCACGGTCTTTCTTCCAGGTGGGCTTGGTGCAGCCAGCCCGTGAGAACAGTTACGGCGCCTCGATCACGTTCCGGCCCTGGCGCAACGCAACCTTCTCGATGGACGCCGGCCGGCAGTTGACGCGCGGCAACGTCAACGGCAACGTGCTGGTCCCCAAGGCGGACGAGCGCACTCCGCTGGCCACCGATCCGGCTGTCCGCGCCATCGTGCAGCGGCTTCTAGACGTGTACCCGGCCCAGACCCCCAACAGGACCGACATCAATGAGCGCGCGTTGAACACCAACGCCGGGCAAAGCGTCAACGACGACAACATCAGCGGACGGCTGGACCAGTCACTCGGTTCGAGGAACGTTCTCAGCGCCCGCTACTTTTTCACTGCGCAGCTTGTCGATGCCTTTCAACTGGTGGCGGGGCAGAATCCTGACACTACCACCAGGGCCCACGCCGCGCAGCTCACCTGGACACGCACTTTGTCCGCCTCTACTGCCGCCATCTTCACCGCTGCATTCGACCGCGTTACTTCATTGCTGGTTCCTGAACCCAATGCGGTCGGGCCGGCGGCCACCATCGGCGGCGTCATCGAGCGCATTGGCCCTGGCTCCCCGATCCCGATTGACCGTGCTCAGAACCGCTACCGCTCCGGGGCCTCTGTGCAGCAATCCCGCGGCAAGCATAACTGGTATGGAGGAGCGGAACTGGCACGGCGCCAGATCAACGGCAGCGAGGCCAGCAGCCATCGAGGTACGCTCACCTTTCGCAACGATTTTGACCGTGACGCCTTGACCAACTTCCGGCTCGGCATCGCCAGCCGTTTCTCAGGCGCATCCGGTCACATTCACCGTGGCTTCCGGCTCTGGGAACTCCGCCTCCACGCCGGCGACAGCCTCCGCCTCACGCCCAACTTCAGCCTCAGCTATGGCGTCCGTTATGAGCCGGTGGCGCGTCCCACGGAAGTGGACGGGTTGAACACTCTGCCCTACCAGTGCGACTGCAACAACATTGCTCCGCGTCTCGGGCTCGCCTACCGCCTCCCGTCGCGATGGGGCGGGCTGCGCGCCGCCTACGGCCTGCATTACGGCGAAATCTACGCCGTCACATTCCAGCAGATCCGCTACAATCCGCCGCTCAACGTCAAGTTCGAAATCATTACTCCCGACCTGACCACCGCATTCGGCCGGCTTAATGTCCCTGCCGATCCCAACGCGCGCAGCACTCAGTTTGAAATCTCTCCGGATCTGGCGACGCCCTACTCCCAGCAATACAATTTCACCTGGGAGCCGGCTTTCTCCAATCGCTGGCGCATCCAACTTGGCTATGCCGGCAGCCGGTCTCAAAAGCTGCTCATGATGTGGTACGCCAACCGCGCGCAACCGGTCCCGGGCATCCCCCAAACCACGTCCACCATCAACGAGCGCCGTCCGGACTTTACCCGGTTCGACGTGCGCCGGGTTCTCAATGGCTCGCGTGGATATTTTGACGCCGCGCGAGTCTCGCTCAACCTCCCCCGCTGGCGCGGTTTCTCCGCTGACGCCTCCTATTGGTTCTCAAAAGCCATCGACCTGGGCGCGGCCTACTCCAATACCGCCACAGGAGACGACGGACGCCAGACGCAGAGCCCCAGTGAATTCGAGGTTTGGAAAGAGATGAAAGGTCCCAGCAATTTTGATCAGTCCCATGCCTTTCTCTTGCGCGGGACCTACTCGAGTGAGGTAGCCCCGGCCGCCTCGGGCTGGTTCCGCAAAATCGCCGGCTCGTGGGAGATCGCATCGGTCGCTTTGGTCAAGACCGGCACACCCTTCACCGTGATCACAGGATCGGACGCTCCGGGTTTCGGCAATGTCGACGGCGACAACGGTGACCGCCCGCATCTGCTGGACCCGTCTATCCTCGGCCGTACCATCGGCAATCCCGACTCCGCGGTACGCCTGCTGCCCATCTCCGCGTTCGCCTACATGAAGCCCACCGAACTCCGCGGCAGCCTCGGATCGAATACCTTCCGCAAAGCCGGCATCGGCAACGTGAACGCCTCTTTGTCGCGCTCCTTCCCGGCCGGCGGCGACCGCAAACTCCTGTTTCGCGCCGAATCGATTAACTTCTTCAACACCGCCCAGTTTGCCGAACCCACGCGTGAGCTCTCCAGCCCTAGCTTTGGTTTCATCACCAACACACTCAATGAAGGACGGAGCTTCCGTTTCCTGTTGCGTCTTAGTTTCTGATCCTCAGGCCAGTTCTTCGGGCCGATGCCATGCGAATAGTTGCGCCTTCATCGCCTCCGCCTTGGCGCGGTGGGCCGGGTCGAGCGCAAGATTGTTCATCTCTTTAGGATCGGCGGCCATGTGGTACAGTTCCGGCGTATCGTTCACCCAGAAGGTGTACTTCCAATCGCCGTCCCGCAGCATGTAGCGGGCGCTTTTCGAGCGCAGGGCGAACTCGGCAAACACCGGCTGCGAGTGCGGCCGCGCGGGCTCCCGCAGCAGCGGAGCCAGCGATTCTCCATCCAAACCGGACGGAACGGAGATGCCGCACAAATCGAGCAGGGTGGCCATCAGAGAGACAAGGCTGACGTTGGCCTGGCAGAGCGCACCGGGTTGGGTGAGTCCGGGGACACGGAATATGAGCGGAACGCCGCAGGAGGGATCATAGAATACGAACTTGTGCCAGAGGCCATGTTCACCGAGCATCTCCCCATGATCGGAGGAGTAGAGCACAATGGTGTCCTTTTCCAGATCGAGTTCCCGCAGCGTACGCATCACCTGGCCGATACACTCGTCCAAGTGCGCGATGTTGCCGTAGTACATGGCAATCCGTTGCCGCGCCAGCGCCGGATCCTGGACCTCCGGATTGGGCGCGTCGCGTTCAATGCGCCGCCGGATTTCCGCGGGCACCTGGTCCAGATTCACCTTTCCATAGGTGGCAGGCAGTTCCATGTCCGAGGCCTGGAACATGGCGGCGTGCCGGGCCGGAGGCATGAAGGGGTCATGCGGCTTGAGATAGGAACTGATCAGAAAAAACGGATGCTGCTTGCCGAACCGGCGCAGGAACCGCACCGACTCCCGGGCGACGAAACTGTCGAAGTGATCCTTTTCCGCAATGAGGGACGGTCTGCCGATGTGGACCGATCCTTTGCGATCGTCCAGCGTTCGCGTGCCGATCCACGGGTCGCCTGAGTCGCGCCAGAGATCGTCGTTGATGGGCAGCCCGGAGCCGGAATTGGCGCGGCCCAGTTCGTCGGCATACAGTTTGGTCTTCGGGCCGAGGTATTGATACCAGTCGTTGAAGTCAAGACGGTAGTCAAAACCATGGGTTTGCGCATCGACGAAATGCATCTTCCCGATCAAGGCGGAAATGTAGCCGCTGCGCGAAAAGTGATGCGCCATGGTTTTGATCTCGTACGGCCATGGGGTCGCGTTGGACCAAGTGCGGTGGTTGTGCGTATGCAGCCCGGTAAGGATGGAAGCGCGCGATGGCGTGCAGACCGGGTTGGTGCAATACGCATTGGAGAAACGCACTCCGGTGCGCGCCAGAGCATCGATGTTCGGAGTCCGGGCATGCCGGTTTCCGAGCAGGGACAAGGCCAGCGGCTGGTGTTGGTCGGAAAGCAGAAACAGAACGTTCTTCGGCCGCGCACCGCTGGACTGCTGTGCAGAGGACAGCGCTGGGGCCGCGGCCAGGCCGGCGGTCGAATTGGCGAGGAATTCTTTTCGCGTCATTATGCTTATAGCGCAAAGGGCGCTCGCCGCGCCACCGAATCCCAAAGGAACACGGGATGTATGTTCGCGGCGAGCAGCTCCGTTTTGCGCGTGTTCCCTAAAAGCAGTATATGGCATAAGCTTATTCCCTACAATGGACTTTCTCAGAGGAGTCTAGCCGGCTGAAATAGACGGAGCCTTGACGTGGTTGCATCTGTGAGTTCGCCTTCGGCTGACACGCGCCTCGGACGCGATGTGGCGCTCAAGCTGGTTCGCGAGGATCTTGCCGCCGATGCGGAATTGATGACACGCTTCCGGCGCGAGGCGCGGATTGGATCATCCACCGCGGTCTGAAACCGGGGAACGTAAAGTTCACCGACGAGGGCAATGCTCGATTTTGGAGACTTCCCCCTGGTTGACCCCGAGAGATTCGGTGAGTTTGACCTGCGTCATTTGCCGCGCTCTCCGCAGTTGGTCGAGGGGCATAGATGCCAGCTTCGCCCGGACACGGTTCGCAATCTTGCGGCGCCGTCCAACGGGTATCGCGTCAAGCAATTCACTGAATTTTCCAGTTGGCATTACAGCTTCCCCTCCTTGTGGAGTTCGTCCAGATGCTGTTGGTAAAGGCGGCCGGCAACCGGAACGAACTTGTCATACCAGCGGTCATCACACGTCCTGAGGTCGAAACCGTGGTTGGACAAACGCTTGGTCATTCAACTATGACGTCACGCCGGACGGGCAGCGGTTGCCGATGGTGAAGGATGTGCACCAGGACGTCGCTTCCAGCCGAATCAATGTAGTGCTGAACTGGACGCAGGAGCTGAAGCGTCTCGTGAAATGAGTTAGATTGACAATGGTGGCCCGGAGTACAATGGAAGGCATGCATGGGTCTCGACGACTATAAGGTAGTTCTATACCGAAATCAACCGGACGGCTGGGTGGCAGAGGTCCCGTCAATTCCCGGGTGCTACACGCTCATGCCGACTAGAACTGAAGCGCTGTCTGAACTCGAACAAGTCTTCAAGATGATCGAAGCCGAGTACCGTGACAGGGGCGTTTCGATGCCCGCGGACACGACATCGATCGTGCATGCCTAGTGGTCGTGCAGAAGAGTTCAGGCGGGTGGCGATCCGGTTAGGATTTTAGAAGGTCCGGCAAACCGGAAGTCATGAGCGGTGGTTACATTCCGATGGCCGGGCTGCCACGATCCCAATCCGCGGCGGGCGTGAAATTGGGTCACCTCTGTACAACAAGATACTCGATCAACGCGGCATCAACTCAGAGGAGTTTCGCCGGCTGAAATAGACGGAGCCTTGCTGTGCTTACAAGCCGGAGGTTTGTTAAGCCCGGCCAGCCGATCATCCTGCCGCTCTCGAATCCCATCAAGGCCTCCTCACGGAGTGGGAGGCAGGAGGCAAATGTCCTACAATGGACTTTACACACCACCCAAGGGTCTCCGGCGCAGAGGAGTTTGGCGTGCGGGCACCGAATCAGAGGACCAAGGAAAGGGAGCAGAATGGCTGTTACAGGGGCAGGCCTTGCAGGAGTGATCGCGGCGGAATCGCGTATCTGTTTTATTGACGGCGACGAGGGCGTTCTCAGCTACCAGGGTTTCAATATTCACACCTTGGCCAAAGAGGCCACCTTCGAAGAAGTCATTTTTCTGCTGTGGAACGGCAAGCTTCCCGATGCAAGTGAGCTGCGGGAGTTGAAGAAGGCACTGGTGCGGAACCGGCCCATCCCGGAGCCGGTAACGGCCTTTCTGTCCTCCGCCGGTCATGCGATGCCGATGGATGTCCTGCGCACGGCCGTCTCGATGTTGAGCCTGTATGACGGGCTGGCGCGCGACAATTCTCTCCCGGCCAGCCGCGAAAAGGCCGTTCATCTAATGGCGCAGACAGCGACGATTGTCACCACGCTGGACCGGCTGCGCAACGGCAAGCCTGTGGTGGAAGGGGATCCCGAGCTCGGGCTGGCGGCGAACTTCCTATACACGCTCACTGGCACGCGGCCGGATCCGGTGATGGAACGCGCGCTGGATGTGGCCCTGATTCTTCATGCGGACCATGAACTGAACGCCTCCACCTTCGCCGCCCGCGTCACCGCGGCCACGCTGACGGACGTGCATTCGGCGGCAACCTCCGCCATCGGGACGCTCAAAGGTCCCTTGCATGGTGGAGCCAATGAAGATGTGATCCGGCTGTTATTGTCGGCGCGCAGTCCGGAGCACGCCCTTGAGATGGTGCACGGTAAGTTGGAGCGTAAAGAGAAGATTGCCGGTTTCGGCCATCGCGTCTATAAGACGGAGGACCCGCGGGCGACTCATCTCCGCATCCTGTCTGAAGATCTGGGCAACCGGACCGGGCATCAGAATCTCTACCAGATCTCGCGGCAGGTGGAGGATTCGGTCCGGCGCGCCAAAGGACTCAATCCGAATGTGGATTTCTACTCGGCTTCCACATACTATTCGCTCGGCATTGCCATCGATCTGTTTACGCCGGTGTTTGCGGTGAGCCGGATGTCGGGATGGACCGCGCACATTCTCGAGCAGCTTGAGAACAACCGGCTGATTCGGCCGCGCGCTGAATACACAGGAGCCCCAGTGGGACAGGCCTGGATTCCAATGCAAGAAAGGCCCTGAAAAAGCGCAAAGGGCGCTCGCCGCGCTACCAAAATCCCAGAGGAACACGGAACTTGGGTTCGCGGCGGGCAGCTCCGTTTTGCGCGTGTTAAACCAAAAGCGCAAAGGGCGCTCGCCGCGCTACCAAAATCCCAGAGGAACACCGAACTTGGGTTCGCGGCGGGCAGCTCCGTTTTGCGCGTGTTAAACCAAAAGCGCACAGGGCGCTCGCAGCA
>JAENWC010000063.1 GCA_016650235.1 Terriglobia bacterium
AGCAGCACGCCGCGCTCGCGGCAGATCCTGCCAATTTCGGCGATCGGCTGCAGCACGCCGATCTCATTATTGGCGTACATGATGCTCACCAGGATGGTCTTGTCCGTGATAGCTTCGCGCAACTGATCCAGGTCGATAAGACCATCAGTCCGAACGGCCAGGTAGGTGATCCGGCAGCCCTCTTTTTCCAGCCGCTTGGTGGTGTCCAGGATCGCCTTATGTTCGGTGGCCGCCGTAATGATGTGGTTGCCGCGCTCGGCGTACATTTCGGCAACGCCTTTCAACGCCAGGTTGTTCGATTCGGTGGCGCCGCTGGTGAAGACGATTTCGCGCGCCGTCGCGCCGACCAGAGAGGCGATCTGCTTGCGAGCCTTCTCCACCGCTTCCTCGGCAGACCAGCCGAACGGGTGGTTGCGGCTTGCCGCGTTCCCGAAATCGGAGGTGAAGTACGGCATCATCGCATCCAGAACCCGCGGGTCCACCGGGGTGGTTGCGTGGTTGTCCATGTATATAGGCAGTTTCATTTTTTCATTCCCTAATAAAAGTCTTTCCGGCATCCGCCGCATTCAGAATCGGCCACAGCGTTTGCACCGGAGAGCCAGTATCCTGCATGTCCGATATTGTGATGCCGTCCAGCAGCTTCAGGATGCCTTCATGCACCTTCCGGAGCGGTGTCTTCACCGTGCAGGTGTGCAATTGATCGCAACCGCCATCGTCGTGGAAGCAAGCGGTCAGGATCACAGGACCATCGATGGCGCGCACCACCTCGAGCGCCGAGATCGTGTTCGGATCACGCGCCAGCCGGTAGCCGCCTTTGGTGCCTTGCTCGGACGCAAGGAATCCGCCGCGAGCCAGACTCTGCAAGACCTTTGACAGCAGCGGCAGAGGAATCCGGTAGGCCTCGGCCATTTCCTTGGCCGTGGCGGAACGAACCCGCCGCCCGCTCAAGTGCAGCAGGGCGATCAATCCGTAGTCGGATTTCTTAGTCAGTTTCAACATCGCAGCATATAAGACTGTTTCAGTCCTATTTAAAGACTACCACCGCACATACCATCGCGTCAAGAGGGCCTACCCGGCCATACCCTGCCATAGGTTTCAACAGCTTGAAATATACGACCTTTTTAGTCTGCAAACGTACCTGATCAATCATAACTCTAATGGCAAGATTACCAATACATTTGTGGCGTCTTGCGTTCAACCGGGGTTGAATGGTGGATTCCGCAGGTCCGGTGGCAGAGTAATTTCAAGTCCGGGCGAGATTGCAATAGAGCCAGCGTTAGGCAATCTCCTTTTCGTTGAGGAAATCGTTGTGGGAACTGGGTTGGGGAGTGATGCGGGAGCGCTCGGTGACCTGGATGAGTGTATTGAGGGCGAGGGCATTGAAGTTTTTGCCAGTTCGTTTTGCAAGAGCAATGATTTCAGTAGCTTTGACCAGTGTAGGGAGGCCGCCCTGGCCGAGAGGTTCGGGGAGGAGGTTCTGAACGACGCGGTTGGTTTGGAGATTGCGGAGCTGCCGGAGCGAGCGATGAAAGGAGGACTGGTAGCGGGAATGGTAGCGTTCGAGGCGATCGAATTCTTTTTCGCAAGCGGGGTTGAAGAGAGGGTCAATGCCGGAGGCGGCCATTTCGACTTGCTGGATTTCGACGCGGTGGATTGTCCATGCATCCCGGAGGAGATGGTGGAAGAGTGTTTGTTCGAGGGTGCCTTCGGGGCGGACTTCGGCGATGAGGCCGGACTCGAGTTTCTGGAACTCGTCTTCCTGACCGGGCATGATGATGATGTTTTTTGAAGAGAAGCCGTGTTTGAGGGCGTTCATGGAAGAGATGGCTTTGCCTTCCGGGGTGCGAGGACCGGTGGAAGGGGAAGCGTCGACTTTGTTGATTACAGACATTTTGAAAATCCTTTTTCGTTATTAGAGATGGATGGACGAGCGCACGGCGGCGCGGTCCTTCTCTTAAGAGTTAGCATTGGCCGCGGCGAGAGCTGGGAACTGAAGGCGTGGAAGTGATTGAAAGGATGGGGAAAATAAAGATGCAATTTCTGAACTGAAAGACCGAGGAAGCCAGCTTTCCCAGCGCATCTTGTCCCGTTGCGGTTCCGGCTGGTTCTTGGCGCCGGCCATTTCCTCCACTTCCCAGCGCATCAGGTTCCCGGCCACCTGCGTGAAGGCGTGAAGGCGGCCAAGGCCAGCTTCATCAGCCCTTGCTGTGCCAGACTCACCACTTCTGACAGCGGCAAGGCAAATTGAATGGGAGTACAGACCGAATCGGCTTGCCGCTCAAACTGCGGCGCCGCGCGCCGTTTCTGAATCTTATAGGTTTTCTTCATTCGCGACTCTCCTTTGCGTAACCATTTGCCGGAGCCTATCACGGCGCCGGCGAGAGTCGCAGTTTCAATTTAATGCCGGGCATCCTCTTTGCAAAGTTCTAACAATCGAAAACAATTTTCTTCCATAATATCAATTATTTAGGTGTTCACATTTTGCGGTTTTCCCTTCAGCACAGTCTAGCCTGGAATTGGGAGCACCGGGTTTCGCCCGGTGTAATTGAAATGCCGGAAGACTTCTATCCAATCGTGTTTCCTCCCGCTCTGTGGTCCTAAGCAGTTAGTGCTGATTGATTGCCCAGTGCGCCCGCAGACGCACGGTGACTTGCATGAACCTTATTAAATAAGGTTGCCATTTCTGGCTAATGTCTGGTATGATACTTGGGAGTATACCTGTTAAGGTTACTCCCAAGAACGCCAGCCCATTCCGTTCCATCCTACCTCACAGCTTTTTCCGGAAATGCATGCTTGCGCCTTTGCTCGTTGCTCTATTCGCATTATTGCTGCCGACCGCTGGTTCCACTGGCCCGAAGCGCTTAGCTGATTCCGCTCCTGAAATTCCCGCCGGGATCGCCCGGCAATGGGGCGCGATGAACAAACGCGCACACGAGATGTTCCAGAAGGGACATTTTGGACAGATGATGGACTTGCTTGAGCCGGCGCGGCCATGGATCCAGCGCTATCCCATCAACGCGCACGCGATGAAGACGCTGGTGGGGCTCGGTGTTGCCGAAACCTACTGCTTCCGATTTCAGGACGCCATACGGGATAATCTGGCGGGGCGCGAGATGGCGAGGAAGTTGGGCGACTGGGACAGAGTGGGCGGTTTCTCGCACAACCTGTCCAACCTCTACATCATCCTTTACGCGCAACGGGAAGCGATGGTGGCAGCCGATGAGGCTATCGCCGCATTCCGGATCACCAACAATCAATCGATCCAGCCACAGTTGCTGCTCCACAAGGCTCGCCTGACTGCGCTGCAGGGAGATTTTGAGCGCGCCATTCCGATCTTCCGGCAAGGGATTGAGGCGGCCGAACTGGGGGGTAAGGTTTTGCTGCAGGCTTCCGGATTGGAACGCCTGGGATTAGGTTTCCTCAAGGAGAAGCGGCTGGATGAAGCCGAAACCGCGCTGGTGGCATCATTCCGGCTGCGCAAGTTTTCAAAAGACCCAGCCATCACCTCCAGCTATCAGGCAATGGGGCTATTGCGGTTGGCGCAAGGGGAGACAGGTTCGGCGCTACGCTTGTTCGACCTGGCAGTGCAGGGCCCGCCGGATGGGATTCGCAGGCACCCGGCCTGGAGCGCCTACTTTGGCCGCGGGAAAGTGTTAACGGCACAGGGGCGCTTGCAGGAAGCGCTCAATGATCTCCGCACAGCAATCCATCAGATTGAAGACGCGCGCATCCACCTTGTCCCGGCAGACTCCATTCGGGTGAGCACAGGGATGGGCGTGCAGGAGGTCTATTCGGCGTTCATACAGGTGGGCGCGAAACTGTATGCGGAGAATCACCGCCGGGGTCTGGTGGAGGAGACCCTGATAGTGGCCGAAGCCAATCGAGCGCTCGGGCTGCGGCAGGCATCGGCGGAGTCGACGCGGTTGAACCGGATTCTACCGGCGGCTTATATGGAAAAGCTGGCGCAGTTGCAAAGCGCCTACGCTGCGCTCTACCGGGAGGCGAGTCCGGAGCGGAGGCATCAGGTGGAGCGTTTGCGTCTTAGCTTGACAGAGATGGAGGCGTCGGCCGATGCGGGGTCCCCGGTCGCAGAGGAATCCCCGTTTCGTAAGGAATCGCTGTCCGCATCACAGGCATTGCTGGTCTTCCACTTGGCTGAGGATAGTAGCTACTTGTGGGCGGCCACACGGGGCGGTGTGAGCTTGCACAAGCTGCCTTCTAAAACGGCACTCGCCTCGCAGGTGTCGCGATTGCGCGAAGCGATCGAAAAGGATGATCCGGAAGCGGCGCAGATTGGGGAAACACTATACGCAACGTTGTTCTCCTCGCTCGGGGAGGCCAGATCAAAACGGGACTGGCTGATTGTCCCCGATGATGCGCTGTATCAACTTCCATTTCCGGCACTGGTGGCCAGGCACCGGGGCGGCGCGCCGGCCTATCTTGTGGAGGAGCATTCGCTGCTGGTCTTGCCCGGGCTTTGGGCAATGCAGAAACCCATCAGGCGGAGCGCGGTCTGGTCAGGACCGGCGGTGGCGGTGGCGGATCCAATCTACAATCGGGCCGACGCGCGATGGGCAGGAGGCGGGCGAAGCGGAATGTTCTCCTGGTTTCATGTTGGAGGATGGAATGCCAACACGCTTGAATTAGCGCGGCTTCCAGGCAGCGGGCACGAGGTGGAGGCATGCGAGCGTGCCTGGGCTCGTCCCGGCGGCGGTTCCACGGTGATCTTGCGGGGCCGGCAAGCGAACCTGGAGTCTTTGGATCGCGCGCTCAGCACGCGGCCGGCTGTGCTGCACTTTGCCACGCACGTGGTGCCGTCGCCGGATAATGACCGCGAAAACCTGCTGGCGCTGAGCATCGACAAACAGGCCGAGCCGCAATTGGTCGGTCCGGAATGGATCGCCTCACGCCAGTTGGATGTGGCGCTGGTAATGATGAGCGGGTGCCGGTCCGGCGCGGGCGAGGTCAAGCAGGGGGAAGGATTGATGGGATTAACGCGTGCCTGGCTCATGGCTGGAGCGGGCGCAGTCGCGGCCACGCACTGGCCCATTCCCGACGAGGGCCACTTTGCACAGAGTTTTTACCGCCACTGGATGCAAGGCGGCGCAGCACCCGATGTTCATCAGGCGGGCTTTGCTTTACAAGCCGCCCAGGTCGAAATGATCCGGTCCGGGACCTTTCGAACGCGCCCTCGCTATTGGGCCAGCTACTTTATCGTAGGAAAGAGCTAGTGCATCATGTTGACCGCGAGCAATGAAGTGGAAGGTAGGGCTTCCCCGAGTGATCCCGCTTCCGGGCCCCGGAACGCGGAGCCTTCTACCGAGGGCGCCGGACCGTCTCCCTCGCCTGACCAGGGTGCGCAGTGGCGCGATCTGGTGGCGCGCATACAGTCCGGCGAGGACGCAGGGATGGAGGAGCTGTACCGGCTTTTCTCGAAAGGCATACGGTTCTACCTCTGCCGGCAGCTTGGACCGCAGGAACTGGACGACAAAGTGCACGACACCTTCCTGATTGTGGTCCAAGCGATCCAGAGGGGGGACTTGCGCGAGCCGGAACGGCTGATGGGTTTTGTGCGGACGGTGGTGCGGCGTCAGGTGGCGGCTTTCATCGATCATGCGGTGCAGAACCGCCGGGACCAAATGGACATCGAGACGAGCAAGACGATTGCGGATAACCGTCAAAACCCGGAACAGACAGCGATAATCGATGAGAAGGTCGAGATCATGCGGGAAGTGCTACGCGCCATTTCGACGCGCGACCGCGAGATTCTCACCCGCTTCTATATACAAGAACAGTCGCAGGAGGAGATTTGTTCGGAGATGGGCTTGTCCGAGACACAGTTCCGGCTGCTGAAGTCCAGGGCCAAGGCGCGTTTTGGAGAGTTGGGCCGGAAGAAGATGACGCGAAAATCTCTAAACAAACTTTCCATGAGAAATGGGGCGGGCTGCTGACACTCTTTTCCAGAGAGGGGTATCTCTCCGAGGCCGAGTTAGGAATAGATGTTTATAATCAACATCCTGGCCGGCAAGGTGAAGGCTCCCGCAATTGAGGAAGGATCGGTTTGGTATGGGAACAAGCGTGGATATACACCTATCAGAGGAGCTACTGGAGCAATACTCACTGGGGCATATTTCCGAACAGGAAGAGCTTTTGGTGGAAGAGCACATCCTATTGTGCGATCTGTGTCAGAGGAAGCTTCAGGAAGCGGATGAGTTTGTGCAAGCGTTCCGGATTGCGGCTCCGAGGGTGACCGCCGGGACGGAGCGCGCCGGGGAACCGGCACGGCATGCTATTCTCCGCCCGTTTGTGAACTTGTGGACCTCGATGGGTTCCTACCTCCGGCCAGTGCCCGTGGCGGGACTGGTGGCGGCGGCAGCAGTGGCAGTAGTGTTGATAGTGCCGCGCAATCCGGTTGTGACGCAATTACGCGTAATGGAACTGCGGGCGATCCGGAGCGATGCATCTTCAGTAGCGCGGACGAGCGACTCTTTAACTTTGCGCCTGAACGTGGAGGGTTTGCCGGAACAGAAGATCTACCTGGTGGAGATTGTAGGAGCGGGTGGTGATCTGGTTTGGTCAAGCCCGGCCGAGACATCGGGCGGGATGCTAACGGTGAGTCCAGGACCGCTCCGCAATGTAGGGGCATACTGGGTGCGCGTGCTGCGTTCCGATGGAAGCCGGTCCTTGGTGCGTGAGTTTGCGCTTGAGATACGGCCTGGTGATTAGCCGGAGTTCGTCACTACCAGCGGCTCCCTGTGGCCAGGACACTGAATAACAGCTTCTGAACCACAACCCTCCTAACCCGGCGCAGAGGAACCAAACAGGCCGCAAGAATTCTCCGTGCCGAGGTAGAAGTACGAGTGAGACGCAACGCGCGCAAAGATCACCTCCAAGCTTTTGACCTTGTTCACATCGACAAAA
>JAENWC010000064.1 GCA_016650235.1 Terriglobia bacterium
GCCCAGTACAGGTCGGTGCCTTCTTCAAAAATAATGTAGACGAAGGAGTAGCCGAAATCCGAGAATCCGCGGACGTCCTTGACCCTGGGCGCGCCGAGCATGGAGGTGACAATCGGATAGGTGACCTGGTCTTCGATGATGTCCGGACTGCGGTCCCAGCGGGAATAGACAATCACCTGGGTGTCGCTCAGGTCCGGAATCGCATCCAGCGTCAAGTCCCGCATGGACACAAACCCGCCCACCGCTGCCACGGCGACTATGGCCAGCACGAGGAATTTGTTGGCGCCGGAGAATTCGATCAGCCGGTTAATCATCGTGCACGTGTCCTGGCGCAGGCGCCGCTGGCTTTTTCTCTTCGGACTTTTTCTCTTCGCCTGGGCCAAGCGATGCCGCCCTCAACTTGCTCTCCGAGTCGATGAGGAAATTGCCGCTGGTCACCACTCGCTCGCCCTCTTTGATTCCGCGCAAGATCTCGGTGCGCCCATCGTGCGACTCTCCGGCCGACACATCGCGCGCGAGCAGCTTGCCTTCTCCCGCATCCACAAACACGGTCTGCTTCATTCCCGAATGCAAAACCGCATCGGAAGGAACGGTCAAGCGCCGGCCCAGCCCTAAGCGGAACTCCACTTCCACAAACATTTCCGGCTTCAGAATCTGGCCGGGGTTATCCGCGTCCAGGCGCACTTGCAGCGTGCGCGTCTCGGCGTTCATTTGCGGCGCGATGAAATTCACGCGCGCCCGAATCGCCCTGCCATTGCCGTAGGCGGCCCGGATGATGGCGGTCTGCCCCACGCGAATCTTTGGCGCGTCATGCTCATAGAGATCGGCCAGCACCCAGATGCGGCTCAAGTCTGTAAGCGTGTACAGAGTAACTTCCGGGGTGACGCGCATGTTCTCATACGCTTTGCGCTCCGTGACTACTCCGCTGGCCGGCGCATACACGGTGAAGCTCTTGACAGGTTTCCTGGTCCGCAACAGTTCATCGATTTGAGCCGGAGAGAAATCCCAGAGCTCCAGGCGGCGGCGCGCCGCCTCCACCAGCGCGGCGGCATGATCCTTGGCCTCCGCAATCGGGCTGTGCCGCATCACCTGCTGCCCCTGTCCGGCGAGCAGCAGCTCCTGCTGGGTGGCGAGCATCTCGGGGCTGTAGACGGTCAGCAGCGGCTGACCTTTTTCCACCGGCTTGCCTACAAAATCAACGAACACTTTCTCGACCCAGCCATCCACCTTTGCGTTCACGTTCACCACGCCGCGTTCGTCGTAGGCAACCTTGCCCGGAGCGATGATCGTTTCGCTTCCCCCGCTTATTTCCGCGATCCCGTAGCGCACGCCGATCAGTTGTTGCCGCTCGGGGCTGATCTGGACCACTCCGGGCTCCAGCTTTTTCTCGTCGGCATAGACCGGCTCCAGCGGCATGTTGCAGTCGGGCGCAATGCCCGGCTTGTCGCTTGTATAGGAAGGATGCATCGGGTCCACCCAATAGAGAACTTTTCGCGTGCTCTGCGACCCGGTTTTGCCGGGCTCCTTCAGTCCATACCATCGCCCGTTACCGTATCCGCCAACGTAGGCTGCGGCGAGCAGCAACATAACCCCCAAGGCTTTGACGAATTTCATAGAACCTCCTCTTCAATCAGCCGCAAGCCGGTCAACTGTTCGAGTTTCACCAGCGAGAGGTGAAACTGCAGCATCTCCATGTGATAGTTCTCTTCGGTCTCCAGCGCCGTAATCATGTTCATCAGGACATTTAGAAAATCCACTTTTCCCGCCTCATAGGAGACCACTGACGACTCCACGGTTAGGTTGGCCTGCGGGCCCACGGTCTTTGAGTAGAGTTCCATGAGGCGGTAGCTGCTCTGCGCCATAAGATAGGACTGGCGGATTTCGTTCAGCACACGCTGGTAGGCGCTTTCATAGCTTTTGCGCGAGGCGGCCAGTTGATGAGACTCTTCGGCCACCATGGCGCGCTGCTTCCGGAAGAACGAGGTGGGCAGCTTGAAGTCCACTTTGAACTGATACATGTCCGGCATGCGGCCCATGTTGAAATAGCCGCCGGAAACCGCGTAGTCCGGATAAACGTCCTTGCGCGCCAGATGCAACGCCGTCTCCCCGCGTTGGATCATTTTTTCCTCTTCGAGCAGCATGGGGGACGCCGCGCGAGCCTGTTTCACCAGATCCTCGATATTCAGATGGAACTGGCCGCCGCGTATGGCGGCAGGGCGGGGAAGCGGTGTAGCCGATGATCGGTTCAGCAGCGCCTGCAATTCGGACTCGCGCATATGCTGGTCCAAGCGTTCGCGCTCCAATCGCGTTTCGAGAATCGAGATCTGCGTCTGGGCTTTGAGCACGTCCTGTTGCTCCGCCTTGCCCACCGAATACCGGACTTCGCTAATCTTGAGAAATCGCCGCAGCAGGTCGCGGTAGCTTTCGATAAGCTCGATGACCTCCCAGTTGTGGTTCAGCCGGTGATAGGCCTCTTTCACCCGCGCCACCACGAGGAGTTGCTGCTGCTGGTAGCGCTGGAATTCGGCTTCGGATTCGCGCTTGGACATATCTCCGAGCAGTTTGCGCTTACCTGGAAACAGGAACTCCTGTGTCACCATGAATCCCGCATTCGAAGTCGGCTCCACGCCAATTCCAGCTCCGGGCAGCGGGCTTCCGTTGCTGCTGTAGCCGAGCGACAGCATGGTCTCCGGCAAGCTGCTGGCCTGGCTGGGCCTTTGGCGCGAGGCTTCGTAGCGCCGGCGCGCGGCCTGTATCTCCGGATTGGCCGCGAGCGCCTCCTCGAGTAGTGGCATCAGACGCAGCCTCTCACCTTGCCCAAACAGGGGGCAAGACAAAGCCGCCAATAGCAGCAGTTTCGGCATTTTTGCCATGGGAAAACTCCTTCTCAACGATCACGAGTGAATCGGGGGAAGGAGGTTTTAGATTAGAAAAGAGGAATAGAGAATGGTGCGTTCCGGCGGACTGTAGCCGGAATCGGGTAGCGCCTCATGTGCCTGGGCCTCATGTGGAACGGGAACTGCTACGATGACCGGAGCCATGTCCGGTTCACTGAAAGTGTGAGTTTCCGTTTTGGCGGCGGCATCATGCCAGGGGGCCTCGCCGGCGCACTTCTCGGCAGGCGTGGCAGGGCAATCTCCACCAGGGTCGCAGCACTTGCCCTTGGATGGTTGGCTATGGGAGTGTTCCGGTTTGGGGGTAGAGGGCAGGCAACCTGCGCAGCGGGCCCAAACAATGGTCCCGGCCAGCATCAGCGACATCACAGAAATGAGGAATCGCCTGGTCACCTGCCTCCAGAGTAACACGGATTACCGCCGGTTTAGCCTTCGGCCCTCCCTCGAAACGTTCGCTTAGATTCTGATGTCCTCGAACCCTTTCACAGCCCAGGATCGGAGCCCCGCAAGGGTAGGGTTCTTGAACTGTTTCGGCGCACCCATCTCCGGCATCCGGCAAAGGCTCTCAATGGAGGCATCCACTGCTTCGAGGAACCTGTCCGCAACGTCAAAGACGTCTTCCAGTACCGGAACTGCCGGAGGATGTCGTCCTTTGCGGTTGGCCTGATAACGTGCTTCAAGAACTCTTTTTCCGGTCCCGGTGTTTCCTGGCGAGGTCCATGGCCTCGGCCTTGAGATCCTTCCAGAATTGACGTGTAAGCGGAAAATCCTTGCCACCAGTGGACAGGCCTTCCACCAGGAGCGCTTCGAGCCGTGCGTCCTCTTCGCGCTCCTGCGCTTGGCGCAGCAGCGAGCGGAAATATTCACTGACATTGCCGTATCCCTTGGTTGCGAGCTGTTCTTCAAGGAAGGTCTTCAGGGATTCCGGTAGCGAGATGGTGACGGTGGGCATGGCGAGTCTCCTTGGGCGTCTCTTGTCACTCTACCAGGTATAAGAATAGATCTCAATAGATAGGATCGAGGAGGAGGGGTATGGCCTCGGAACACGCCCTTTCCGTGGTACTGCAGTCGAGGGACCGAGTCCGACGGGCTAGCGAAGAGGCGAAGGCGTGGAAGCCCTTGGTGGAGCGCTTCGCATGAAATACGAGCTCCTTCTTGCGTTGTAACTTTGCCAAGCTCTGCCACGGACTCGGATGCGTCGTGACAGCTATTAGAGTTACAGACGTCTTTAGCAAAACCGCTTTTCGAATCATAATCGTCCCAGTAGTTGAGCTAAGTGCACTGCTGGGCTTTTTTCATTTGCTGCTCGCTGACCTGGGTTCTCGGTTCAGCATGGTTAAAAAAAGGACCAGAAGCGACGCGGGCTTTTCCGATAACCCGACATTTTGTCCGCCTCACAAAAACTGCATCACTGCCGCTTTTTTCCTTGATTGGCTACTGCGTCCATGGCCGCCTTTACCTTTTCCGGATCACCCAGGTAATAGTGACGGATCGGCTTCAGGTTGTCGTCGAGCTCATACACGAGCGGCATGCCGGTGGGGATGTTCAACTCGACGATCTCGCTTTCCGGAATGTTGTCCAGGTACATGACGAGCGCGCGCAGGCTGTTTCCGTGCGCCGCCACCACCACACGCTGTCCGCTCCGGATGGCTGGCGCGATTGTCCCATGCCAATAAGGCAGAAACCGGGCTACGGTGTCTTTCAAACATTCAGTGAGAGGCAATTGCTCCGGCTGG
The DNA here is from genome assembly GCA_016650235.1 of Terriglobia bacterium. Classification (GTDB taxonomy): domain Bacteria; phylum Acidobacteriota; class Terriglobia; order Bryobacterales; family Bryobacteraceae; genus VFZE01. The sequence continues at coordinate 4,631 of JAENWC010000064.1, forward strand.
AGAGCCTTGTAGCGCGGGTCATTTCCGGGATACCGTTCATCGGCTGGCTCCAGCGGCGGCGGCGGAATGTCGTAGCTGCGGCGCCAGATTTTCACTTGCTCCTCGCCGAACTTCTCCGCCGTTTCGGCCTTGTTCAAACCTTGCAGCGCGCCGTAGTGACGCTCATTCAACTGCCAGGCGCGATGCACCGGAATCCACATCAAATCCATCTCGTCCAGCACGCACCAGAGCGTCCGGATGGCGCGTTTGAGCACGGAGGTGTAGGCCACGTCGAACCGGTAGCCCTCCGCCTTCAATACACGTCCACCTTCGCGCGCCTCTTCGCGGCCCTTCTCGGATAAGTCCACGTCGGTCCAGCCCGTGAAGCGGTTTTCCTTGTTCCAAACGCTTTCGCCGTGACGGATCAGCACCAGTTCTTTCATCGCCGGAACGCGCTCCGGCCCGCGTACCTGGCGCTGGAGCCGAGCTCTTCCTCGATGCGCAGCAACTGGTTGTACTTGGCCACGCGATCGGTCCGGCTGGCTGACCCGGTCTTGATCTGGCCTGCGCCCATGGCCACCACGAGGTCCGCGATAAAGCTGTCCTCGGTTTCGCCGGACCGGTGGGAGACGATGTTGGTATAGCCGGCGCGAGCGGCCATTTCCATCGCTTCCAGCGTCTCGGTGAGCGTGCCAATCTGGTTCACCTTGATGAGAATCGAATTGGCGATTCCTTTGCCTATGCCGCGTGCGAGGCGTTCCGTGTTGGTAACGAACAGATCGTCGCCCACCAGTTGCACCTTGGCGCCAAGGCGTTCGGTGAGCGTCTTCCAACCGTCCCAATCGTCTTCGGCCATGCCGTCTTCAATGGAGAGGATCGGATACTTTGCCGCCCAGCCGGCCCAGAAATCGGTCAACTGTTTCGCGGTGCGCTCGCTGCGGTCTGACTTTTTGAAAACGTACTTGCCCTTCTTCTTGTCGTAGAACTCGCTGGCGGCGCAATCGAGGGCAAGGCTGATCTGCTTGCCGGCCTTGTAGCCTGCCTTGGCAATGGCGACCAGAATCACTTCGAGCGCCTCTTCGTTCGACTTGAGGTTCGGAGCAAATCCGCCCTCATCGCCCACCGCGGTGGAGTAACCCTTGGATTTGAGCACCGATTTGAGCGCATGAAACACTTCCGCGCCCATCCGGATGGCGTCGGAAAAACGATCCGCGCCATGCGGCACGATCATAAACTCCTGCAGGTCCACCGAATTGTCGGCGTGCGCGCCGCCATTGATAATGTTCATCAGGGGAACCGGCAAAATGCGCGCGTTCACGCCTCCCAGATACCGGTAGAGCGGAGTTTGCTCGCTGCTGGCGGCGGCCCGGGCAACCGCCATGGAAACGGCTAGAATGGCGTTGGCTCCCAGTTTGCTCTTGGTGCTGGTGCCGTCGAGCCCGATCATTCGCGCGTCGACTTCCACCTGCCGCGCGGCGTCGAAACCGGCCAGCGCCGGTCCGATCTTGCGGTTGATGTTATCAACGGCTTTCCGGACGCCTCTGCCGAGGTACCGCTTGGGGTCGCCGTCGCGCAACTCGAGGGCTTCATGCTCCCCGGTGGATGCGCCGGATGGCACCGCGGCGCGTCCAAGGCTGCCGTCCGCCAGCAGCACATCCGCTTCGACGGTCGGGTTTCCGCGCGAATCCAGTATCTCTCTACCTGTGACTTTGATAATTTCCATGGTTTCCTTAAATGTGGCGGACACTGCGTCCGGCGCGGTCCACGGGGACTCGCTGATGATTGGCGCTCGTGTCCTCCTCCATTGTGCCACGTACCCCGATGCCGGGTTATACTCATCAACGGGCACCCCTCCATTGAATCAGGCCACAACAGTTGCGGCCGGAAAGATACCGGCCCTACCTGCGTCTCCTGGCTCAAACGCAGCTTCAGATTAGAGTAGTGCTCCGCCGCAAGGTCAGCGCCTCCGACATCGTTCAGGAGGTACTCATGCAGGCCCATGTCGCGCTGTCTTCGAGGTTCGAACGCCTCTCGGCTTTCACGTTCGGTCAACGCGGGCGAGCTGGCGGTTCATTGTCGACGTCAAGCCCCCTGTCATGGCAGGGGGCGAGCAGAATGTGAGGGCCGCCCTTGAGACTCCCGAGGAGTCCGCCAGAGTCGAA
>JAENWC010000065.1 GCA_016650235.1 Terriglobia bacterium
ACCAACGCCGGCAAGTCGACTTTGTTCAACCGCCTGACCGGGGCGGGCGTGCTGGCCGATGCTAAAATGTTTGCCACTCTGGACACCACCGTGCGGCAAGTCGCGCTGCCTTCACGCCGCCGGGCTTTGCTCAGCGACACAGTGGGGTTCATCAGCAATTTGCCCACGACGCTGGTGAAGGCCTTCCGGGCGACGCTGGAAGAGGTGTCGGAAGCCTCGCTTCTGCTCCACCTTGTGGACGCCTCCTCTCCAACGGCGGCCGAACAAACGGCCCACGTGTTCCGTGTGCTCGGGGAGATAGGGGCTGCCACCACCCCGCAGATTCTTGTGCTCACTAAGATGGACCGGATGAGCGGGGAAAGCACCGATCCGGCCGTGCTGGCGCGGCGCCTGATGGCGGACGCGGAACTGGATCCGGCCGCTTCGGCCCAAGCCGTGTGCGTGTCCGCGCTCAGCGGAGAAGGACTGGAAGCGCTGCTGGCGCGAGTGGACCAGATGTTGCCTTTGGATCCGGTCACGCAAGCGACCTTCTTGTTTCCGCATGATGCTTCGGCTGAGCTCCACCTTCTGCACGAGTTCGGAAGGGTGCTCGAATCACGCTGGGAGGAGGAAGGGTGCCATGTGCTGGCCGAGGTCCCCGCATCCGTCCTGCGCCGTCTCCGGCCGTTTGCCACTTCCACATTGTGAACCCAGCCGAGCCGGTTTATAGTTAGAAATACTGGATGAATGCTCCGAACATCTTGACGCTGCTTCGAATTTTCTTTGTACCGCTGCTGGTGGCAGCGCTGGTACAGGACCATCGGCGCTATGTATTGCTCGGCATCGTCTTTACCAACGAAATAATAGCGCTGGCGATTTTTTGGGTGGCCGCCGCCACAGACATGGTGGATGGCTACCTGGCGCGCCGTTGGGGACAAGTCACCACGGTTGGCACATTGCTTGACCCCATTGCCGACAAGCTGCTGATTTCCGCCGCGCTGATCTCGCTGGTACAGGTACGTGTGTTGCCCGGATGGATGGCGATTCTCATCATTGGCCGCGAGTTTGCCGTCACCGGACTGCGCAGTATTGCCGCCTCCGCCGGCTACACCATCGCCGCGAGCGACTTGGGAAAAACGAAGATGGTGTCCCAGGTAATCGCTGTTTCCATGCTGCTGCTCAGCGTCTCCTTCCCGGTGCTGCGCGTGTGGGCGATGGTTTGGATGTGGTGCGTCGTGTTCTTCAGCCTTCTCTCGGCTGGCCTCTACTTTGCGAAATTCTGGCGCAAAGTGGACGTCGGCATCAAGACGAGGGGACGCCGGGAACTGCTGACATTCGCGAAACGGGAAAGAAGAAAGAAGCGAAAAAGGACGATGGCGGCGGGCAATGCGACCGTGCCAACCAGGGTAGTGTAGTCTCTCCACTTCCCGAAACCGAGCCGCGCGCGCAGCTTTCTTGGCGATTTTTGCGCTGGACTTAGGCTCCGGCGCTTTCGTTAGTCCGCGCGGGGTGTACTCACCGGATCATGGCGCAAAATCTGCGGTCCCTCCGGCGTAAGCAGAACAACGCGGACATGCCCGGGGGGACCAATGGGTCCGATGGATTTCCCATCGGTCAACACGTCCACCCCTCCGGCGTTGCCCACTACCATGCGGGCCCGTTCCACACCGGTCATGCTGCGAGCTTCGTTGGGATGCAATATCCCGCTGAATACGTTCTTCCCGTTCGCCGAGATGGACAACCAGGTCTTGTCGGAAGCCACAATCCGAACCGCCATTCCCTGGCTGGCGCCGGGAGGGACGGGCACTTCCTGAGCCTGTTGCTGCGCCGTTACATTGGCCGGAGCAACCGTTGCGGCCTGGGGCGCCTCAGACGGCGGCGGGGTGGCCGGCGGTTTTTCGGGAGCATTGCGGGCAGCTTCGGCCGCGCCACCAGCAGGCAGCGCAAGCCAATACTCCTGAATTCTTTGCCATCCCATGTAGGCCCCGCTGCAGACAGCGACTGCGGCGGCTAAGCCCAAAACCGGCCACGGCAAGCGCTTGCTCACCGGGTTATGGGCGCGGGCAAGCTCGGGCAATGGCTCCAGGTGAATGCCGTTGATCGGTCTGGAAGGGTCCATGAGCGGAAGGATGTCCTCGGTTTGAAAAAGCTCCTGCACATCGGCCTCGATCTCGCGTTCATCAATGCCGACGTAGCTGGCATATTGGCGCGCGAAACTGCGCGCGAAAATAGCCCCTGGAAGAACCTTAACATCCTCATTTTCAAGCGCTTCAAGGTAACGAACACCAATTCTCGTTTCCGCCGCGATGCAGGAAAGCTGCACACCTTTTTCCAGTCGCGCCTGACGAAGTCTCTTGCCGAGTGAAGCCATGTGTGAGAAACGAATCTGTTCCTGCCGCTATAATACTACAACTGGTGCGAGAAAACCCTGCAAACTTCGGTTCAGTGCTAGTTTCAGTGGTGGTGGTGAATTGGAATCGCTGTAATCTGCTGCGCGCCTGCTTGGAATCGATTCGTCATCAAACCGGCGTCCGCCTGGAAGTCATTGTCGTTGACAACGGTTCTGAGGACGGGAGCCTGGAGATGGTGCTCCAGGAGTTTTCCGGCTACCCCGGATTCAACGTCCGGACAATATCGAATTCGGACAACCGGGGCTTCTGCGCCGCCAACAATCAAGGGATCGCCCTGGCGCAAGGGGAGTGGATCGCCCTGTTGAATAACGATGCGGAAGCCGAGCCGGACTGGCTGGCCCAGCTTCTGAAGGTAACCCTGGATCGTCCCGAAACCGGCATGGTCGCCTGTAAGATTCTGGTCCATGAGGATCCTACTCGAATCGACAAAGCAGGTCATCTGATCTATCTGGACGGCCAGAATCGCGGCCGCGGAACGGGCCAAATCGATCGTGGACAATTCGATCGGATAGAGGAAGTGCTATGGCCGGATGGGTGTGCAGCGCTGTATCGCCGCAGCATGCTCGAGGAGATCGGCGGCTTTGATGAGGATTTTTTTGCCTACGCCGACGACGCCGAACTAGGCATGCGCGGTAGAATAGCCGGATGGAGTTGTATTTACACTCCACATGCGGTGGTGCGGCATCATCGGGGTTCTACCCTCGGCCTGTTGTCTACGCACCGCCTGATGTTGATTGAGAGAAACCGTGTACTTTTTGCCGTTAAACTTTTCCCTTGGAGTCTTCTTTGGCTAAACGCCCCGTTCTACCTGGCGAGGATCGCCGCCGGTCTCTGGGCGGCGATGAAGGGCAAGGGGGAGGTGACACGTTTCCCAGGGCTGAGCGGGAAGCTGCGCATAGCGGCAGCATTGGTGCGGGGGAACCTGCAAGCTCTGCCTTTGTTGCCTCGCATGCTGCGCAAGCGCGGGGCGTTGAAACCGCTGCGGCGTCTGTCGAACCGCCAGATCCGGACCCTTTTGATCGAGAACAGGATCTCTTTAAAGGAATTAATGGAGCAGGCCAACTAGAGGCGGAGTCGCGTCACATTCCCCCGGCGGCCGAACCGATTCCTCAGATCGAGGTAACCGCGAATTCAGACCCCTGTCCGGCCTGTGGGCATCGCGGCTGCAAAGTATTGTTTCACGGCACCGACCGGCTCTACAACACCACTTCGAAATCCTTTCAGGTCATTGAGTGCGATGGCTGCCGGCTGATCCGTTTGTTTCCCTGGCCGGAGCCATCCGAGCTGCACCACTACTATCCCCGTGAGTACTGGTTCGTCCCCGAGCAAGACACAACCTCACATCTGGAGGAACATTACCGCCGTTTCGTTCTCCGCGATCATGTCAATTTTGTTGCGGGCGCCCTGAAGCACGCCTCCGATGGATCTTCGCGGCCCGGTTCCGTGCTCGATGTCGGCTGCGGAGGCGGCCTCTTTCTTCGCATGTTGGCCGAGCGGGGCCATCCCGTTCTGGGGCTGGACTTTTCCCTCGGAGCCGCCGCGGTGGCCTGGCGGCAAAACCAGGTCCCTTCCGTTTGCGCATCCTTGTCCCATGCGCCTCTGCCTGATGGACTCTTCGACGTGATTACGATGTTCCACGTACTGGAGCACCTGTTTGATCCAGTGGCTTATCTGGAAGCCGCGCACGGACTGCTAGCCCCCCGAGGACATCTGGTGGTGCAGGTTCCCAACGCCGCCTGCTGGCAGTTTCTTCTGTTGGGCGAGTATTGGTCCGGCGTCGACATCCCCCGGCACTTGTTCAATTTCCGTGCACGCGACATCGAGATCCTTCTGGACCGTTGTGGATTTGAGGTAGTTCGCACGAAACACTTTTCGCTTCGCGATAACCCCGCGGGTCTGGCCACAAGTCTGGCGCCTGGGCTGGATCCGATGGCCCGCCGCATTCGGGACCTGGACGAGAGCCCCCGTACCCGGCTGATCAAGGATCTGTTGTATCTGGGTCTGGTCATCGCCGCGCTGCCTCTTACCATTCTCGAAGCTGCCTGCCATGCCGGATCCTCGGTCATGGTGGAGGCTCGCAAGAAGGCATGATTTACAGCGCCCTCGCGCGAGGCATGCCCGGATGGCTCCGGCGTTACCTGCTGCACTTTGAAACTTCGATAGAATCGGCAACCGCCGCCTTTGCAGGTTCCCTTCCCCCGCGCTCCCGCGTCCTGGACGCCGGAGCCGGCGAGTTGCAGTATGCCCATCTGTTTCAATCTCATCGTTATGTTTCCGTGGATCTGGGAATCGGTGATGCGCAGTGGGACTACACACGCCTGAACTGCGTTGCGGACCTGGCTGCTCTTCCGCTCGCCAACGCAAGTTTCGATGCCTGCATCAACATCGTCACATTGGAGCACGTCACCGATCCGGCTCAGGTATTGCGTGAGATTTCCCGCATATTGCGGACCGGTGGGCGCATCCTGCTGGTGGCGCCGCTGGAGTGGGAAGTGCACCAGGCGCCTCACGACTACTTTCGTTATACCTGTCATGGCATCCGCCATCTGCTCGCGCAGGCGGGTTTTGGATCGATTGAGGTGAAAGCTTGTGGCGGCTACTTCCGCCTGTTATCGCGACGCCTGCTCAATGGCCTCCAGTTCTTCCCCGGACCATTCTTTTTTCTGGCCGCGCTTTTTCTTGTTCCTCCGGCTCTTGTCCTGCCTCTGCTGGACGGCCTGGATCACCATCGAGACTTTACCTTGGGGTACTTATGCACCGCCTCCAAGCTCTCTTGATCCTCGTCGTATGCACCGGCTGTGCCGCTGAGTTCTCCGGCGAACGCGCCCTACAGTACACGCGCGCCATCGTCGCCTTTGGACCCCGGCCACCCCGTTCCGAGGCGATCTCAAAATCGCGCGCCTACATCAAGGCACAACTGAAAGCGTCCGGATGCCAGATCGTGGAAGACCCCTTCACCGCATCCACCCCCTTGGGGCCCATTCCGATGGAGAATATCATCGCCAGATTCCCCGGCACTTCTGGTCAGGCGATCGCCTTCACCGGACACTACGACACCAAATTGATGCCGGGCGCAGGCTTCGTAGGAGCCAATGACGGCGGCTCCTCCACAGGGCTGCTGCTCGAGATGGCTCATGCTCTGGCACGGACGCCCAGAAAGCATGACGTTTACCTTGTCTGGTTTGATGGCGAAGAAGCGCTGGTCCGCTGGTCGGACACCGATGGTCTGCATGGAAGCCGGCACTTGGCCCGGCGTTGGCAAAAGGATGGTACGCTCGCACGGCTACAAGCCCTGATCAACGTGGACATGATCGGAGACCGCGATCTTGGGATCGTGCTGGAGACAAATTCCTCCTCCCCTCTCCGCTCCCTGATCTGGCGGACTGCCGCCGAACTCGGCTATGGCCGCCATTTCCTGTCCTTGCCGGGCGCCATTGAAGATGATCACATGCCTTTTGTGCGCCTCGGCGTAAACGCATGCGACCTGATCGACTTTGACTATGGTCCCGAGAACAGCTATTGGCACACCCCGGCCGACACCATCGATAAGTTGAGCCCCGCCAGCTTTGCAGTTGTGGGCCGCGTGTTGCTCGGAGTGCTTCGCCGTCTTGAGTCGCGTTAGGCTAAGGCGATTGTGCTAAATTGGAATTTCGCAGTAAACCCCCTTTAGGAAAGAAGCCATGGATTTAACTCAACAGGAAGCATTGCGCGCAAGCAAGCAACTGCGCCCGCTGCTGGTGGAAGACGAGGGCGTGCCCCTGAGCCTGCTTCCGGACAACGTTTTCGGATTCACCTTTTCCACGTTGAACGAGTCGACTCCGCTGTTCATCCGGCGCGCCTTTCAGAGTTTTGAGGTCCACAAGCTCATGGACGGGGAAATTCACCTGCTCGGCTACTTGACGGCTGAACAAGCCGGGACGGTTCAGTCCGGCGGCGAGGCGGTGGAGTGCAATCTGTACCCGGAGCCCAGGGAGAAGTCGGACCAACTGGTGGAGATCCCGGTCCATCGGATTTCCAAGGCGCGGCAGTTGTCTCGCACCGACGGCAACTACATGCCGATCCGTGTGGAAGCGGCCCACTAACCTAATGGAATTCCATGGCGCTACGGATTGGCAACCGTGATCACAGGCGCATTGCTGGCGGCGCCTCCAATGGTGATCACCACCGTATGATCTCCCGGAGGAAGATCCGGAACCACCAGGTTGCCCTGCGCCAGCCCGATAAATCCGGGCGAAAGACCGAGGAATAATACATTGGCTTCCATGCCGCCAACCGTTGCCGACACGGGAAGACGGGGCCGCGACAGCGGTTGGGATGGCGCGGCAGCGCCAGTGGTCACACTGTTGTCGAGTAAGCCCTGCCCGGTGAGATAGACCACTATCGGCTGGCCTGGGTAGGTGGGGGCATCCGCCGTATTCACGGCGCCATCGGCATTCACCACCACCGCACGCCCCACTCCAAATTGAAATATTCCAGGCGCCGCGGACGTGATCTGCGCCGTAGCCTCCGGGCTTGAAATTCCATTCACGCTCACGCGAGCGGTGGCGCGGCCACCCGATGACTCGTACGGTACTTGGCCGTTGATCTGGCCAGGGCTCACAAAATACAGCGGCGCATTGCGGCCGTTGATGTTCACCGAAACGCCCCCAAGCGAAGTGGGCCAGGGAGCCGCGCCCGCTTGCTGCTCGGCGGCGGCAAGGTTTTTGCCGTAAATACTGAACAGCACGCCCGGCGAAAGCCGCGCGGAACCATCGGCCGCATTCACAAACCCTCCCGCCGCTATTTCCGGCGCCGGCACCGGCGCCGTAGAGCGCACCAGCTTGCGCACGCGCACGTTGAGGCTGTCGGCAATGTAAATTTGGCCCGACGCGCCGGCGGCGACATCCACCGGGCTGCGCAACTGGGCTGCGAGCGCCGGCCCGCCATCCCCGCTGAATCCGTCCGTCCCGTTGCCGGCCAACGTGCGGAGGGAACCCTGCGGGCTCACCACACGAATGCGGTTGTTCTCTGTATCGGCAATCAGCAGGTTGCCGTCCTCATCCAGGCCGATTCCAGAAGGCCGGGACAAAGCAAGCGTGGCGATGGTTTCGCTGTCGCCTTGAAAGCCGGGCACGCCGTTGCCGGCAACCGTCTGAATCTTTCCATCCGATGTGACCTTACGAATCCTGTGGTTGCCCGTGTCGGCAATGTAGACGTTTCCGTCCCGGTCCACTGCAACATCGTTCGGCGCGTTGAGGCGGGTGAACTTTGCAGCCACCCCATCGGCGCGAAAACCGGCCGAGCCATTTCCGGCAAACCGGGACACAACCCCATCTTTGGAAACGCGCACCACCACGTGCTGCGTGGGCAGCGCGACATAAATATTACCAGTCGAATCCACTGCCACCCCGCGCGGGGAGTCCAGTCCATCCTGCAGCGACTGAACCACCCTTTCCGAGGTGACGGCCCGGATCCGGTTGTTACCGCTGTCGGCTATGAGCAACAGCCCATTGTTATCCACGGCGAGCCCGCGTGGCGCGCGAAATCCGGCCAGAACCGCGTCTCCACCATCGCCGTTAAAGTCAAACCGCCCGGTTCCAGCAAACCGGTCGATGATTCCTGCCGCGGTGATGCGCCGTACGCGGTTGTTGCCGGGATCAGAGATGTAAATGCCGCCGGCCTGATCCACTGTGATGGAATCCGGCGGACCGATGCCGGCAAAGGCGGCCGGCCCCCCGTCCCCGAAAGTAGAGTTTTGACCCACGCCGGCCAAAGTATCGATGGAGAGCTCAGGTTGAGTTCCCAACGCCTGTTGCACGTTCAGCCGTATCGGGACGGTTACGGTCTGGTTGACAACCTGGGCAGAGCTGATGCGAACCGACGCCGTGTAGGTTCCCGCCACCATGCCTTGCGTATTCACACCAATCGTGGCCGTTGCCGCTGTGGCGGAAGCAACTCCGCTGAGCGTTAACCAAGGCTCTCCGGAAGTGGACACGTTGATCGGCACGCTCCAGCGATCCGTCTCGACCAGCTTCAGCGGAAATTCCAACTTTCCCTGGGTGTTGGGAGGCAGGAAGAAGTCGTAGGAAATGGACGGCGCCATCAGAGTCGGCTTCACGAATCCGGCGCGGCTGAGCCATGTCGACCCACTGGTGTCGCTGAACAGGATGCCAAAGCTGGTGGCGGCCCACATCCGCGCAGGGGCGGACGGCTCAAAGGCCACCCGCACTCCACCAGAGGATTGCCCCAAACAGAAACGGTCCCATGAATTTCCATTATCGGAACTTCTCCAAAGGCAGGCGTCCTCGAATGAACTGGCGTAGTAGACCGGCTTGGAGGCGGGAGACACGTAGATTGCAATCGGCTGAATCGGCAGCATTCTGGTAAAATTGTCGCCCTGATCCAGGCTCCGGTACACTCCAAAACCGGCGCCATTGCCTCGCACCGCCACGAATAGCTGCGCTGCGTTGGTGGGATCCACAGTGATGGCGAGAATGCCGGAGCCGGCCGAAACAGGCAGGGGGAACAGTTGCGACCAGCTCACCCCTTCGTCGCGGCTCCTGTAGACGGCGTTCCCAACGGCATAGAACATTACGGTAGAGTCCGATGGGGCAACCGCGAACACCGCATTTTCCACCGGGAGCTTGGACTGAAGAGTCCAGGACGCCGCACTGTTAGTAGTCTTGTATATCTCGCTGCCGATCTTGGCGAAGAGGGTTTGCCGATTGCCGGGAATCAGGATGAGCGCCTCCACCAGGCCGCCCCCTATGGGAAGCCCTTCGCCCGCCGTCGCCCAATTCAGTCCCCCATCCGTGCTTTTCCAGACCGCACCGTCGTCGGTATCGGTGGACGCGTAAAGAATCTGGGAATTGCCCGGATCCGGCACAAGCTGCACGATTCCCGGCTGCCGGTGACCGGCTGGCCGCAGGTGGCTGGCGGTCCAGTTCAACCCCTGGTCCACACTCCGGAACAGTCCGGTGCCGACCGTAGCATGAATTACCGGCGCTGTGCCCGCGGCGGCGGCAATGACGCCGGCCGGAACACTCATGGTTAGCTGAGCCAACGTGGATTGAACCAACAATGGGTAAACCGGCCACAAGGCGATGACTACCACGGCGCGGCGAAAAATGGAGGAACGCATCTCTCCTATTATTACGTGAGTTGGACTTGCCCACTCAAGGAGTGCGCGGCACAAGAGAGCGCAAGGGCTGGGAGGGAGCTCCGTCCAACCCAGAGATAAACACCTTGTGCCGTTCCAACCAACCGGATTGCGGATGGCACTGTGATGCAACTAAGATGTAGGTGTCGTTCCTGGTTAGGAGCGAATTGCCCGCGCGAGGCAATCCGCGCCTTGGAGTGAATCCGTATGATCTATAGCCGTTCGGCCGAGTACGCCATCCGGGCCTTTGTTTACTTGGCCCACGCCCCGGAGGGCAAGTTCATTTTGGCCCGCCAGATCGCCAAGGACACTGGCATCCCTGCGCATTTTCTGGCCAAGATCCTCCAACAGTTGGCCAAAAAAGGGCATCTTCTGTCCAGCAAAGGCCCCACAGGCGGATTCCGTCTGCGGACCTCGCCCGGCGATACCTCCATGTTTGAAATTGTCAACGCCATGGACGGCATGCTGGAGTTTCAGCGCTGCATCAGCGGCAATCTTGAATGCAGTGACGATGCTCCTTGCGGCCTGCATGATAGCTGGAAACCCATCCGGTCGCAAATCATGGAATACTTGGAAGAGACTACGATTTCCGATGTCGCCGAGAGTCTTGCGCAGAAGCGTCGCGCAATCGGCAAACAGAAAAAGGGAAGACGTACGCCGGCCAAGGGCGACTGAATAATTGTAATCGCAAGTAGAAAACAAGGAGAATTTTCGTGAACAACTCCGTATTGGTGCCGATGGTAGTGGAGCAGACCTCGCGAGGCGAACGGGCCTTCGATATCTATTCCCGACTCCTGAAAGAAAATATTATCTTCCTCGGCACCCCCATCGATGATCAGGTGGCCAATCTGATCATTGCCCAGATGCTGTTTCTGGCGGCAGAGGATCCCGAAAAGGACATCTCGCTCTACATCAACTCCCCAGGCGGCTCCATTACCGCTGGTCTAGCCATCCTCGACACCATGCGCCTGATCGAGCCTGACATCACCACATATTGCGTGGGGCAAGCCGCCTCCATGGCCGCGGTCCTGCTCGCCTGTGGAGCCAGGGGCAAACGGTTTACGTTACCCCATTCCCGCATTCTCATCCACCAGCCGTCCATGAGCGGCCTGGCCGGCCAGGCCGCTGACATCGATATTTATGCCAGGGAGATCCTGCGCATGCGCGAGATCCTGAACGGCATTTTGGCGGACGCCACCGGGCAGCCGGTAGAGAAGATCGCGCGCGACGTGGACCGGGACTATATCATGGAACCAGAGCAAGCCCTCGCCTACGGCATGGTGGACAAGGTAGTGGCCAGCCGCGAACAGCAGCCCAACAAGTAAGTGCCCCTTGTTCCTACCGCCGCAGCCGCAGGATGCGATGGTTGTAGCTATCGGAAATGTACAAATCCCCGGACGGATGAACCGTGACCCCATGCGGCCGGCTCAATTGCGATTGCAAAGGATCTCCAGCGGCAATCTGGCTGCCCTGTGCCCCGCTGCCAGCGACGGTTACCGTCGTCTTGGTGCGTGGAGAATATTTCCTGACCAGGTGATTCTCAGCGTCCGCGATAATCACGTCCCCTTGGTCATCCACGGTCAGATGTTTCGGGCCCTTCAAATCCAGGCTCAACTGCCCCGGCGCGATCAGCGTATGAATACGGCCCGCTCCATCCACCATGCGCAGCGCATTGC
>JAENWC010000066.1 GCA_016650235.1 Terriglobia bacterium
CATTCCGGGCTCGGGCGAAAAACCGTTCGGCTTCCCGCCGGAATCACTGTTCGCCTTCAGCCCGGAATCCCTTTCGCCTTCAGCCCGGAATCGTTTTCGCGTTTACCCCGGAATCCTTTTCGCCTTGCCCCGGAATCCCCAGGGTGCGGGGATTGGGCCAATGACGCCCCACGTCGCGGTCTCAGACGGGCAGTTCGAACAGCTTTCGGATAAACTGAATCTGACGCCGAACATCATCCCCGACGCACGTGGCAAACTCGTTTTCAGATTGCGTCGTGAGGCTTGCAGCATCTGCAATGGCCGCGGTCCCAACGACACCACTCAGTGCGCTGAAAACAATGTCAGCACATCGGCGGAGGTCAACGCGCGGTTGTACAACCGCACATCGTCAATCTGACCGCGGAACGAAGGCCCTCCCGCCTGAAACTGGCCGATACGCCACGGCGTACTGGGAAAGTCGGTCAAACCGGACCCCGTGTTCGGAACCGTCGCCAGCGTCCCCGACGATTGCTGCAGGCCATCGACATAAATGCGCGCGAGGTTCGTACCCGGGCCTTCGTACACCCCGACTACATGATGCCAGGCGTCATCGGCTACCGACGACGTACCTCCAATGACTCCGAATCCGTAGCCGTTGCCGAATCCCACCGAACCCGACGGACTTCCTCGCAAAAATAAATGGAAATTCGACGCCGCCAGAAAGTTGCCGACGGTGCCGTAGTGCAGAATTGCGGTATCGCCCGACGGCGGGTTCGACACCTTCACCCACGCGCTAATCGTTCGCGGAGCGCTGCCTGTGGGGAAGCCCACGCCCGCTGCGGCCGGCCCGGCCCCGGTCACAAATGCAGTCGCTGCATCCAGATTCAGCGCGCCTCCGAATTTCCCGCCGGCCCAACTGGCGGCGCCTATCACCATGCCATGGTTGCCGTTACCGGACGAATCCCGCGCCACCGTGCCGCTGTCTTCGTCCAACATCCACCATCCCGTCAGACCTGTCTGGTTGTCTACTGCTATCTGAACTCTATTGGCCGCACGGCCATCCACTGTCACGTCCACGTCCACGAGGCGGTTACCCGCGAGCGCCGCCGGGATTCGCAGATTCAGCTGATCGAGACCGTCGTACTGTCCTTGCGAGCCGGCATAGAGCACATCCGCTGGAAGTCCTCCGATGGAAGCCTGGACGCGAGATAGATCGCTGCGGTGGCGGATGCCAGTGCCATAGAGCTGCAGGATTATTTGGTCCGCGGAAACACTCAGGTTGATGGGCGTCTGCGTGCAGCTTCCAGTGGTCGAGCCGCACTGGTACACAGCGACAGGCGTCTGCACTCCCGCCGCCGACACCCGGACGGCGAGCGCGGCGGGCACGCCCCGGCCGCTGGAGTTGGCGGTAAACAACCCCGGCGCAACCGGGTCGATCATCATCGAACTAGTCTGCGTGCTCCCATCCGGAGCATAGACCGTGACGGTTGCCGCGCCGGGCGTCACGTCCGGAGGCACCAGGATATTGATCTGGGCCGGTGAGACATAGTGCAGCTTCGCGGCCCGCACGGTTCGGGTCACGTCGGTGATATTCACGAGCGTGTCGCCGAGCCTTGTCGGCAAAGGAAATCCCGGTGCGATCTGAGTAGTGGTGGTCAGATTGAAGCCGCTAAGCGTAACGTATTGGTCCGGTGACGCTGCCGAGACGGCAAAGCTGGCAGCGTGGGCCACGGAAAACGAAGTGGAGAACTGGGGGAACAGGTCGGTGGTGGGCCAGGAGGCCACGCTGCGTCCCGCCGCCAGCAGCGCTGCATCCATGTCCTGAAAGAAAGCATCGGGAACATTCGAAGCCGTGTTGGTGAGCAGGGCGAATGCAGTGCGGTCGTCCAACCGGAGGTGCGAGCGGGCTCCAGCCGACGCGCCACTGTAGCCCCACAACTTGCCGGGTCCGAACGGGGGAAGAGTACTCGGAAAGGCGGACGGTGGCGATACCAGCAATTGGGGCGCCCGGCTGCCGTTAGCCGAGGCAAGGCACCGTAGTAGATCCATCGTGCTTGACACCCACCCACCAAACGAGTCCCATGCCTCTATGTAAAAACCCCCCGTATGGCCACGGAACGAGTCCCGTCACGTTGGGAAACACCGATGGCACGAGCCCGGGAAAGTAATACGTCACCTCTCCCGGGAAGCGGTCCGCTTGCAACGTGTGGCCCACTGCGGTGCGCGTGATTCCAAGCGGACCAAACACGTTGGTTTTCACGAACGTCTCGTAGCTCATGCCCGACACCTCTTCGATCACGCGCCCCAGAACGGAGTAACCGAAATTTGAGTAGACGCTTTTGCGGCCGGGATCGAAGTTGAGCGGTATACCGAGCATGTACCGGATGACGACCTCGGCAGACGCTGGGGGCGTCACTCCAACCACCTGCGCCGCGCGCGTGCTCTGACCCACCGGGTCGAATCCCAGGGCGTTGATATCCCAGCCGCCCTCGTGATCCAGCAGATGCTGGATCGTGATCAGTTGGAGGCGTGGGTCTTGGGTCTGGCCAGTGGGCGGCTTGAGGCGGCTCAGGATCTGGAACGCCTTGGCGTCCAGCCGCAGCTTGCCTTGCTCGACGAGCTTGTAAGTCGCCAATGCCGTAATTGGCTTGCTGATGCTGAAGATTCGAAACAGCGAGTCCGGTTGGACCAGGGTCTTGGCGTCGCGATCCGCATAGCCGTACCCGCGAGCCATCACCAGGCGCCCGTCGCGGGCCACCGCCAGCGCCGCGCCCGGGATCTGGTACTTCGCCGTCAGCTGCAACATGGCCTGATCGTAGGCTTCCAGGCCCGCCACGGCCTGACCGGTGGGGGGGACGGTTTGAGCAGCCAACCCCCAGGCCGACAGCACGCTAAGTAGAAGGCACTTCATGTTTGGATGTTATTCTGTTAGTCATTGTACGCCACCGGCAGATCGCAGCGTCGCGATAAAACTGGCCAGACTTTCGGGACCCCGTGTGGGATCGTTTCGAGCGCGAGGTTCAGATTACGCGTGGCAGTCACGGCCGCTATGATCTCCAGGCCATACCGAATGTCGAGTGTCCTCCTCTAACGTCCTTACGAGAATCTTGTCGTGCCGATTCTACCCCGGTACGGCGCGCGTCGCCACCTTTCCAACCACTACTGCTCTTGCCATTTTCACTTAACGTCCGATCAAATCCATTATCGGACTGACTCATCTTCAAAAATTGCATCGCGAGGCTGCAAGAGAGCGGAGTTCGTATATACTATCTGGAACTGAGAGGCTGGCGTGGAATCCAAAAACGGAAATCGCCCAATTCGCGAATCCGCCTTCGCCCCCGCCCGGGCCTCGCAGTTTGCAGCGGAAAACGGCGAGCCACCAATGGACGCCGCGTTGGCTCCTAGGTTAGACTGCTTCTTGGCGCAAGAATCGCCAAAACCAACTTTTGCGGCTGGGTTTCGGAATTTCGTATTTACAGCCGCTTGCTGAGCCGCGCCCAAGGGAAGAGGACCGGGCAAATCGCTTTTGCGCCGGGAAGTAGATCAGGGATCGGAAGGATCGGTAGCACAATGCGCAGAGCGGGATTGATTGCCGTATTCGTTGGATTGATGATACTCGCAGCCCAGGGCGAGGAGAGTGGAATGACCGGGGCAGCGCGCCGTTTTCTCGATTCTCTCCCCGCGGATGCGAAAGCCAAAGCGCAGTTCGCCTTCGACGACGCCGAGCGCAAGGACTGGAGCAATCTTCCAGCGGGAATTTACGCTCGCAAAGGACTAAATTTTGAAGACATGGATGACCGTGCACGCAGGGCAGCGCACGAATTACTGCGGTCCTCGCTCAGTTCCCAGGGTTACCTCAAGGCGGCCGCTATCGTGCGCCGGGAAGGGGTGATTCTGCAAAACCTCCCCGCAAATGCGGATGCGGCCAGGCGCAATACCTTTGGAATGGGAAAGTACTTTTTTTGCATCTTTGGCCAACCCGGTACGGACAATCGGTGGGGATGGCAATTCGACGGCCATCATCTCGCCCTCAACTTCACCGCTGTCGGCCAACAGGTGACAGGCGCGCCGGCGCTATGGGGCGCCGAACCGGATGAGATTCTGACGGGCAATGAGGCTGGATGGCGTGTGTTGGCGGCCGAGCGTAGCAAGGGGCTCGCGGTCATCGAATCACTGACCGCCCAGCAACGCGGCAAGGCCATTGTCAGCGAGAAGTTGCCGGAGGGGATTTTTACCGGGCCCAAGCGCGACAAGGCGCTCCAGAGTGTTGTAGGGCTGCCAGCCTCGGCAATGAATCCTGCGCAGAAGGCGTTGTTGTGGAGACTGATCGATGAGTACGTCAACAATCAGGTTGAGGCCGTGTCGGCCGCCCACAAGAGAAAGATTGAGCGCGACGGATTCGCCAAAGTGCATTTTGCCTGGATGGGGCCAGTGGACCGTACGCGTTCCTTCTACTTTCGAGTCCATGGGCCGTCGATCCTCATTGAATACGACAACACAGGGAACGCCAGACAAGAGCGCGACAGCAACCACATTCATTCGATGTTCCGCGATCCCAGCAACGATTACGGCGAGGATCTTCTCCGGAAACATTACGAAACCGTGCCGCACGGACGCAACTGAGCCCGCCTCGTTCAAAACCGCATGTCCGTTGACGCGAGTTGCCGGCTCCGGCCTTGTATATTTCCTCCCATCAAGCGGCTTGCCTCCAAGCGGGATTTGGCGCAACAATTCGTTCGGTTTGCAGAAGAGGCGAACGGCTCACTATTTCGCCGGCGTGGCCTCCACCACTACTGCCTTCTTGACATAGTCCAGTTTCGGAAACTCGGCGTCCAGG
Source organism: Terriglobia bacterium (assembly GCA_016650235.1). Taxonomy (GTDB): domain Bacteria; phylum Acidobacteriota; class Terriglobia; order Bryobacterales; family Bryobacteraceae; genus VFZE01. The sequence goes on from JAENWC010000066.1 coordinate 4,817, forward strand.
TACTTGTTGCCTCGCTTCTGGATCTGATCCTGATCCGGCCGTTCTCCGTATGCCGCATACACCCCATTGATGAAAGCCATGCCTTCCGTAACGCGGGCAAACGGTGCGAACCCCTGATCGTCCAGCATTTGGTTGCTGCGCAGATTCACAAACAACTGGCTGGTGCGGGTATTTGGTCCCATCGTCGCAAAGGCGATGGTCCCGCTTGAATTGGTGCGCACGACCGGATCGTCTTTGATCGTTTTATCCCATTTCTTGGTCTTGGCCGGATCCGCCGCCAATCCGAACTGGACCACAAAGTTGGGCACCACACGGAAAAATCTCGCCCCGTCAAAAAACTTGTCCTTCACAAGATCGAGGAACTGTTTGGCTCCAATGGGGGCCCAATCCGGATGCACCTCCACCATCACATTTCCTTTGCTGGTCTCCAGCCTTACCATAACCACTTTCTCAGCAGGTTTGGCTGGCGCCGGTTCCTTCACCGCCTCCGCCTTCCTTTCTGCTTCGGGTGGTTTGGTCTCGCTTTTCTCGCTTGTCGAGCAGCCGGCCATCAACAAAAGGGCGGCCAGGCTGGCGATAGCGCCTTGATTTCGTGTCATAAGAGCTCCTCAAAGGATTGTACTGGATTCGCCAGGACAGAAAGCCACTGCAATCGTGGCCCATGCAAAACGAGTTCCCAAATCCTGGAACGCCACCAAGCTCTCCAAAGCGGACTTTCCGCCCAGCGGGAGCCCGCTAAATAACGGCCATTCCCGCCGCAGCCCCAACCCGCTTGCTATACCTGCGCCCACTTGTAATAAACTACAAGACAAGGGTTTCTCCCTCTAAATCTGTTTTCCCGAAGGTAGGTGTCTTATGTTTCGTCTGGACGCTGATCGCGCGGTTACATTTTGCGACGGGCTGCGCCGCCGCGACTTCCTGCATGCCGGCTCCATTCCCCTGTTGGGGCTGGGCCTGCAGCAGATGTTCTCTCTCAAGGCCCTCGGCGCCACCGACAAGAAGAAGACAGACAGGAACTGCATTCTTCTCATGCTGGTAGGCGGACCCTCCCAGCTCGACACTTGGGACATGAAGCCCAACGCCCCTATCGAAATACGCGGCCCCTACAAACCCATCAAGACCAACGTCGCCGGCATCGAAATCTCGGAAAACTTCCCCCGCATGGCCCGGCATGCCGACAAGTACGCGCTGGTCCGCAGCGTCCATCACACCGCCGCCGCCGTACACGACACCGGACACCAGATGATGCAGACCGGACGTCTATTCCAGGGCGGCGTCGAGCACCCGCATTTCGGCTGCGTGCTCGGCAAACTCAAAGGCCCCAAAGGCGACGTTCCCCCGCACGTCCTTCTCCCGCGCCCCATCGGCAACACTGGCGGCAACATGCCGCACGGCCAGAACGCCGGTTTTCTCGGCAAAACATACGACCCCTTCGTCCTCAATGCCGATCCGTCCGACCCCAACTTCCGCGTCCCCGATATGCTGCCCCCCGACTACCTCAGCGCCATGCGCGTGGACCGCCGCAAAAACTGGCGCGAGTTGGTGGACAAAGAAGTCAACAAGTTTGAAACATCCCAGGACGCCCGGCTCCTCGATTCCACCTTCCACCAGGCCTACACCCTCATGAGCTCGCAAAAGGCCCGCGAGGCTTTCGAACTCCACCGCGAGCCTGAGCAGATTCGCGAAAAGTACGGCATGAACCGATTCGGCCAAAGCTGCCTCCTGGCCCGCCGCATGATCGAGGCCGGCGTCAGGTTCGTTACCGTCAACATGTTTGAAACCGTATTCGACGAAATCACCTGGGACATACACGGCTCCAAACCGTTCAGTCCCATCAGTTGTTACAAGGATCTGGTCGGCCCCATGTTCGACATGGCTTACTCATCGCTCCTGGAAGATCTCCACGACCGCGGCCTGCTCAGCGAAACCATGGTCGTCGGATTCGGCGAGTTTGGTCGAACTCCCAAGGTGAATCCCGCCGGCGGCCGTGACCATTGGCCGCAATGCTGGACCGTCCTCATGGGCGGCGGCGACATGAAGGGAGGCCAAGTGGTTGGAGCCTCCGATGAAATTGGCGGCTATCCGAGGGACACCCCAGTGACCCCCGCCATGATCGCGGCCACTGTCTACAAAGGACTCGGCATCGATATCGAACAGGAACTGCCCGGCGCCCAAGGCCGTCCCATCCCGCTAGTAGACCGCGGCGTGGAGCCCATTCACCAGTTGTTCACTTGATCACCATGAAACTGCGTTATAGAAAAATCTCGCCGATTGCAGCCATGTGGCGCAGCCAATTCTGGCAGCAGCCGCCTTTCAGGCGGCTCGTATTCCTCCTCCCACTCATCGCCGGCGCCCAGTCTCTTACCGTGCTCCCCCCGGCAATAGAACTCACCAATCGCGAAGCCCGCCATCAACTGCTTGCTGAAGCCACCAGCAACGGCTACCAGCAAGACCTCACCCGAACCGCACAATGGATCTCCTCCAACGCCGCCGTAGCCACCGTAAACGAGAAGGGCATCGTCACACCCATAGCCGCCGGAGAAGCCGTCATCACCGCCAAGGCCAACGGCCAATCAGCCTCCGCGAAGGTGCGCGTAGCAGGTTTCCAGGCTCCATTCGAATGGAGCTTCCGCAACCACGTCATCCCCGTCCTCACCAAGATGGGATGCAATCAGGGCGCATGCCACGGCGCACTGGCC
>JAENWC010000067.1 GCA_016650235.1 Terriglobia bacterium
GATCTGCCAGAACAGCCACTGGATCGTCTCCCACCGGCGAGCGGGATCGCCGGACAGCAATTGGCCGGTCTTGCCGGCGAGGTAGAGCAGGATCGCGCCGCTCTCGAACAGCGCCAGCGGCTGGCCGCCCGGGCCAGCGGGGTCGAGGATCGCCGGGATCTTGCCGTAGGGGTACAGCGCCAGATATTCCGCGCTCCTTGTGCCGTCGTCGCCGAACGGGATGCGGTGGGCTTCGTAGGCCAGGCCGGTTTCCTCGAGCAGGATCGAGATCTTGACCCCGTTCGGGCTAGGCTGCGAATAGAGCTGCAGCCGCTCGGGATGCGACGCCAGCCAGCGGCGGGTGACGGGAAAATCGGACAGTTTGGTCATGGTGTCTCCGGGCGGCGGCCGCTGAGTGGCGAGGTAGGGGCCAAGGCCGGGTGCAGCAAGCGGCGGGTGGGTCGATTCGAGGGTCTGTGAGTTTCGTGAGTTTCGGGAACTTCTCTCCTGGAAAAGGAATGAATCGGGGGGTTGTCTACTTTGTCTGTTTCGGGCTCTTAGATTCTTCGGAACTTCACTAAGTTCACGCCCCTACCGCGCGAGAAAGTACGAGCGCAGGCGCATCTTGGCGGCGGCGGTAATGGGTGAATGGATTGCAAGGGCGTGTCCTCGACTCGGAAGCGCCCTATAACCCATTTGGTTTCTGTAGGAAAGCTATTTCGAACGCCTGCGGGAATTTAGTGCATTGAGTGAACTGTCACCGTAATCTCAACTTAGCGATGGCCTTCCGGGATCGTGAAGTCGTAGGGGTTTGGCGTAGGATTTGGATTAAGAAGCGGGTCCATTGAGATACAAGTGAGAGACACGTGCGGCGCTTCAATGGAATCCAGGTTTACAATCATTCCCATGCCGGCTTCCATGTGGCTTGTACGATTTACTACTCTGGGTTCCCATCGCTGTAGGGGTTCGGAAGAAACAACATGGAGTATTTCGAAACTCATCGACCATGCGACGCCGTTAACTTGAATGTCCAACGAACGAGGGAAGAGGAAGCTATAGTGGCCGTCGGCATTCTCTGAACCGGAAATGATTAGCCTGTGCTCGAAATTGAAATCTGCATAATTTAGCCTCAACATCCAAGGCCCGTAAAACATCTCCATAATCAGTGCACCATTAGGCAGGTGGGGCAGGTCATACTACTTCCAGACCCGTCTTGCGGGTGAAGGCGCTACTGAAGCCGTCTAAACGTCCATTGTCGGTGATCTCAGCTAGGGCTGCGCGCCAAGAGGTGATTGCACCATCATTAGCATACCGGAAGTCCACATCTTCTTTGGTGTAATCGTTGCGCTGTCCCCAATGAAGGGTACAGAGATTATTGTTGTTACGTGCCCAGTTGACAGCAAAATCGACGAGTGCCTGACTACCCACCACATCACGGAGACAGGCAACTTCGACGGAGCAGGTGGTTTCCCACTGTTGCATCGCTAACGTAGCGCGAGAACTGCCCATAAAGCGGAGCGAGGCATATCCCACAAATGCGTTTCCATTGTACTCGTTATTCATTTCGAAAAGAATCAGCGCATCGACGAAGTTAATAAGGTCCGGCGGTGGCTCGACACTTCCCGGACTGCGCACCAATGAGAAAAAGACTTCCACCGAGTCGACATTTACTTCGCAGTTAATGTCGCGGTAGTTCTTTTGGTCCATCACGGCATAGCTAATTGCGTCATACTTCCGCTCCGACTGTTGCTGTCTAAATGCTAGGTCAGCAATCATTTGCCACGCTGCCATTCCCGCTTCGCGCGTCTTTTCATTAGCGAGGAGAGTGTTCTTAATATACTCTAGGGTTTCGCCTAAGCGAACATTCTCTGGAGCCTTCTCGAGGTGCCTGAGAATATCATACTTCAGGAGGTCCCTGATAAAGGAGAAGAAACCAAGCAGAACCACTAGTCCGACGCCCCCAGTGGCGATGTTTGCGATGTTAAAGCCAACGTCCGATCCGGAGCTGTTCACAAACTTATCGATGTCATCCGCAACTGCGGCAACCACACCCTTCAGGAAATTAGGAGCGGCGCAAGCGCGCATTAACCACGTTGGATCCGCAGCTGAATTTGTGTCGTCCTCGTCGGGGCTGTAGGGGTATGAATTTCCAGCATTTTTAAACAACGGCGCCTGCAGTCGCTGGTCTAGTTCAAGCGGGTTCACCCTGTCCCCCACGCGCTCCATCCGGCCTGATGGATCTGACTGCATTTTAACTTCCCAACGCCTGGTAACTCCAATGAGATTCTTCGTGAAGTTTGCATGGGTTGTCAGGCAAACTGCTATCATAAGGAAGCGGCACCTCTGGCCCGCTTCGTTAAACAGCCACGAGGTCTGGTCCCAGATTTTGTCTTTCTCTTCTTGCCAGACTTTGAGATTCCGTTGCTCACACAACATAAATTGGGGGACAGCTTTTAAAACGACAGAGTAAATGACACCAAAACGTCCAGCAGAGACTAGCACCGCGTTAAACATCTCGTTGCCACGTTTGTACTCTATGCCCGGATATATGGTGTTCAACTTCTCGGGATCAGCGAGCGGGGGGCCATCGGTTGATTCAATCCAATATTGTTTGCCGCCGTCGGCCACCAGATGGATGGCAACAACTGAGTCCGCTATCGGTGGCAGGTCAAAATCACCCCCGTGAGTTCCGGTGCTTATTGCCCCGACGACGGTTTGTCCTCCGGCGCCACCAAGGGTCTTAAAGGCCCATGGGCCGGCGTATCTGACGGAACTTTTAAACTCGTGTTTTAGGACCCCCGCTAGGTTTGTTGGTTTGGAGTCATCGATCGGCTGGTCAAGTTCGGCATACAACTGATAGATGCGCTTCCCGGCCTCGACATGGACCAGATAGGTCTTGTTGGGGTCCGAAGTCTCACTCGCAACCTTTTCCTCCAAATATTCTCGAGTGAGGCAGTGCGGAATTACGTCGTCAAGTGTCTTGCCAAGGACTCGATGCTGCCCGCGCGGATCGTGAGTTTCGATGAATGTGTGATCGCTGATAGCTGCATGGGACAAAGCCCAATGGCTTCCGGCAGCCTTGAGGCGTTCCGAGGCAGGCCGGTTTTTGCAGAGATCAATGATTTCCTCGAGCGTTTTAGGATATACAATCCGTGCGGCGTCGGGAAACAGGGGAGTTCGCGGATCATCGTGCTTCCGGGTCCACGGATTGCCAGGCGGGACTGAGTCGTCAATCGGCATCTCTACATGTGCGTGCAGGGGCCCGGCATGTCAATCACAGATGCTTTGGACGAACTCTTCCAAGGCGCCGAAAAGCGACTTTTGTCCCTGTTTCGAGATTGAAAGTTTCCCCGTCAGGTTCTCGCGAACCAAGGGGGCGAATGGCGTAGTTCTATGAAACGACCTGCCCAACGACTGGCGCAAGGGTCCGCTTCCCACCCCATTCCGGTCTTTTGATAACGCGCGATGCGCCGGGACGGAGTCGGTAACGCAATTTCCGCGAGATGGCGTCATGCTGTATGCAAAAGGGCGGTTGAAGCGGCGCCAGCCCTCGCTTTTTTACATGACAGATAGCGAGGCTCCATAAAGGACGCGAACGCTGCCCGTGGGACTTGCATGGCCAATCCCACCAAATCGCTTCTTGGGGCCTCTCAGGGCCAAATTTGGGGTCAGATTGCCAATTCTAATTAGCACATGGATTAGCACATTAGCGCAGTGCCATGATATATAACCTAGTAATATCAGTAGATTACGTTATTTTCTACCTAACTCAAAATCGAGTTCCTAACCGGAGTGCCCGTTCAAGTCGGGCCAGGGGCACCAACACACACGACGGCATTGAGAATCCGCGGATGCAACGCTGGCCTCGCAGCGCCGCCGCAGATATGATGCGGCCATGGACGCGCGGACCAGCAAGAAAGACCCCGAGCCCGGCGGCGAGGCGCAGCCGCAGCTGCTCGAGGGCGACACCACCAAGCGCGACCGGCTGCTGGCTTCGCTGACGCTGACCGCGGGCGTCGGATTGCTGGTCGCCTTGCCTTTCGCGCTGCGGGCCGGGGCCGAATTCTTCCTGCCGGTGACGGCGGCGCTGGTGATCGCCATCGCGCTGGTGCCGATGCTCGAATGGTTCGAGCGCCGCGGCGTGCCGTCGCGGATCGCCGCGGCCTTGTGCGTCGTCGTCTTCCTGTCGATCACGATCTTCGCAATC
>JAENWC010000068.1 GCA_016650235.1 Terriglobia bacterium
CATCGCGTCCCAGTCTTCTGTGACCTCCGGGCGCGACTTTACGAGCGCGCCCCAGGTAACCTGCTCACGGCCGGAGGGAACCTCGACCATGGCGATGCAATTTTCGACGGGGCATACGTTGTGGCAGAGGCGGCATCCCACACAGTCCACTTCACGCACATGCGGTTGAGGACGGTTTTCCACGGCCTCCTCCCGGCCGTTGGATAAAACGTCATAGGCGTAAGGCTCCACTTTGTTTCCTGTCTTGTCAAACAGGTCAATGCACTGGTGCGCCGCGTCGTTGCAGGCGACGTAGCACAAGTTGCACTTGATGCAGGAGGGCGGATCGATGCGCGCGACGGCGCGAAAGGAGAGATCAAAGTCCTGGAAATCGGAGACGCGGTGGAGGCTTTGCCCGCGGACATCGGCAATTGTGGCGAAGCCTTTCGAATCCATCCATTCCGAAAGCCCGTCGCAGAGATCCTCGATGATGCGGAATCCGTAATGCATGACAGCGGTGCAGACTTGCAGGCTGGAGGCTCCAAGCAGCAGGAATTCGGCCGCGTCCTTCCAAGTAGTGATGCCGCCCATGCCTGAGATGGGCAGCCCGGATGCTCGCACGACATCGTCGATTCCGAGCGAGGCGACCATGTTCAGCGCGATGGGCTTCACCGCCGGTCCGGCAAAGCCGCCGTGCCCACCCTTACCGCCGATGCTGGGCGAAAGCTCCAGCGAGTCCAGATCGATGCCGGTGATGGAGTTGATGGTATTGATGAGGGAGAGCGCGTTGGCGCCGGCGGCCACAGCGGCGCGGGCAGGGCCGGCGATATTGGTGATGTTCGGGGTCAGCTTCACGATGACGGGAATGCGGGCCACATCCATGACCCATCGCGTGATCTGCTCGCAGTATTCGGGCACCTGTCCGACGGCCGCGCCCATGCCTCGCTCACTCATGCCGTGAGGGCAGCCGTAGTTGAGTTCGATGCCGTCGGCGCCGGTGTCCTCGATGCGGCGGACGATGTTGTGCCATGCTTCCGGTTTGGACTCGACCATGGCCGAGACGATGACGGCACGGCCGGGCCAGGCGCGCTTCACTTCGGCGATTTCGCGCAGGTTGGTTTCCAGCGGACGGTCGGAAATCAGTTCGACGTTGTTGATGCCGAGCATCTTCTGGCCGCCAAAGTGCCAGGCTCCATAGCGGTTGGAGACGTTCAGGACTGGCGGGCCGATGGTCTTCCAGACGGCTCCACCCCAACCGGCTTCAAAGGCGCGGTGGACTTGCGCGCCGGAGTTGGCCGGCGGGGCCGAGGCCAGCCAAAACGGGTTCGGCGACCGTATGCCTGCAAAATTGATGCTGAGGTCGGCCATTACTGTCCCTCCTCTTTGACAACCGCTCCCCTTGGCTGCGGCTCGGGATCAGAGTTTCCGATCCGCTCATCGATGACGGCGGCGGCGAGTTTGCCATCCTGCACCGCCATCACGGTGGAGGCGGTGTCCTTTTTGGTTAACAGCCCGCAAGACGGAGCTCGTCCCGGCGCTGTTGCTTGATGCGGGACGGCCCATTGCGGGCTGGCCCGCACACAATCGCCTCCGGCAAAAACGCCTGGGATACTGGTTTCAAAACTGGCATCGACGCGGATGAAGCCTTTGTCGACGGCGAGGCCCAACCTCTGTGCCAACGAAGGCTTTTCCTGGCCGATGGCCTTTACCACCTGATCGGCGGCGATGGTAAATTCGGGGCCATTGGCGGGACGGGGTGTACGGCGGCCGAAGGCATCGGCGGAATCCAGTTCCATGCGAATGCAGCTCAATCCTGTGACGCGGGCGCCTTGGGAGAGCACGCGCACCGGCTGGGTGAGGAAACGAAATTCGACCCCCTCCTTTTTGATGAACTCATATTCGTGAGGGTAAGCGGTCATCTCCTGGGCGGTGCGGCGATAGATCATTGTGACCTGTTCCGCGCCGAGACGCCGGGCGATGGTGGCGCAGTCGATGGCTGTGTTGCCGGCCCCGATCACGGCCACGCTCCGGCCCACTTTCATGGCGCCGGCGTTCAGCTTGCTCTCTTCGATGTAGGCCAGGCCATCCAGAATCAACTCCTCACCGGGAATCCTCATCGACGGAGTAGCGCCGAGCCCAAGGCCGAGGAAGACGGCGTCGAACCGGTCTTGCAGTTCGTCGAGTTTCAGACTGGAGCCTAACTCGATTCCGGTTTCCATTTTTACGCCGAGCCGCTCTATCATCTTCACTTCAGCGAGCGATGCCTCGATGGGTTCGCGCAGGGAGATGATGCCGTAGGTGGAAAGGCCGCCGCCCAGTTCCCGTTTTTCAAAGACAGTGACGCTGTGGCCGCGGCGCGCCAGTTCGCCGGCGCAGGAAAGTCCCGCCGGTCCGGCGCCGATGACGGCGACGCTTTTCCCAGTGGTTGCGGCGATCCGGACGGGGGTGATGCCACGACTGTAAATGTGATCCATCGCGTAGCGTTGAAGGCGGCCGATGGCGATGGGGTTGTGGTCCGCGCCCAGAACGCAGGCCCCCTCGCACAACTCCTGCACTGGACAGACGCGGGCGCAGGTTGCTCCGAGCAGATTGGCTTCGAGGATGGCGCGTGCCGACCCAATCAGGTTCCCCGTGGAGATTTTTCTGATGAAGCGCGGGATGTCGATGTGGGTGGGGCAGGCGTGCGTACACGGCGCGTCGTAGCAAAACAGGCAACGGTTGGCTTCGACGGCAGCTTGGTGATTGCCGAGGGGCGGGAAGGTCTCCGCCAATGGGTTAGTGTGCTGGTTCATGCAAACCTCGACAACTTGGTTGACGCTGGCTGCATGAGAATGACGTAGGCTGCCGCGGATACTGCGAAGCCGGCAAACCAGGCGTAATCGTATAACCATCGGAGCGGGGCGATCACCAGTCCCAGCAGCGCCGCGGCCACCCCCAGAGCCAGGCTCGCAACCGCGCGCGGGTTCCATCCGCTGTTGTATTCGTACTCTCCGTTTCTGCGGTAGAGGTCCTCGACATTCAGACGCCCGCCGCGGACGAGAAAATAGTCGGCGATCATGACGCCGGCGATAGGCCCCAGGAGGCCCGAGTATCCAACCAGCCATCCGAAGGTGTAAGAGCTGTAGTCGCTCATAAGTTTCCACGGCATCATCATGATGCCGAGAAAACCGGTGATGAGCCCGCCGGTGCGGAAGGAGATTCTTCCCGGATCGAGGTTCGAGAAATCATTGGAAGGCGATACGACATTGGCCGCGACATTGGTGGTGAGCGTAGCGATGAGGATCGCGATGAGGGCGACAAAGGCGACCAGCGGCTGGTTGAAGCGCCCGATCAATGCGACCGGGTCCCAGATGGCTTCCCCGAACAAGATCACCGACGCTGAGGTCACTGCCACGCCGATGAACGAATAGAGGGTCATGGCGGCAGGTAGACCCAGCGCCTGCCCCACAATCTGCGCGCGCTGGCTCTTGGCGTAACGCGTGAAGTCCGGAATATTGAGCGCCACGGTGGCCCAGAAGCCAACCATTGCGGTGAGCGATGGGATGAAGAATTTGATGAACTCGCCGGAGGTTTGGAATTTGCTGGGCTGGCTCAAGACGGGACCTAATCCTCCCGCCTTTCCGGTGATCCACCACAACAGGAGCAACCCGACGGCGAGAAGGAACGGCGCTCCCAGATCGTCGAGAACGCGGATGGCCTCCAGGCCGCGCCAAATGACATACATGTTGACGATCCAGAAAGCTGCGAAACAGAGCCAGAGAAAGGGTTCCGCCGAGCCTGCGGGCCAAAGTATTTTCAGCATGGAATGTATGGCTTGGCCGCCGATCCAGGTTTGAATTCCAAACCAGCCGCACGCCACCAGCGCGCGCAGAACCGCGGGGAGATTTGCTCCGCGAACCCCAAACGAGGCGCGCACCAGGACAGGGAAGGGAATGCCATACTTTGCGCCGGCGTGTGCGTTGAGCAGCATGGGGATCAACACGATCACGTTCCCAAGGAAAATGGTGAGTATGGCCTGCCACCAGTTCATGCCGCCCGCGATGAGGCCCGAGGCGAGCATGTAGGTGGGGATGCAGACGCTCATGGCGACCCAGAGAGAAGCGTAACTGTAGACGCCCCAGGTACGTTGTGACTCCGGAACGGGAGCCAGGTCCTTGTTATAGAGAGTCGGATCCGGTTCCGCCGTCATAGGCGGTATTCTCGCACACTTGCTCTGGTAGCGCGAAAGGTCACAGCGGGTTAATCTTTTTAGTTGTCGCGCAGGCAGCCCTTCAGATTGGGCAGCTTGGGGTCCGGGAATTGCTTGTTGCGTTATACGCGTCCCAATGTCCCGGCCGCGACGCCACGGCCCTCCTCAAACCGCTCTCCGACTCCGCTTTCCGTGCGACTCGTATGCGAGCGCGATTCCCTTGTGCGATTCCGCGCTGCGCGAATCCAACTGCAACGCGCGTTGAAACCGCTCCATCGCAAGTTCATACTTGCCGCCGTCCAAATGAATCTTCGCCAGCGAGATGTGAACTGGAGCAAGCTGGTCATTAATTTCGGCCGCGCGTGACGCATCCGCCAGGGCGCGCTTTTGAAGCTCCGCGTCTTTGGACAGGCGGGCTTTCATCCCTTCCGCCTCGCCCAGCTTCGCGAAGGCCAGCGCGAACCGCGGTTCGCTCCGAGCGGCTCCGTCGAATGCACGGATCGCCGAATCCAGATTTCCCGCTTGTCATGCCGCTGCAGAAAGCTGAGTCCCTTGAGGTAGCTTTCATAGGCTGTCGGTGTCGCGGTCTGGCCCGCGGTGCCGCACGCGGCTCCTCCACTTTCACGTCGCGCACAGCAACACCATGGCTCCGGCCCGGCCAAGCTTGGCGTGCCGGCCACTTCGATTTGAGATAAAGTAGAGAACGGTGAGGGGCCATTCAGAAAGGCGGCCGGAGAAACAATGCTACTGGAAATTAATGAAGAGACTACTGGAACAGGAATTGTCCTGTTGAAGCTGAAAGGCCGTCTTACACTGGGCCGTGAAGTGCAACGGCTCGAAGATCACATCAACGAGTTGAAGAAGAACGGCACCGCGAAGGTCGTATTTGATCTGGGGGGCGTGGACTTTGTCGATAGCGCCGGATTAGGCATGCTCACACAGTGCTTTGCCAACGTCAACAACGCCGGCGGACAATTCTACCTGTCCAGCATCACCGATCGTGTCAAGCAGGTGCTCAAATTTACAAGGCTCGACACCATACTTCCGATTGCCGCCAACACGGAGGAGGCTTGCGCCTTGATCGAGGGAAAATCGGCAGCCGGAGCATAACTGGCCTGTGTTACTGAGGAGCCCCAGAGCCAGTCTCTGGCCCCTGGCAACTGCTGTTGCGCTCATCTTGTGCCTGCTCGCCGGCTGCCAAAGGCACACCCGCAAACGCATCGGCGTAGTGCCCAAAGCCACCTCTCATTTATTCTTTGTCTCGATTCATGCCGGTGTGGACCAGGCCGCCAAAGATCTTGGCGTGGAGGTGTTGTGGAACGGCCCGAACGAGGAAACAGACCACGCCCGGCAAATTCAAATTGTCGACTCGATGGTCGCCCAGCACCTGGACGCCATTGCCATCTCGGCCACCGATGAGCGCGCCCTCGCCGCCCCAGTGCAACGCGCCATCAAGGCCGGCATTCCGGTTACTGTATTCGACTCCGGCGTCAACGTCGAGGACTACGTCACCTTCGTCGCCACCGACAACTATGGCGCCGGCGTCCGTGCCGCCCGCAAGCTATCCGAACTGATCGGCGGGAAGGGCAAGATCGCCATGGTGGCGCACAAACCGGGCGGCACCTCCACGGTCCTGCGTGAAAACGGCTTTCAGGATACGCTCGCCAAGGAACTCCAGGGCGTTCAGATGGTGGCCATGCAGTATGGAATGAGCGACCGCGCCAAATCGCGCGCAGCGGCCGAAAATATGCTGACCGCGCATCCGGATCTGGACGGCATGTTTGCCTCCTCAGAGGCCAGTTCGCTGGGCGCGATTCAAGCTATCGGGTCCCGCGGCCTCTCCGGCAAGGTCAGGCTGATCACATTCGACTTCAGCGATTCCCACGTGCAGGCCCTCAAGGACGGAACCATCGACGCCATGCTGGTGCAGGACCCCTACCAGATCGGCTATGAAGCTGTGCGCTCTTTGGCGGAAAAACTGGCCGGCCGGCAACCACCCAAGCGCATGGACCTGGTAGCCCGGATGATCCTGAAGGCGGACCTCGACAAACCGGAGATCAAGAAACTGCTCTTCCCGGAATGGCTACATCCGGGCCGGCCCTAAGATCCCACCACCTTGAACGCCGCCTCATTCTCATGCTTGGCCGGCGCGGGCGCCCAACCGTCCGGCAGATCGCCATTATCCTCCCGCAGAAATCCCTGCTGCGAGGGGCGGATGGTTTCCAGCAGTTCCTTGCGCGTCTTGATCCGGAGCGGACGGCCCACATGGATTTTGCCCAGCCAGCCCATCACTTTCTCCGGCAACGCCGAGGAGAACATGAGCAACGGCCAGGTGAAATTCGGTCCGTTCACCTTCCGCAGTTTCCACATCCAGAGAATGATTGCGCCCACACGCCACACCGCCGGAGCCCACCAGGAATAGTTGCCCGGACGCAGATTCATCTTCCAGCACTTCATCATCAACTGCCACTGCAGTTGCGTCATGTTCTCGGTCTTGGTCACGCCTTGCTGGTTCTCCATGCGGGTGTCATGCAGCGGCGTGAAGATAGACGGGATGAAGAAAGCGAACAGGCCGCGGCGCTCCACTTCATAAATGAGATCGATGGTCGCCTTGGTATCCTCATCGGTTTCGCCGGGGTTGCCGACCATCAGCGTCATCGCCGGAAACCAGTTGTTTTTGTTCAATACCTCCAGACCCCGAACCACTACGCTCGGCCAGTCCTCAATCGAAAAAGGAACGGCCTTGCTCGGCATGATCGCCTTGGCCATCCGCACCGAACCGGTCTCGAGGCCGATCAGCGGCGAAAGCACTTTCTTCCTGGGATGCGTGCTCAGCACCGGCACGTGAATCGGGCTCTTGTCGATCAGCTTGTTGGTCAACTGTTCGATCAGCAGAGGGTCCACAACCGCCGGCGCGATGGTGGCGTGGCTCAAAACATGCTGCTCCACGCCCGGCGTGTCCACAATCGAGGAGTAGAGGTCCATCAACTTTTCCCGGTTCGGGAAGTAGAACGGCGTATCGGTATGCACTTGCCCCCAAATAAACATGTCCTCGGTGGCCAACGAAATCTGCTTGTTGCCTTCCCGCACATTGGCGCGCACCGCGCCCAGGATCTTGTCCTTCGGAAGATCAATCTGCGGATTGAGATCCGGCAGGCAAAACTGGCACCGGCGCCCACACCCGGTGGTCATCTCGACAACTCCAAAGGTTGTGCGCTTGTCCGGAAACAGAATATCTTCCCGCGTCTTGGGATGGATCGCCTCCATCTGCCGCGGAATCTCCTCGCCGCGCATCGCCTTGTGAAACAGCTCCAACACGTCTTGCGATTCGCTGCGCCCCTCCACCACGCAATCCACCGAGAGCGCCTCGAAACTGTTGGTCTGCGTGATCTGCCAGCCACCGGACCCGCCCACGATTACCTTGAACCCCGCGCGATGCGAGTTCGCCTTGATGCGGTCAAACATCAGCCGCGCATAGTGAGAGTTGATGGGCACCTTCGAGGACCCGAAAATGGACGTATATACGCCCGCGGCAAATGTCACACCCAGTGGATTGTGCGTCGACACGGCTACCACCCGCGTGTCCGTCCCAATGAACTTGTCCACATCGTCGGGGTAGCAGGCAACCATGTCGTCCTGCGAAAACTCCCGCAATAGCGACGCTTCGAGCAATCGGACCCCTGCCGGCATATATTTTGCCGAACCATCCTCGTTCAACTCCACATCCCGCCAGTTGGGGTACCGGCTGTTGATCACCCGCTCCAGCCAGATGGGGAGAGAGGCCATGCTCATCTGGATGAAGTATCCAGCGTGGTCAATGGTTTCCGTAAGAGGCGCCGTGAGCACGATCTTTTTACCGCGTTGAACTGCTTCCATGGTGAGTTTCTCCTCTGAGCGAAACGTTGGCCGAAAACTCTATCTTACACGCCTTGGCGTTGCCCATGAATTAGCGTACGCCCGCGTCCCGGCTCCCCAAGGGCGCTACAATCGCTACTATGCGTCCAGCTCTCCTAATGTTACTCCTGGCGGCCTCCTCCGCTTGGGGACAAAAGGCGCCTTTTGACATCGATGCCATGCTGAGGCTTGCCCGCATCGGAGAACATCAACTCTCACCGGACGGCAAAGCAATCGCCTTCAGCGTCCAGACGGTGGACATCGAAAAGAACACGAAGCCCCGCCAGATATTTCTTACCCCGCTGCGTGGCGGCGCCCCCCGTCCGGTCACCACCGAGGGCAATAACAGCCGGCCCCGCTGGTCCCCTGACTCCAGGAAAATCGCCTTCGTTTCCTCACGCAAAGACGGTTCCCAGATCTGGCTCATGGACGCCAATGGCGCCAATCAGAAGCAGCTCACCACCCTCGCCACCGAGGCCGACGGCGTCATCTGGTCCGGCGACGGTAAACACCTTCTCTTCACCAGCGAAGTCTATCCTGACTGCGCCGACGAGCCCTGCAACACAAAAAAACTGGCGGCGGACAAGGCCAGCAAGGTCCAAGCCCGCATCTACACATCATTGCTCTATCGCCACTGGGACACCTGGCAAACCAAGCGCCGTAAGCATCTCTTCGTAGTCCCCGCCGCCGGCGGCGCGCCCCGCGACCTCACCCCTGGCAATCGCGATGTCCCCCCCTTCTCGCTCGGCGGCCCCGATGACTATGCCGTTACCGCAGACGGCAAAGAGGTCTGCTTTGTCATGAACACGGACCTGCAACCCGCCCTCAGCACCAACTCCGATCTCTTTGTGCTCCCCATCGAGGGCGGCGAGCCGCGCCGGATTACCGAAAACCCAGGCGCCGATAACTCTCCTCTCTATTCGCCGGACGGCTTGTTCCTGGCCTACCGCTCCCAATCGCGCGCCGGTTTTGAATCCGATCGCTGGCGGCTCGCCGTGATCGATCGCTCCACCGGCCGAAACACTACACTCACCGAAGGGCTGGACCGTCCTGTCGGCGCGCTCTCCTGGTCCCCCGATTCCAATCGCATCTTCTTCACCGCCGAAGACCGCGGCCGCAGTGCCATACACATGATCCCGGTCACAGGCGGCGCAAGCCGTCCCGTCGTCTCCGGCTCCAGCCATATCGACGAACCCCTGTTCACCCCGGACGGCAAGACCATGGTC